>NZ_JAXDPY010000212.1:0-11368 GCF_034668105.1 Paraburkholderia sp. | reverse complement strand
TCGTGCGCCATGGCGGAAAGGTCCGGGCCGAGGGAATGCTTGACCGCGGTGCCACTTTCTATTTCTCCCTGCCTAAAGCACGGGATGCGACGACCAATAGGATTGCGAGCATACTATGAACGAATTGGGACGCATTTTGCTCGTTGAGGACGACCCGAGAGACGTCGAACTCACTTTGGCCGCGCTGGCGGAATACAATTTGGCAAATGACGTAGCGGTCACCCGAGACGGAAAAGAGGCTCTGGATTACCTTTATTGCAGGGGACAGTTTTCTGCGCGCTCGAGCGAAAATCCGGCGGTCTTGCTGCTCGACCTGAAACTTCCCAAGGTCGATGGTTTGCAAGTCCTGGAGAAAATCAAGTCCGACGAGCACCTGAAGATAATACCTGTGGTGGTGCTGACATCGTCCCATGAGGAAAAAGACATGGTGAAAAGCTACAACCTCGGGGTTAACGCATATGTAGTAAAGCCGGTCGATTTTCACGAATTTATCAATGCCGTCAAGGAACTAGGCGTCTTCTGGGCACTCATCAATGAGCCGCCGCCCGGCAGCATCAAAAAGGTACGATAATGTCTCCGCTCCGCATTCTGTTGCTAGAGGATAATATGTATGACGCGGAGCTCATTCAAGAGCTCCTCGAAGAAGCTCATCGCGTCTGCCAGGTAGTCCGCGTCCAGTCTCGTGCGGAATTTATGACGGCTCTACGAACGGTTGAAATTGAACTGATTCTCGCTGATTATAAACTTCCTTCATTCGATGGTCTCTCTGCTTTAAAACTCGCGTTGAGTGTCCGTCCAGAACTGCCGTTTATCTTTGTTTCCGGCACGCTTGGCGAAGAAGTGGCGATCGAAGCACTTAAGATTGGGGCGACGGATTATGTTCTGAAAACGCGACTATCAAGGCTGGTGCCTTCAGTTGAACGAGCGTTGCGCGAAGCCCAGGAACGAACCGAACGCAAGAAGGCAGAAGAGGCGCTACGCCGAAGCGAAATGTATCTGGCGGAGGCGCAGCGGCTCAGCCACACGGGCAGTTTCGGCTGGAACGTTGCGAGCGGGGAAATCTACTGGTCCGATGAGACCTATCGAATTTTTGCCTGCGACCGTGCGACAAAGCCCACCGTTCAGATGGTGATCGACCGAACTCATCCGGAGGACCGGACGCGTTTGCGGAAAATCCTCGACCGTGCCTCGATCGAGAGGCACGCCTTCACGGCCGAGCATCGCCTGGTGTTGTCCGACGGTTCTGTCAAATACGTGCGAGCGGTGGCTCATGGTTTTACCGGCGAGAATCCGGATAGTTTCCTCTTCGTAGGAGCGCTGACGGATATCACTGAGCGAAAGTGCACTGAAGAAACGCTACGGGAACAGGCGAGTCTGCTTAATTTGACGCATGACGCTATTTGTGTTTGCGACATGAACGGAGTTATCACGTACTGGAATCGTGGCGCGGAGGCGTTGTACGGATGGTCAACAGAGGACGCCAAAGGCGAGCTTGCTCCCGAGCTTCTGAAGACGATCTTACCAGTACCGTTCGAGCGAATCACGGCGGAGCTGCGTGATGCTGATCACTGGGAAGGCGAGCTGGTGCGTACCAGGAAAGACGGAACACAGCTACCAGTGGAGAGCCGTTGGTCGTTGCAACGCAATGCGCAGGGTGTGCCGGTGGCAGCTCTGGAGTCGAGCAACGATATCACCCACCGAAAACGTGCTGAAACAGAGCGCGAACGTTTGCGCCTGCTCGAGACAGATCTCGCGCGCATCAATCGCGTCAGCATGATGGGGGAGCTGACCGCCTCCCTGGCTCACGAAATCAAGCAGCCGATGGCCGCCGCGGTCACGAGCGCGGGCGCGTGCATGCAATGGCTTCGGCGTGACGCCCCCGATATTACAGAGGCATGCGACGCCGCCTCGGGAATGCTCGCGGCCGTCATGCGTGCCTCCAGCATCATTGACGGCATTGACTCACTCTACAGGCGAAGCACGCCAGAGCGGGAACTGTTGGACCTGAACGAAATCGTTCAGGAAATGACGGTTTTGCTGCGGGACGCCGCCGATCGGAAGTCCATTTCGATCCGAACCGAGCTCGATATGGGGCTTCCGAGGACAACAGCACATCGCGTACAGCTTCAGCAGGTCCTGATGAACCTCATGCTCAATGGCATCGAGGCAATGCAGGACACCGGTGGTGAACTGATCATCGGATCGAAGAGGACCGAGCATGATCAGTTATTGGTCTCGGTGAGCGATTCGGGTACCGGGCTTCCGACCAACGAACCCGAGCGCATTTTTGAAGCGTTTTTCACGACGAAACAGAACGGCACGGGGATGGGACTGTCCATCAGTCGGCGGATCATCGAGTCGCATGGCGGCCGTTTGTATGCAAATCCCAGAACCGGACGCGGTGCGACGTTTCAGTTCACCCTGCCCGGCGAGGAGATGCGCCCAGAACGTGTCGTGCCGTTATAACCCAAGCCAGTGCAGAAGGCCGACATGCGATCCCGATGACGGACGAAAGTGGGCGTGGTCGACGCCAACCTGCTGGACCTTCTCGCACATGCCGTTAAGGAGATTGAGTCACCTTTGAATTGGATCGAGGACCAAGGCTCGCGAAGCTGCCGCTCAACCTGAGAACACCGAAGGGCGGCTCGCCCCTTATCAGCGGACGTTTGCGAACAGATTGTGAAGGGCCGTTCCTGGCCGGCTAGCGTCCGACGGCCGAACGCGGCGATTGTCTCGGCGGGCGCACGATAGCCTGCAGATGCAGGCCGGCCTGCGCGACATCCGCCTTGCCGAATACCGCCTTGCCACTGCACAGACCCCCGCTGAAATCCAGGACGCCGAGTCGCAAAGCCAGGCCCGCATTGCGACCTATGATCACGCGGTCGCCGAATACGAGAAACTCATCTCGGAGCCGGAGGAAAAGGTTGCGTTCGCGGACATCCAGACGCTGATGCCGCAATACATGCAGATCGATCAACAGATCCATGCCCTGGCGAAAGAGAGCAAGGGGGCGGACGCCATGTCGCTGTTGAAAGGTCGGGCGACCACGATTCGCTCCGCAATTGAAAAGGACATCACCATCATCATTGACGTGAATGTGGCGGGATCGGTCCGCGAAGGCACGGCGGCAGGCCAGGCGTATTCGCATGCTGTTGCCCGTGTGATCGGACTGATCGTCGCTGCATCGACAATTGCGCTGTCGTTGGCGTTGCTCATCGCGCGCGGCCTCGCAAGGCAGCTTGGCGGTGAGCCACGCGATGCTGCGGCACTCGCCAGCGACATTGCAGCCGGGAACCTGCACACGGCGGTCCGGTTGAAGGCGGCCGATCGCAGCAGCCTGCTGTTCTCGCTGGGCGTCATGAAGGACCAGCTGACGACGATCGTACGGGGTATCCAGACCTCCAGCGAGTCGATCTCGGTCGCTGCCGGCGAAATCGCCCAGGGCAACACCGATCTGTCCCAGCGCACCGAAGAGCAGGCGGCGTCGCTGGAGGAAACCGCCTCTAGCATGGAAGATCTGACCAGCACCGTCCGTCATAACGCGGACAACGCACGGCAGGCAACCACGCTGGCCAGCACGGCGTCGGAAATCGCACAGCGTGGCGGCGACGTGGTCCGACGTGTGGTGGAGACAATGCACGGGATCTCCGGCAGCTCGGCCAAAATGTCAGAGATCATCGCCGTTATCGAGGGCATCGCATTCCAGACGAATATTCTTGCGCTTAACGCAGCGGTCGAGGCGGCTCGCGCCGGTGAACAGGGGCGGGGGTTTGCCGTCGTGGCCGGCGAGGTCCGCACGCTCGCCCAACGCAGTGCAAGCGCAGCCAAGGAAATCAAGGACTTGATCAGCGAGTCGGGGAATCGGGTGGACGAAGGATCAAAGCTCGTTGAGGAAGCAGGCAGCACGATCAGCGAGGTCGTCAAGTCAGTGAAGCGTGTTGCCGACATTGTGGGCGACATCTCCTCGGCCTCGGAAGAGCAGCGCACCGGCATCGAGCAGGTCAATCAGGCCGTCACCCAGATGGACCAGGTGACCCAGCAGAACGCCGCCCTCGTGGAAGAAGCCGCGGCAGCGGCGCAGTCGATGGCCCAGCAGGCGCAGGGGTTGCGTGAGGCCGTGGCTGTCTTCACGATTGCCGACAGGGGGCCATCCGCGTCAAAGGCAGTTGCTTCGTGGAGCGAACCGCGTCGGCCGGCACCGGCCGTTCGCACGCCCCCTCGTGCAACGTCGGCCGAGAGGGCGCCAGTCACTACCGCAAACAGGGAAACCGTCATCGCGGCCGGTACCGGCGCTTCGGACTGGCAGACATTCTGAGCGGGTCTGACAATTGAACAATACTGACGATGTGCCGGGCCAGGTAGTCGAACTCATGGCGGCCAACACAAAGAAAATGGGTGTTCCTGGCGAGCAGGCGATGGTGTTGGGCAAGTTTCTGGAGGCCGTCCTGCCTCACCTCACGACGTTGCAGCGCATTGAGGGGGTGACCCGGTCATTCCGACGGTGCATTGAAGAGGCCCTGTCGTGGATGCACGATGTGGCCTCGCCCGTGGAATATCACTCGGCACTACTTGAACTCACCAATACCGTCGCCCCCAACATGGTGATCGGCGTTACCCCTCCTTCTGACGCGACCGCACGATGACCCGTTCTTAAGTGCGAGCGCCGCAAGGCTGAGACCACGACTATTTATGGCTCATGTCGGCCCGTGATCTGACGCTCACGAATCCGATTCGAGTGACTCTAACTGGCCGGAAGTACGCATCCAGTCAATCCGCCGGAAAGCTGCCGTTGATGACTTCGACGTCCGCTCCGGAGAGCGTTTGCCGAACAGGTGCTTTCGGCCATAAGCGGTCCCTTGCGGCTGCATCGCCAACGTCTCTTGAGGAGAGCGGACAGGCACCCAGGCTGTGCCCGATACTGGTACAGCTTGGGTCATCCGCTTTCACTCGCGACTAGGAACGGTATCTGACTGGCCATGTGATTCAAAGGGTACATGCACAAGCGCTGGTCCCCGGCCAGTTCGTCGCGCTGGTCATGACGAACGTCCAGCGATGCGTTGCGACCTCAACCGTGCGTGCTATTGGGAACCAGTACTTTCGCTCGCCTTGTCGGTCGTCGCGGACTACGCATCACCGGCAGAACGGCTGGCCTGTCGCCTGTCGGCCGGTTGCAGGGCGACACGCAACTGATCAAGCGTAAAGGGCTTGCGCAGCGCCGACCATTCGAAGCCGAAGCTCTCGTGGTCCGGGACAGCGTTTCCCGAAGCGAAAATGATCCGAAGTTCCGGACGAATGGCACACGCGCGTCGCGCCAGCTCGGTGCCCGACATAAGTGGCATGATGACGTCCGTGAGCAGGACGTCGAAGTCGTTTCCGTCAAGCGCGTTCAGCGCCTGGGCTGCGCTTGCCGCGCGCTGCGGACGCATCCCGACCAGCGCCAACAGTTCGCAGGTTGCCTCGAGCGACGCGGCGTCGTCTTCCAGGACTAGGATGCGCAGGCCGTCCCCGTTTCCATCTGCCCCAGGCCCGCTGCCCGCACGGTTGCCGGCCGCTTCTGCTCCGCCCGCCTTTTTATCGCTGGTGCCGAGCACCTGCCGCACTTTGGCGGCGAGTTGCTGACGGCTATATGGCTTGCTCAGCAGCTCCGCACCCCGGTCCAGTCGGCCGCCGTGCACGATGGCGTTCTGTGTGTATCCGGAAATAAAAAGAACCTTCAGCCCCGGCAACATCGCAACTGCCCTCCGAGCCATTTCGGGACTGCGCAGGACGCCGGGCATCACCACGTCGGTGAACAGCAGATCGATGTGCACGCCGCTCGCCACGACGGTCAGCGCCTGGTCGGCGTCGTTGGCCTTGAGCACCGCATAGCCGAGGCCTGAGAGCAGGTCCACGACCGTCGACTGAACCTTCAGGTCGTCCTCCACGACGAGAATTGTCTCGTTGCCGTGCTTCAGATCGGCAGGCGTGGCCGCTCTGGTTTCAACTGCCGCGCCGGTCGAACGCGGCAGATAGATCCTGACGGTCGTTCCTTCGCCGATCTCGCTGTAGAGGCGGATGTGCCCGCCGCTCTGCTTGACGAAGCCGTACGCCATGCTCAGGCCCCGCCCGGTACCCCGACCCTCGGGCTTCGTGCTGAAAAATGGATCAAAAGCGCGCGCCATCACCTCCTGGCTCATGCCTGTTCCGGTGTCCGTGACGGCCAGCATCATCACATACTGGCCGGCGGCGACGTCGGGAACCGAGGACACGTAGGCGTCGTCGAGCGTCGCATTCGATAGCTCAAGAGTGAGCTTGCCGCCATCGGGCATTGCATCGCGGGCATCGATCGCGAGGTTGAGGATCACGTTTTCAAGCTGATTCGGGTCGACAATCGTATTCCACAACCCCCGCCACTACGGACTCGATCTCAATTGACTCGCCCAGCGCCCGTCGCAGGAGGTCGTCGAGCGACCGGAGCTGACGCGCAGGATTGTTGCCTCGCTCAAGTTCACCGCTTCGCCGATCGTCACAACTCGATAAGGTCGTGCCAACTCCAGCGCCCTGATCCAAAACAAGACTTTTTCAACACAATCCCGTAGAGACCTGCCGTTGCTGGGCATCTACGCGGAAGGACGTCTATGGCTCGAGTTATGCCAATTGCATCGGAAATTGTCTGGCCATCTACGGCCGTTGGGCCGCGCTTTGAACGTCGGTTACGCCCAGGTACCGGGCATTCAGGTACAGACTTGATCCGTCAAGTGATCGGCATCACCGGCCGCTCGCGCAGCAGGCAGACGTGTGCGGCTGCCGTTTGCGCGGCAGCGAACGCGCGCGTTCAAAGGCGCCCATCGTTGCGTCAATCTTGTCGGAGAACTAGCCGTCCGTACCGTCGTGCGGGTCTTCGACACCGTCTCTGTGTTTCATTCTTGGCGAGTCGACCTCGCCGGGTTTTCAGCATGCACTTACATCCCGCCGCAAGTCTTGATACAGTGAGGTCTCTATTCTAAAAGACCGCCGGCAAAACGGCTTACGGAGACGTAAATGAAATTTTCGCAATGCCTTGCATCATCAGTTATCCTTACATTTCTTTCTGGCATAACTGGGACGACATCCGCCTGTGCCGCGGCGCCCGTCAAGCTCGTCACAGAAGAAGCGATGGTGGCATCGCCGCAGCCGGGCATCAAGATCTATGTCCGCAACAAGCGTCCGGCCAATCAAACGCATTTTGACGCCGCTCACACGCTTGTGTTCGTCCACGGCGCTACCTATCCCGCCAGCACGGCATTCGATCTCGAACTGAACGGCATGTCGTGGATGGATTACATGGCGAGACGCGGCTTCGATGTCTACCTGCTCGATCTCCCCGGCTACGGGCATTCGACGCGTCCAGCGTCCATGGACCAGCCGGCTGACGCCGGGCAGCCCGTGGAAACAACTGCACAAGCGGTGCAGGACTATGCCGCCGTCGTAGATTGGGTGCTGGCTCGCCAACACCTGAGCAAGCTGGATGTCATGGGATGGTCGTGGGGCACAACGATTGCCGGCGGTTTCGCGGCCGCGCAACCGGAGAAGGTGAATCGGCTGGTGCTTTACGCACCTGTCTGGCTCTCACATGATGCTCCGCCAACGGGCGAAGCTGCCAAGCTCGGCGCCTATCGCTTGGTCACTGCGGAGATGGCGAAGGAGCGCTGGTACAAGGGCGTGCCGGAGGACAAGCGCGCCGACCTGATTCCGCCCGGCTGGTTCGACAAGTGGCAGCAGGCGACGTGGGCGACGGATCCGAATGTTGCATCCGCTAGCCCGCCGGCCCTGCATGCGCCCAATGGCGTGACGCAGGACATTCGCGGCTACTACATGTCCGGTAAGGCGACCTACGACCCGGGCAAGATCACCGCGCCGACGCTCATGGTCCAGGCGCAGTGGGATCAGGACACGCCGCCTTACATGTCGCAGGCATTGTTTCCGCTGCTGACCGGTGCGCCGTGGAAGCAATACGATCTGATCGGCGAAGGGACACACACAGTCATAATGGAGAAAAACCGGCTACAACTGTTCAACGCCGTGCAAAACTTCCTTGAGCAGCCCACGCCGCGTTAAGCCAGTCTTGTCGGGGCGCGCAGGGCGATTTTTTGATGTATTCCGGCGTCATCCTCGTCACGCATCGCCGTGCGAGTGCGCTGTGCCGCCCAATCTTCGGCCGATGACTTGACGTGACGGGCAGCACGCGTGCACGATTGACCGCTGGACCGCGGAAGCGGCCGTTCACGTCGCGTTCGCCACAACGGCCGGAGAGGGTCGAGCGTGTGTCAAAACGCAGGCTCACGCCTCTCGTTCAACAAATCGGCTTTCGAGAATGGCCTACAACGGCCTGGTGGCGTGTTGTGAAGGGTAAAGGGACCCCTCAAAACCTTCAGCTTTTGTGTTTTGCCACACCCTCGGTCGACTACGGCCGGTTGAACCAATGACGGTGCGGTGGCGGTCCCTTTGACAGCCTCCTTCCGATTATTCCGCCGCAGGTTTCGACCCGGCTCCTCCCGTTGCGCGTTCCTCGGCAAGCGGACAGTTCTCAACTTCGAGCGCCGACGGCAGCAGGTGATCACAGAACTGCTCGCGCAGCTTCAGTTTGTGCAGCTTGCCAACGGCCGTATGCGGCAATTCATTGACGAAGACAATGTCATCCGGGATCCACCATTTGGCGATTTTGCCCTCGTAGAACGCGAGCAGTTCATCGCGCGTGAGCTCCGCATCCTTGCGCTTGACGACGATGAGCAGCGGCCGCTGGGACCACTTCGGATGCGCGCAGGCGATGCAGGCCGCCTCTGCGACGGCCGGATGCGCCATCGCCAGGTTCTCGACTTCGATCGAACTGATCCACTCGCCGCCCGACTTGATAACATCCTTGCTGCGGTCGGTTATGCGCATGAAACCGTCCCGGTCGATAGTGGCCACATCGCCTGTAGGGAACCAGCCGTTGACGAGCGGCGAGTCATCCTTCTGGAAATACCGCTTGATCACCCACGGACCGCGCGTGTGAAGTTCGCCGAACGCGACGCCGTCCCACGGCAGATCGCGCCCATCGTCGCCGACGATCTTCATGTCCACGCCGTAGATCACGTGCCCCTGCTTTTCGCGCAGCCTGCGCTGCTCTTCCGTCGGCCGCTGTGATTGTTCCCAGTTGAGTTTAGCGACCGTGCCGAGCGGTGACATCTCGGTCATGCCCCATCCGTGAATGGCTTCGACGCCGTATTCCTCGAAGGTGCACAGCATCGCCGGCGAGCAAGCGGACCCGCCGATCACCGCGCGTTTCAGTGACGACAACCGCACACCCGCTTCCTTCATGTAGTTGAGCAGGCCAAGCCAGACGGTTGGCACGCCGGCGGAATACGTGACGCGCTCCGCCTGCATCAGTTCGAACAGGGATTTTCCGTCTAGATCCTTGCCCGGAAGCACGAGTTTCGCGCCCGTGAGCGGCGCGGCATGCGGCATGCCCCATGCGTTCGCATGAAACATCGGCACGACGGGCAACACCGAGTCGCGCGCCGATAGACACATCGCATCCGGCAGCGAACCAGCGTACGCGTGCAGCACCGTGGAGCGATGCGAATACAGCGCGCCCTTTGGATTGCCTGTCGTGCCCGAGGTGTAACAGAGGTACGATGCCTGGCGCTCGTCGAGGAGCGGCCAGTCGAATGCGCCGTCGTGCGCTTTGAGCAACGTCTCGTAGCTGATGAGCGGTATGGGCGTCTGCATCGCAGGCAGATGCGCGTCGTCGGCAAGCGCGATCCATCCACGCACCTTCGGGCAAAGGGGCACAAGGTAATCGATCAGCTGCACGAACGTCGTATCGAACAGCATGTAGCTGTCATCGGCGTCGTTGATGATCCATGCGATCTGCTCGGGGAAGAGCCGGGGGTTGATGGTATGGCAGACGGCCCCGAAGCCTGTGGTGCCGTAATAGGCTTCCAGATGGCGGTAACCGTTCCATGCCAGCGTGCCGATCCGTTCGCCCGGCTGCACATCCAGCGCGATAAGCGCCTGCGCCAGTCGCTTCGCGCGCTTTTCGCAGTCGCGATATGTGTAGCGATGCACGTCGCCTTCGATGCGCTTTGACACGATCTCGGTCGTGCCGAAGTGACGTGACGCATGGGCCAGCAGTGAGGAAACCGTCAGCGGCACGTCCATCATCTGTCCGAGCAGCGGTGTCGTCATAGCCGAGTCTCCCTGCTATTGTCTAGAACTCGGAATCGCGTAGAGTGCCAGGAATATCGGACATGCCACCCGCCCGGCAGCCGAGCCTTCCGGCTATTTAACATAGTTGAAGCCTAGGAGTGTTGCAAATAGATAAGACGCATATTGCTCATGTCTCGAGTCTGTAGCACCCGCAATCCGCGCGCGGTGAATAGCCACGCGCATGTCAGACCGTAGTCAGCCACAAGGCTCTGGTGCAAATAGGGTCGGCGGATCGGGTAGAGTTGTCGGAGTGAAACGAACTGATGACCCGCGATGAGCAAACTGAAGAGCCTGAGGAGTTGTTTGGTGGACGCCACTTTGATCGGGAGATCATCATTCTGTGTGTTCGCTGGTACCTGCGCTACAAGCTCAGCCTACGCGATCTGGTCGAGATGATGGCTGAACGGGGTTTGTCGCTGGCTCACACGACGATCCTGCGCTGGGTTAGGCGTTATTCACCCGAGTTCGTCAAACGCTGGAACCGCTTTGCTACACCTGCGGGTCACTCGTGGCGTGTCGACGAGACCTATCTGAAGATTCGCGGCAAGTGGGTCTACCTGTACCGGGCGGTGGATCGGGCTGGTCAGACGGTGGACTTCATGCTCAGGGCGAGGCGCGACGTGGCCGCGGCCAAAGCCTTTTTCAGCATGGCCATCAGGCATCAGGGGCAGTCCCCGGAGACCATCACGCTCGATGGCAATGCTGCCTCGCACCGCGCGCCGCGTGAGATGAAGGTCGATGGTCTTTTGCCTGAAGGCACGAATGTCCGGTCCTCGAAGTATCTTAACAACCTGATCGAGCAGGACCATCGCCCATCAAATCGAGAACGAACACGATGCTCGGCTTCAAACGCTTCAGCAGCGCCGCGACTACGATTGCGGGTATCGAGTTGATGCATCGCATTCGCAAGGGCCAGTTCGATATCGCGAAACTCGGCCTCAAGGATGCCGCTGCGCCCGCCGTATGGAATGCTGTCCTGTCCGATCGATAAGGTATCCTTCAAATAGGAAACTTCTCAGCCCGCTTACCTATTTGCACCAGAATCCGATCGCCGCGCATGCGCTCCCCGTGCTGTCGATTGCCGTGGTCGGCGCGGTTGCCTACGCGGGCGCGTCCGTGGGTGCGCGAGGTCCGGCGCCGAGACTGCGCGGCCTGCTTA
>NZ_JAXDPY010000211.1:0-10017 GCF_034668105.1 Paraburkholderia sp. | reverse complement strand
TATCCTGCGGTCCCTTCGCGCTGACGCAAGCGCACAGCCGCAACGATGCCAATGACGAGCAGCACGCCCACCAGCCCCGCGACACCATTCCAGCCATAACCGGCCCACACGTGGCCGCCATACGAACCGACCACGCTGGAGCCGACGTAATACGCGAGCAGATACAGCGCGGCTGCTTGTCCCTTGGCTTCTTTCGCGAGACGTCCGACCCAGCCGCTTGCCACCGAATGTCCGGCGAAAAAGCCGAACGTCAAGCAGGCGATGCCGACTGCAATTGCCGCGATTGGATGAAGCATCGTAAGCGCGAGTCCGAGTGCCATCAGCAGCAAGCTGGCGATCAGCACGCGCGCCCGGCCGAATGTATCGGCCATGCGGCCCGACCACGGCGAGGCGATCACGCCCGTCAGATAGACGACGAAAATCGCGCCGATCTCGGTCTGACTCAACAGGTAGGGCGGCGCCAGCAGCCGGTAACCGATGTAGTTATACAGCGTGACGAAGCTGCCCATCAGCACGAAGCCGAGCAGAAACAGCAGCGGCAACCCGGGCCGCGTGAATTGCTTCAGCAACGCAGCGCGATGATGTGCAAAGCCGAGTCCGCGACGCGGCACGAAATGACGCGACGGTGGCAGCAACGTGCGAAACGCGAGCATGGAGAGGATGCCGAGCACGCCGATCGTGCCGATTGCCACGCGCCACGAAAACAGATCCGCGACGACGCCCGTGATCACACGCCCGGCCATTCCGCCGATCGCCGTCCCGCCGACATACAGTCCCATCGCCAGACCGAGCCCATCGGGGTGCACTTCCTCCGCGAGGTATGCCATCGCGACGGCCGGCACGCCGCCCAGCGCGAGGCCTTCGAGCGTGCGCAACACCAGCAGATGATGCCAGTGCGGCGCGATGGAGACGCCGATTGTCAATAGCGCCGACAGCGTGAGCGATGCAGTCATCAGCTTATGACGGCTCCAGCCTTCCGAGACGAAGCCGGCCACGAACACGGCGAGCGCGAGCGCGGCCGTCGTCACCGAGAGCGACAAGCTGCTTTGTGCCGGCGTGACGCTGAACGCCTTGGAGAATGCAGGCAGCAATGGCTGTACGCAATACAGCAGCGAGAAGGTCGCGTAACCGGCGAACAGCAACGCGACGCTGGCGCGCCAATAGGCTCGCGTGCCGCGTTCGAGATACGGGATGTTGGCGACGTTGGGCACGGCAGCGGAGGTGAAAGTAGCGGGTGAAACAGGAACAGCCGAAGTAGCAGTCCGGTGGGATTCCGGCGATGCGGTCACGAAAAAATCTCCAGGGCGCGCAGGTGGTCGAAAGAGTTAAGGATACGCTGAAAAACCGGACGAGTGCGCAACCGCAACCGCAACCGCAACCGCAACCGCAACCGCAACCGCAACCGCAACCGCAACCACTAACCATGCGCGGCCGCCTCGCTCGCAGGCTCGGCGGGATGCACGATCTGTTCGTCGGTCGGCAACGCCGACGCGTCCCACCCGCCGCCCAATGCCTTGACCAACGCGACGCTCGCCGCCATCCGGCGGCGAGCGATCGACACCGCATTCCGTTCGTTGGAAAGCGCGGTAGTTTGCGCCACCACGACGTCGAGATACGTGATCGCGCCGTTTTTATAGCGGTTCGACACGACAGCCAGCGAACGCTGCGCGGCGGCCACCGCGTCGTCCTGCGCGGCGGCTTCCTGTTCAAGCACGCGCAAAGCGGCGAGGTTGTCTTCGACCTGACCGAACGCCGTCAGTACTGTTTGACGGTACTGCGCGACGCTTTCGTCATAGTGCGCACGGGCTTGTTCTTTCACCGACGCGCGTCCGCCGAAGTCGAGCAGCGTGCCGGCCAGTGTCGGCCCGAGCGCCCACAGACGGCTCGGCGCCAACAGCCATTGGCTGTAGTTGGTCGCTTCGAGTCCACCCGTCACCGACAAAATCAGGCTCGGGAAAAACGCCGCCGTCGCCACGCCGATCTGCGCGTTCATATCGGCGACCTGGCGCTCCGCCGACGCAATGTCGGGCCTCCGTTCGAGCAACGCGGATGGCACGCCGGCCGCCGCGACCACCGGCACGGCGGTGAGCGGTGCAACCGGCAGCGAAAAGGTCGAGGGTGTCTGGCCGATCAGGATCGCGATCGCGTGTTCCAGTTGCGCGCGCTGCACGCCTAGGTCGAGTGCTTGCGCCTGAGTGGTTTGCAACTGCGTTTGCGCCTGCGCGACGTCGGCGTCAGTGGCGATGCCGCCGGCATAGCGGTGTTGCGTCAGATCGAGCGCTGCCTTGTAGGCCTTGATCGTGTCGTCGAGAAGTTGCCGCTCCTGATCGAAACCACGCAGTTCGAAGTAGTCCGTCGCCAGTTCGGCCTGCATCGAGAGGAGCGCGGCTTGCGCATCGGCGGCGCTCGCCTGCGCTTCGGCTTTCGCGCCTTCGACGCTGCGCGATATGCGGCCCCACAAGTCCGGTTCCCACGAAGCATCGGCTTGCACGAGGTAATCGTTCAGCGTGAGACCCGCGGTCGATTTGTGCAGCACATTCTCCGAGGTCCTCGCGCGGGAATAATCGCCGTTCGCGCTGACGATAGGGAAGAAGTTCGAGCGGTATTGCGCCACTGTCGCGCGGGCGGCGCGAAAGCGCGCGTCGGCGGCCTGCACGTTCTGATTCGCGCTCGCGACCTGCTGCTCGAGCGCGTCGAGCGATGGGTCCGCATAGACGCTCCACCATGCGCCGCGCGTGAGCGTGTCGGCGGGTTGCGCGGGCTTCCAGCCGGTGCCTTCGAGTTCCTTGTAGGTCGCGGCGGTGGTGGCCAGTGGCTTGACGTAGTCGGGGCCGACGGTGCAAGCGGTGAGCGCGCAGGCGAACGCACCGGCAAGCAGCGCTCCACGAGTGAGCCGCGGCGCGAAACGGCGAGGCAATGCCGGCGCGTTCACAGCGTGTCCCTCACGGCTTGCAGACTGGCGACGTGCGCAGCAGGTGCGCTTGCCGCGGCCGCGCCAGAAGCGTCTCTTGCTCCTGCGCCAACTGCGGTAGCGCCAGAAGCGCCCGCCACACCTTCGCCGGGTGCGGCCGCACCAGAGGCACCAGAGGCACCAGAGGCACTAGAAGCACCACCCGCACCACCTCCCGCTTTCCCCGGTACGATCCGCACCGGTGCGCCGTCGACGATCGAATCCTGCGGATTCAGAATCACCTGCTCATTGCCTTGCAAACCGGACGCGATAGCCACACGCGTACCGAAGTCCGTCCCCAGCGAAACCGGTAGCAGTTTCACCTTGTGCTGGGGATTCACGGTCGCGACCTTGACGCCGTCCGGCCGGAACAGCAGCGCGTTGCCTGGCAGCGTAAACGGTGCCGCGCCCGTGCCCAAAGCGAAATGCACCTGCGCATAAGCGCCCGGCAGCAGATCCCCATTGCGATTGTCCACATCGACTTCGACGAGCATGGTCCGTTGTTGCGGATCGACGGCGCCAGCCGTGCGCGCCACCGTGCCCGGATAGTGTTTCGACGGCGTCTCGGTCAGCGTCAGAAACGCGGTCTGCTGCGCGCGAACCTGCAGCGCATACGCTTGCGGCACGTTCACATACACACGCAGTCTGTCCGCCTGCGCGACATGGAACAGTTCCTTCGCCGGTCCGCCGGAACTGCCCGCATCGATCAGCGCGCCCACATCCACATTGCGCGCTGTCACGATGCCGTCGAACGGCGCGTACACCTTCTGGAACGATTGCGTTTTCTCGAGGCGCGCCACGTTGAAGCGCGCGGCATCCAGCGTGCCTTTCTTCGCGAGCATGTCGCCGACTTTCTCGTCGGTTTCCTGCTTCGAAACCGATTTGCTTTTCAGCATCTCAGTCCAGCGGTCGGCGGTGCTTTTCGCGAGCGCGTAGTTGGCGTTCGCATTCGCGAGATCGGCGCGGGCGGCGCGCAGTTGATCGTCTACTTCGGGCGTATCGATTTCCGCGAGCAACTGGCCGTTCTTCACCTTGGCGCCGATGTCCGCATACCACTTCTTCAGATAGCCGTTGGTGCGTGCGTAGATCGGCGTGTCGAGAAACGCCTGCACATTGCCGGGCAGCACGAGGTCGAGCCCCGCCGTCGACTTCTGCGGGCGCACGACTTCGACGCTGGTCTGGCTCGCATGTTCGGCATCGCGTTCGAGCGCCGCGTGCGCGTCGTGGCGCGACCAGATGCCTTGTGCCGCGAGTACGGCCACCACGGCGGCCACCGCCACGATGATCCAGCGTGCGCGCTTTTGCGTGGCCGGATTGAGCGCGGTGCTGGATTCGTCTGGACGTTTTCCTTCCATCAAACTTCCCCTATCAGAATACCTGGGCAGTCGAAGCTGCCTCTCGTGTTTCGTACTGTGTGTCGTGCGTTGGCCGTCATGGCTTTTGCACCACGTGCTCGGCCGCTCGCTGGCGCCGCGCGGCAAGCCGGCGATAGATCATCGAAAACACCACCGGCACGAAGATCAGCGTAGCCAATGTGCCGACCGTCAAACCGCCGATCACTGCGCGGCCGAGCGGTGCGTTCTGCTCGCCACCTTCGCCGAGACCGATCGCCATCGGCACCATGCCGATCACCATCGCGAGGGCCGTCATCAGCACCGGACGGAAACGCGTGAAGCCCGCCTCGATCGCGGCACGTGTCGCGTCGCCGTGTTCGAGCAACTGTTCGCGCGCGAAACTGATCACCAGGATCGAGTTCGCGGTGGCGATGCCGATACACATGATCGCGCCGGTCAGCGCCGGAATCGACAGCGTGGTGTGGGTGAGAAACAGCATCCACACAATGCCCGCCAGCGCGCCCGGCAGGGCGGTGATGATGATGAACGGATCGAGCCACGACTGGAAATTCACCACGATCAACAGATACACCAGCAGGATCGCGAACACGAGACCGGTGAACAGACCCGAGAACGAATCGTTCATCGTCTGCACCTGGCCGCGCACCTCGATGCTCGAGCCTTTCGGGAGATCGGCCTTGCTGTCGTCGATGATCTTGCGGATATCGTCGGAGACGCCGCCGAGATCGCGGCCGTCCGCGGTGCCGAAAATGTCGATGGTGGTTTGTGCGTTGTAGTGCGTGAGTACCGCGTTGCCCGCCTCGCGTTTCATCGTGGCGAGCGAGCCGAGGATATTGCTGCGGCCGTTCGCGTTCAGTGGAATGTTCGCGAGCGATTGCAACGAATCGATCGTGTATTGCGGTGCTTCCGTGATCACGTTGTAGCTCACGCCGTTGCGCGGATTGAGCCAGAAGGTCGGCGTGGTCTGCTGGCTGCCGGACAGCGTAATCAGCAGGTTGCTCGCGATGTCGCGTTGCGAAAAGCCGGCCTGCTGCGCGCGCGTGCGGTCCACGTCGATAAAGATGCGTGGCAAATCGGCGGGCTGCTGGATGCGCGCGTCGGCGAGACCCGGCACGGTGCGCAGGCGATTCAGCAATTGCGCGGCGAACGCGCGATTGCCGGCGACGTCACGTCCGACGATTTGAATATCGATCGGCGAGGGCATGCCGAAGTTGAGTGTCTGACTGACGATATCCGCGGGCAGGAAGGCGAACTGCACGCCGGGGAATTCGTCGGTGAGCGTTCGGCGCAGCGTGCGCACGTAGTCCGCGCTCGGATGATGGTCGGGATTCAGCGTGATGAGGATGTCCGAATCCGAGGTTCCGATCGTGCCGGTGTTGCTGTACGAGAGATTGATACCGGAGACAGGCAAGCCGATATTGTCGATCAGCGAATGCAACTCGGCCGGCGGTATCAACTGACGAATTCGCGTGTCGACGCGATCGGTCACCACCGCGGTTTCCTCGACCCGCATGCCGGTTTTGGCACGCAGATGCAGCGCGATCGTGCCGGCATCGACTGCCGGAAAAAAGTCGCGGCCGAGAAACGGCATCAGCAGCATCGAGGCGCCGCAGCAGACCAGAAACAGCGTCACGAACAGACCCGGACGCGCCACTCGCGCTTCGAGAAACACGCGGTAGCGCTCGCGAAAACGCGCGAAGCCGCCATCGAACGCATAGTGCACGCGCATGAACGGATTGCGCGTTTGCTGTGGCGCGTGGTGCGGATCCGCCGGCTTGTGGTGATGGCGCAGCAGATACTTGGCGAGCGTCGGGACCAGCGTACGCGAGAAGAAGTAGGACGCCAGCATCGCGAACACCACGGCTTCGGCGAGCGGAATGAACAGATAGTGCGCGACGCCCGTCAGGAGAAACATGGGCACGAACACGATGCAGATGGATAGCGTCGACACCAAGGTAGGAATCGCGATCTGATGCGCGCCGTCGAGAATCGCCTGCTCCAGCGTCTTGCCTTGCTCCAGCTGATGGCTGATGTTTTCGATTGCCACCGTCGCGTCGTCGACCAGAATCCCGACCGCAAGTGCGAGGCCGCCCAACGTCATGATGTTGATGGTTTCGCCGAGCATCGACAGTGCAATGATCGAGGTGATCATCGACAACGGAATCGACACGGCGATGATCAGCGTTGCACGCCAGTTACCGAGGAACAGCAGAATCATCAGGCCAGTCAGGCACGCGGCAATCAACGCCTCGCGCAGCACGCCCTGCACGGAAGCACGCACGAACAGCGACTGATCGGCGACCGGATCGATGTTCAGCGAAGCCGGCACGAGATTGCGCAGCGTCGGCATCATCGTCTTGATACGGTCGACAATGTTTAGCGTGGACGTGTTGCCGCTTTTGTTGATGGTCAGCAAGGCGGCACGCTGGCCGTTCACGCGCACGATGTTGGTCTGCGGCTGGAAACCGTCGCGTACGTGAGCGACGTCGCGAATATAAACGGTGCCGTTGGCGGTGGATTTGATCGGAATGTTATTGAGGCCCGCGAGCGAATCCGGACTGCCGTTCATCTCCACCGAATATTCCGTCGAGCCGATTTTCGCCGTACCCGAGGGCAGGATCAGATTTTGCGCGGTGACGGCGTTGACCACGTCCATTGGCGACAGATTGCGCTCCTGCAACTTGCGCGAATCGATATCGACCATGATCTGCCGCTGTTTGCCGCCGTACGGCAGCGGCGCCGATGCACCCGGCACGGTGGCGAGCTGCGTCTTCAGAAAATTGTTGCCGAAGTCGAACAGTTCCTGCTCGGTGAGCGAGGCCGACGACAGCGCGAGGCGCAGGATCGGCACCGTCGACGCGTTGTAGCGCAGGATGTTCGGCGGCGTGATGCCGGGCGGCAACGAGCGCAATTGCGTCTGCGACAGCGCGGTGACCTCGGCCAGCGCTTCGTCGATGTTCGCGTGCGGCTGAAAAAAGATCTTCACCACCGCGATCCCGTTCAGCGAAGTCGACTCCGTGTGCTCGATATCGTTGACCGCGGTCGACAGTCCGCGCTCGTAGTTGAGTACGATGCGCTTTTCCATCTCGTCGGCGGGCAGTCCGTTGTACGACCAGATCACCGAGAGCACGGGAATGTCGATATTGGGGAAGATGTCGGTGGGGGTGCGCAAAATCGTCAACGGACCGACGATCAGCAAAAGCAGGGCCAGCACGACAAACGTATAAGGGCGCCGCAGCGCCAGACGGACAATCCACATGGGTCAACGCGGTCGATGAAAGCCGAAGCCGCCGGCGCGGCGCGCGCAGCGGCTAAAGTGCGCGCCGCGGCCGGCAGGCACGATGATGGGATTAAAGGGGATGTTCTGGCGGTCCATGATTTTGATATATCGCCCCGGCTGGGTTTATGATGGTCTCGTTACGACGCTTTATGCCCAGATCATCGGCCCAGCGCGCTGTAATGGGAATAGGGCGAAACGACGGGTGGACAACCTTGTTCGCCCCTTCCACGGCCCCGCAACACGGGAACAATGACTCGAACCTTTCACGCGTCATACGCGCAGCAGATTGGGTGCGTACGCAACGTTATCGGCGAAGCGGCGCTTTTATCATCACCTTGACCGGCGCGGAAACCATAAAGCCGGCTATGGGAGAAACGGGGAAACATCATGCAAATCGGTTCCATTGTCCGATCGGTGCATATCGCCGTGCCACAAGGCGCGCGCGGGATCGTCATGCGCATTCTCGGCGACATGGCTATGGTGGCCTGGTATGCCGGCGAGCCCGGCACGTCGGAGCATCTCAACACTGAACCCTTTTTCCTTGAAGATCTGATCGATACAGGCGAGCAGGTGCGCCCGTCCAGCGCGCAGGTGCATTGAAGCCGATTTGTGAGTCCGTTTCATGGCTGTGGCAGGTGACTGTAAGCCGCAAGTGAGCCGGCGCCCTCGTCTTTGACGGCGGCGCGGCGCACAATGCGGGCATGAACGACGACATTCTCGACCCACAGGACGGCGCCGATAGCGCCGTACCTTTCGCCCGGCTCAAGCCGGAAATCGTGCTCGACGCGCTCGACAGCGTGCTCAGCAGCGTCGGCGTGTACACCGACGGACGCATGCTGCCGCTCAACAGCTACGAGAACCGCGTGTATCAGGTGGGCGTGGAAGACGGTCCGCCGGTGGTCGCCAAGTTCTACCGTCCCGAGCGTTGGACCGACGCCGCCATTCTCGAAGAACATGCCTTTGTCGCCGATCTTGCCGCGCGTGAGATTCCGGCGGTGCCGGCGCGTGTTTTCGAAGGCCGCACGCTGCATACCTTCGACGGTTTCCGCTTCTCGATCTTCGAGCGCCGTGGCGGCCGCGCGCCTGATCTCGACCGGCGCGATACGCTCGAATGGCTGGGGCGGTTTATTGGCCGCATCCATGCGGTGGGCCAGACGCAGAACTACGTCGAGCGTCCCACACTCGACATCAACACGTTCGGCTACGAGCCGCGCGATTTCCTGCTGTCGCACAGCTTCGTGCCCGACGACGTGCGGACTGCGTGGAAAACCGTGGTGAATCTCGCGCTTGAAGGTGTCGAACGCGCCTTCGAGCGTGCCGGCGAGATTCGCATGCTGCGGATGCACGGCGACTGCCATCCGAGCAATGTGTTGTGGACCGACGCGGGCCCGCATTTCGTCGACTTCGACGATAGCCGCATGGGTCCCGCGGTGCAGGATTTGTGGCTGCTGCTGCCGGGCGAGCGCGCCGAGGCTTCGCGTGCGCTGGCGGATCTGCTCGCCGGTTACGAAGACTTCTGCGACTTCGAGCCGCGCGAGCTGTATCTCGTCGAAGCGTTGCGCACGTTGCGGTTGATTCACTATCAGGCGTGGCTCGCGCGCCGCTGGGACGATCCGGCCTTTCCTGCGGCGTTTCCGTGGTTCAACACGCAGCGCTATTGGGAGGACCGCATCCTCGAAATGCGCGAGCAGCTCGGCGCGATGGCGGAAGGGCCGCTCTGGCCGGTTTGAGCGTGAGCGCTTCTACGGCGCTTGCGACGCCACACTCGACGATTCCACCAGCGTCGATTTAACAATCACTTCGGCGCGCACGTCGCGCCCGATCGCTTCGAGCGCGGGACGCATCTGCGCGAAATCGTCTGGCGTGCAGACTTCGCTTTCGAAATGAGTGACGCCGTCTCGCGTCATCGTTACGACGTTGCTGAGCGGATCGAACGTGTACTGCGACTGAAACTCGATGAAGCGGTCTTGTGTACGCTTCGCTTCAGGCATGTCCCGCACACGGAAATTCGCCGGCAGCTCAAGGCGCGCGTGTTCATGCAGGGTCAGGTTGTGACAGACGAAGGGCTGCGTGCGCCGCCGTTCGCCGAGCCAATAGCGGGTGTCCGCCTCGAAGCCGCCGGCCAGACTCGTCAATGCTGGAATCGATGCCGCGGCGCCCGGCACCACGAGACTTTCGAGCGTGCCTTTCATGGTGATTGTCAGCGGGCCGTCGGCGACGGTGAGGTCGTTGGCGGCTCGGTGGTTGCCGCTGTGGTTTGTGGTTGATGTAAATAAAGGGTTGGGCTGCGCGGGCCTGGTTGTTCTGTGTTTTTTATGTGTTGGCCTTTCCCTTATTTGTATTTGTTTGCCTGCTCGCGATTGTTTTTCTGTTTGTCTGTTTGTCTGTTTGCCTACGCGGCGCTTCTTGTCTGTGCTTTTATGGTGTGGGCC
>NZ_JAXDPY010000210.1:0-5483 GCF_034668105.1 Paraburkholderia sp. | reverse complement strand
GGCCTGGCACCCTGCGCAGTTGCCGGTACTGGAGAAAACGTTTCGCAGTCGCAAGCGGTCAGTTGGGAAGGATCGACCGCGCTCTTCCTGTTGGACAGCGAAGCGAAAGCCGCAGGGCGCTGAACGATTCCAGCCTACACCGAGTGAGCGGTTATTAGTATGGATGTACTCTTATGGCATGAGACGAATTGCCAATTGTTGTCCTGCTTCGCGTGAAGTCTCCCCGTCACGCGCTCTCGCCAATCGAAGGCAGACTAAACTGGAAAGTCGCACCGTGCCGGGCATTACTGGATGCCGACAGCTGTCCTCCGTGGGCTTCGATGATCGAGCGGCAGATCGACAATCCCATGCCCATTCCGTTGGACTTCGTCGTGAAGAAAGCGCCTAACAGCCGATTTACATTGCTGGATCGATGCCCGGGCCGGAGTCATGTACAGCCACGACCACGTGCGCCTCCTTATCACGGGCTTAAGCTCGTCGCCGTGTCAGTGGTCGCCCAGCAGAGCTCTGCGCGCCACCGTAGGTATCTTCTTGCCGGGGCTCCTGCTCGTGCTGGCGGCGCTGCCTTTCTGGCAATCGCTGCGCGCCCGCCCATTGATGACTGCATTGCTTTCAGGGGCAAACGCCTCAGTCGTTGGAGTACTTGCCACGGCTTTGTACTCGCCTGTCTGGACAGTTCGGTTCTCTCAAAGCTCGATTTCGCCATCGCAGCGATTGGATTTTTTCTGCTGACTCGCTGGAAGATACCTCCGCTCGCCGTCGTTGTGTTCTGCGCGTTCGCCAGGGGCGCGGAGGCGGAGATCGCCTTACTGTAAACATTTGATTCTATAGCGAAATAATACGTTCTCCGTACAGTGGGTAATTGGCTCAGAGACTTCCAATTACTATGACCGCGCGGTCGATGTCATGGAAGAACTGCGTCAACGTATTCGTTCACCACGCAGCGATAGCATGGTCCGTATGCGTTGGCACATGTAAACCTCTATAATGAGAACGTTTCTCATTTCAAACTGTAAGCCAGATGCGCCTGCCCGAACTGCCCAAAGGTGCCCCCGCTATCGTGGAAAGTGTTCAAGATATCCACGCCGGCGATTCGATCGCCCAACGTCTGCGCGATCTCGGCTTTGTGCCGGGCGAGCCCGTACGCGTCGTAGCCTACGGCCCGTGGGGCGCCGATCCCCTTCTTATCCAGATCGGCTCGACCCGTTTCGCACTGCGCCAGGCCGAGGCCAATCGGGTCAGTGTGCGTGAGGTCGCCGGTTCATGAGCGAAACAAGCTTGCGCGTTGCTCTCGTCGGCAATCCAAACTGCGGAAAAACAGCGCTATTCAACCAACTCACCGGCGGGCGTCAGAAAGTTGCCAACTACGCTGGCGTCACGGTCGAACGCAAAGAGGGCCGCTTCACTGCGCCTTCTGGGCGCCAGATCCAGTTGCTCGATCTGCCGGGCGCGTACAGTTTCAAATCCACCAGTCCGGACGAGCGTGTCACAAGGGATGTGCTGCTCGGCAACTATCGAGGCGAAGCGATTCCGGATCTCGTCGTATGCGTCGCGGACGCCACCAATCTTCGCTTGCATTTGCGCTTCGTACTTGAAGTGAAGCGGCTGGGGCGCCCGGTCGTGCTGGCGCTGAACATGATGGATGCCGCCGCGCGGCGCGGCATCACGATCGATGTTGCCGAATTGCAGCGCCGGCTCGGCGTGCAGGTGGTGCAGACGATCGCGGTCCAGCGCAACGGCGCCCGCGCGCTGATCGAACTGATCGACCTCGTGGATGCGCAGCCGTCAGACTCAACGCGCGTTTTAGCCGGAACGGCTAACGAAACGCACGATCAAGCCGACCTGCACGCCGAAGTCCGCGCGTTGCTCGCCGCTGCCGTGACGATGCCGCGCGCTACCGACGCGCGCGACGATGCCATCGACCGCTGGGCGCTGCATCCGGTGTTCGGTCTGCTGATCCTCACCGCGGTGATGTTTCTCGTCTTCCAGGCGGTCTATTCGGTGGGCAAACCGATGACCGATGCAATCGGCGACGGCTTCACCTGGCTTGGCGTGCAAGCGGGGGCATGGTTGCCGGACGGTCCGCTGCACAGCCTCGTGACCGACGGTTTGCTGGGTGGCCTCGGCACCGTGCTTGGCTTCCTGCCGGAAATCCTGGTGCTGTTCCTGTTCATTCTGGTACTGGAAGAATCCGGCTACCTGCCGCGTGCGGCGTTCCTGCTTGACCGAATGATGGTGTCGGTGGGCCTTACCGGGCGCTCGTTCATCCCGCTGCTGTCCAGTTTCGCCTGCGCGATTCCTGGCGTGATGGGCACCCGTAGCATCACGGATCCGCGCGAGCGCCTCGCCACCATCCTCGTTGCGCCGCTGATGACCTGTTCGGCACGCTTGCCGGTCTACGCACTGCTGATCGGCGCCTTCATTCCCAACCATCGGGTGCTGGGCATTTTCAACCTGCAGGGGCTCATGCTGTTCGCGCTTTACGCAGCGGGCATTGCCGGCGCGATGGCAGTGGGCTGGGTCATCAAGCGTCTGCGCCGCGATCACAGCGAGCACGCACTCCTGATGGAATTGCCGTCATACCGCCTGCCAAAAGCACGTGACATTGCAATCGGCCTGTGGGAACGCGGCCACATCTTCCTGAAGCGGCTGACCGGCGTGATCCTCGCGCTGACGGTGCTCATGTGGTTTATCTCCACGTTTCCTTCGCCGCCTGTGGGCGCCACCGGGCCCGCCATCGATTACAGCTTCGCCGGCTACATTGGCCGCGGCCTGCAGTACATCTTTGCGCCACTCGGCTTCAACTGGCAGATCAGCCTGTCGCTGATCCCCGCGTTTGCCGCACGTGAGACGGCGGTTGCGGCGCTCGCCACCGTCTATGCTGTGGGCGGCGACGCCGACACGGTCGGGCTCGTACACGCACTGGCCGCTAACTTCTCTCTCGCGAGTGCGCTGTCGCTTCTGGTGTGGTTCGCGTTCGCGCCGCAGTGCATGTCGACGCTGGCGGTGATCCGTCGCGAAACGCGGTCGTGGCGCAATGTCGCGATCTCCTTTGGTTACATGTTTGTGGTGGCCTACGCGGCGTCGCTGCTGACGTATCAGATTGCGAGGTGGTTCACGTGAGGCTGAGTCTTGGATTGCAGTATGTCGTGATTGCCTTCCTTGTGGCGCTAAGCCTGCTTCACACGTTTCGCAAGCTGGCGCCTCAATTGACGACGCGTTGGCAGGCCGTCGCCTCGGCCTGGCTTGTGCAGCCGCAACGTGCGCGCGCAGCGCAGGCGCTGGGGCGCTGGCTGCGTCCTGATCAGGCAACCGGCAACTGCGTGGACGGTTGCGGAACCTGCGGCGGTTGCGGCACCTCGCGGCCGTCATCTTCCGGAAGTTTGGAGCCGCAACCGCTCGAATTCCGGCCGCAACAGAAGCGAAACACGAGCGCCACACTGCCATGATAGAAATCGCGCTTCAATTGCCGCCAGCTTACATCAGTGATGGGAATAGATCGACTGGGCGCTCGCCATCGTCGTGGGCGCACCCACCTGCAAAGAGCCACTCGCCACGCCACCCACTCCGCTGCTGCTCGTTGCTGTGACATCCTGCGCGCCAAGGTGTGCCTCCGCCGTCTGGATGTCAGCCGGATACTTCAACTTGCTCGGCCGGTAGCCCGCCTGTTCCAGCCTGATCAGGTCCGCCCGGACGTCCGTACGCGTCACCGGCACACTAGCGTCTTGAGCAAAGGAGACGGTCGAAAGAGTGAGCAGCCCGGTAACCAGGGCAGCACAAAAAAGCGTCTTCATCGTAGGGTACCTTCTAGAATGGGATGTGGTCGGCTTCGAACTGTGATTGAACTCACCGATTTCCTGCCTCGTCGCAACCGGGGTGCGCAGCGTTAATTCTGCATAGCGAAGGTGGACGTGTCCTGACGCTCACATTACATCGACGTCATGTTTGAATTTGAATGCCTGGAGTGAGTCGCCGATTGTTCCTTGCATCTATGAGTCGCGCACATTCACCGGACACGACTGCGGGCAGGTAACGCGATTTTCGCCTGCGCAACCGCCCGCAACGCTGACACCCGCCCCAATCCTGATACGAACAAAGCAACGACGCAGTCAGCACGTCGCATCGCCTTCGTTGTCGCCGTGGCTCCCCTGCATAACTTTCGAGCTTGGTACCTCCAGATCAGACCGACTGTGTGCAAAAAGGTTGGGATGCAACAGGTGCGGATTGCGGCGGCGAACACGCCTGATCGCGGCATCAGAGCCGTACTTTGCTACCGGCCTCTCGCCCCGCTTTATCATCGTCAGCAACCCTCGGGGCTTGAACCGGATAAGTGTCCCGATTCATGACATTATTGTCATTTTTCGTCCATCTTGACGCAAGGATGTCTTTCTTACAATTATCGACTACGAGCGATATGACCGCGCCCCTTCACCCGCCGCGTGAAACAAGACACCTCGCGCAATCGCACATCCCGCCGGGGCGTAAAAGATCCACGGAGCCTACGGTACGGGGTAGTTGCCTGAAATTGCGTCGCTGCGCAGATGCAATTAGAGACATGTACTATCTGCGATGGATTCACGACTTGCTGTGCGAAAGGGTTTTCATCATGCGTATCCTGATCGTCGAAGACGAACCGAAGATGGCCTCGTACCTTCGCAAAGGCCTCATGGAGGCAAGCTTCAACGTCGATATATCTAACGATGGCGAAGACGGTTTGTTCCAGGCGCTCCACGACGACTACGATCTGATCGTACTCGACGTCATGCTTCCGGGTCTCGACGGGTTTGAGGTACTCAGACGCTTGCGAGCTAAAAAACGCACACCTGTACTTCTCCTGACGGCGCGCGATGCGGTGGAAGACAAGGTCGCCGGACTTGAAGCGGGGGCAGACGATTACCTGGCAAAGCCATTCGTCTACTCTGAATTTCTTGCGCGGATTCGCGCGGTGCTGCGCAGACCCACGCAATCGGTCGACACTGTGCTGCGCGTCGGCGACATGGAAATCGACCTCGTCAGGCGCCGTGTGCGTCGCGGTAACGTACGCATCGACCTGACTGCGCAGGAATTCACGCTTGTGAAACTCCTCGCCGAGCGGCAGGGTGAAGTGGTCACGCGCGCAGTCGTCACGTCCCAGGTCTGGGACATGAATTTCGACAGCGATACGAACGTCGTTGAAGTGGCTGTCAGACGCCTGCGCGCAAAGATCGATAACCCATTCGAGAAGAAACTACTCCATACGGTCCGTGGCATGGGCTATGTGATGGAAGAACGACCATGACTGCGGCGGACGGAGCGTATTCGCTGCTCAGGCGTCTGAGTTTCGCTTTTACCATCGTCGCCATACTGGTGCTCTCGATGGCCGGCGGCCTCCTCTATCATTCGCTCTCCAGCCAGCTCAGGCAGCGCGACGATAGCGAGATTTCGGTCAAGCTCGACGAGTTTCTATCGGCAGCGCGCAGATACGGTTCGGCGCAGGCGATTGG
>NZ_JAXDPY010000209.1:0-3579 GCF_034668105.1 Paraburkholderia sp. | reverse complement strand
CTCGATTCTATCGGGACTTCGAATTGCTCAATACAAGGAACGCAACCTGGAGAAACCGGATGTCTACTGACGAAGCCGCGCGCCTGCTGATCGCCGACGACGATCCGAATCTGCTGGCCGCCTACGTACTCTTCTTCAGCGCGCATGGTTTCGACGTACGGACCGCGCGCAACGGCCTCGATGCGCTCGCGCAGTATTGCGCGTGGCACCCGCACGCCGCGCTGCTCGACGTCGAAATGCCGCGTCTCGACGGCCGCGCGGTCGCGCGGCGCATCCGCTGCGCGGCCGATACGCCGGCGCCCATGCTGGTCGCCGTGACCGGCCTCGCATGCGACGAAGACAAGAACGAGTCGTTACGCTCCGGATTCAACCACCATTTCGTCAAGCCCGTGCCGATGCCGGTGATCCTCGCGGTATTGACGGGGGGCGCGTGGCATTGATGCCGGGAACGACGTACCTGCCGTGGCTGCTCCCGAGTCCGTGGCGCCGAACGCGTGCGGTGCTGCTGCGCGCCGCTTCAGCCGCTCAACCCGGCGCCGGCGGCCTCCCCCTCTAGTCGCCGAAACCCAATTCCGCTTCCACTGCTTGCCCAACGCGCAGCCGCGCCCCGGCTCCGCGCGCGACGATTGCATTGTTGCCGAACGTCACCGCACCGCCGCGCTGCGGACTTGCCCGGTAGACGCTCATGGTGTCGGTGGGCTCATTCGGCCAGGCGGGATCGGGTGCGCCCTTCGCCTGGTCGATGGTCGGCATTGGACAGCGCGAGCACGGCTTGACCAGTTGCAATTGGACGGCCGCCTCCTCGGCACCGTCGACACTCAAGCTCTCGACATAGTCCTCTTCGTACGCGTCGAGTCCCGTCAGCACGACGTTGGGGCGGAACCGGTCGATTGGAATGGACGGCGCGCCCTTACTGTTCAGCCGCCCGTTCAGATCGTCGAGCGAGGCCTGGCCGATCACCAGCAGCGGAAAGCCATCGGCGAAATGCGTGGTGGCGCCGCCGACGCTGCCGGTGTAGTCCGGATCGACAATCCGCTCGCGCTCGGGATCGAAGCGCAGCAGCCGCGCCGGCACGCCGAGAAAGTCCGCAAACCACGCGGCGCTTGCCTCACCGGTGTCGAGCCCGTAGGCCGCGTCGCGCCAGACCGCGGTCTGCACCTTAGGCGCGGCGCCGAGTTCGGCCGCATCAAGCGGTGTGCGCAATTCGCTCATGCCCGGCGCGCGAATCACGAGGTCATGTTCGCCGAGTTCGACCTTGACCAGCGCCATGCGGGGATACGCGCGCTGCGTGAGCATCGCACCGCTCGGGTCGGTGACCATCCAGCATCGATCGTATTCGAGGCCGGTGGCGAGCAGACGCGCTTCACTGAGCGCAATGCCGCCGCAGGATTTGATCGGATAGACGAAAAGCTCGCTGATGGTAGGCATGATGTGAAGCGTGGGGAACACGCGTTTTCTTGTGTTGATGCTCGATTGTAAAACGCCTTGCGACGCGCCAGATTGACCGCGCCATGGTGAAGCTGTAAGGCCTATTCCCAGCCTTCGAGCCGCAACGTCGCGCGCACGAGCCGCTGCTCTTCCTGTTCGATTTCGCGCAGGTTCGCGCACACGCTTTCGATGTGATCGGCCGCCGCCTTGCGCGCCTGCTCGGGCAGCTTGCCGGTGACCGCGTTGTAGAGCCGCGCATGCTGACGATCGATCACCCGTTTGTGCGGCTCGCGGTGATAGAGATTGTTTACCGAAGCAAACACCGAACTCAACAGCAGATCGGTCAGCGTGCTCAACGTATGCACCAGCACCGGGTTGTGCGAAGCCTCGCAAATCGCAAGATGAAACGCGTGATCGAGGCGCGCGTGGGTGGACGCGCTCGTCTCTTTGCCGTGCGCCGCGAGCATTTCCTCGTAACGGCGCGTGATCAGCACGAAGTCGGCGGCCGTGCCGCGCAGCGCCGCAAGCCGTGCGGATTCCGCTTCGAGCAACGCGCGCACTTCAAACAGATCGTAGAGCGTGCGCGGCTGCGAGCCGAGTAGATGCATCATCGGCGTGAGCGTGGGTTGCGCGGTCAGGCTGGCAACGAACGAGCCCCTGCCATGCGAGGTTTCGATGATGCCGCGCGCCCGCAACAGCTTGAGCCCTTCGCGCAACGCCGTGCGCGATACGCCGAGCTTGTCGGTGAGCCGGCGCTCGGAGGGCAGCGCCTGGCCCGTCTTCAGCACGCCGTCCACGATCAATCGTTCGATACGCTCGGCGACCACGTCGGCCACCTGCCGCGCGCCTTGCCCATTCGTTGTCTGGATTGCCGCTGTTTTCATTGCCTTTTCAACTGGTATGACCACTTCGAGATGCTATCACGGGTGAGTCGCGATATTCCATGCAACCCTTTTGTTGGTATGAACACAGTGTGATGGCGCGGCAACCGGTGCTTCAAAAACTGGTACGACCACTTTGCCGCGCCATCGACAGCGGCAGCCATAGCCGCAACAATCCCTCTGAGACATGCTTGCGCGCCTGTGCCCAACGGGTCCGACCGTCAGGTTGGCGCGGCACCAGGAGACCCCATGAGCTATCACTACGACGAACGCATCGACGGCGCGCTCGCGACGCACGACAAATCAAAGGTCGTCGCGCAACTGCAAGCGCTGATCCCCGACCTGCAACTCCTCCATGACCAGGAAGATTTGCGGCCGTACGAATGCGACGGCCTCGCCGCCTATCGCGCGACGCCCATGCTGGTCGCGCTGCCCGACAAGGTCGAACAGGTCGAGGCATTGCTGAAATTCGCCAACGCTCAAAAGATTCCCGTGGTCGCGCGCGGCGCCGGTACCGGTTTATCGGGCGGCGCCCTGCCATTGGACAAAGGGATTCTGCTGGTGATGGCGCGCTTTAACCGGATTCTCGAAGTCGATCCCGAGGCCGGCATCGCGCGCGTGCAACCCGGCGTGCGCAATCTCGCGATCTCACAGGCCGCCGCGCCCCATGGCATGTATTACGCGCCGGACCCGTCGTCGCAGATCGCCTGTTCGATCGGCGGCAATGTCGCGGAAAACGCGGGCGGCGTGCATTGCCTGAAGTACGGACTGACCGTCAACAACATCCTGAAGCTCGAAATCCTCACCATCGACGGCGAACGCATCACGCTCGGCTCCGATGCATTGGACGCACCCGGTTTCGATTTCCTCGCGCTTTTCACGGGCTCGGAAGGCCTGCTCGGCATCGTCACCGAAGTCACCGTGAAGCTGCTCACCAAGCCGCAAAGCGCGAAAGTGTTGCTCGCCAGTTTCGACGACGTCGAGAAGGCCGGGGCCGCGGTCGCCCAGATCATTGGCGCGGGCGTGATCCCTGGCGGCCTCGAAATGATGGACAACCTCGCGATCCGAGCCGCCGAAGACTTCATCCATGCGGGCTATCCGGTCGATGCTGAAGCGATCCTCCTGTGCGAAGTCGACGGCGTGGAAAGCGACGTGCAGGAAGACGTGGCGTGTGTCGAAGCGCTGTTGCGCGCGGCGGGCGCCACCGATATCCGCCTCGCCAAAGACGAAGCCGAACGCCAGCGCTTCTGGGCTGGCCGCAAGAACGCGT
>NZ_JAXDPY010000208.1:0-12459 GCF_034668105.1 Paraburkholderia sp. | reverse complement strand
GATCTCGAAGCGGGCAAGGTGGTGGTGATCACGGGCTTCCAGGGTATCGATCCTGACGGCCACATCACCACGCTCGGCCGCGGCGGTTCGGATACATCCGCTGTCGCAGTCGCTGCCGCGTTGAAAGCCGACGAGTGCCTGATTTACACGGACGTCGACGGCGTCTACACGACCGACCCGCGCGTGGTGGAAGAAGCGCGCCGCCTCGATCGCGTGACGTTCGAAGAAATGCTGGAAATGGCAAGCCTGGGTTCCAAGGTGCTGCAGATCCGCTCGGTGGAATTCGCCGGCAAATATCAGGTCAAGACGCGTGTGCTGTCGAGCCTGACCGATCCGCTCATCCCGCTCGACACTGAAATGAAGTCGGGCACCCTGATTACTTTTGAAGAAGACGAGACCATGGAAAAAGCAGTCATCTCGGGCATCGCGTTCCAGCGCGATGAAGCTCGCATCGCCGTGATGGGTGTGCCCGACAAGCCGGGCATCGCGTATCAGATTCTCGGCCCGGTGGCGGACGCGAATATCGACGTCGACATGATCATCCAGAACCAGAGCGTCGACGGTAAAACGGCGTTCACGTTCACGGTTGGCCGCGGCGACTATCAGCGCGCCATGGACATCCTCACCGGCCAGGTGAAGGGTCACGTGCAGGCTGAGCAGGTGCTGGGCGATCCGAAGGTGTCGAAGGTGTCGGTGGTCGGCGTCGGGATGCGCTCGCACGTGGGTATCGCGAGTACGATGTTCCGCACGCTGTCGGAAGAGGGCATCAACATCCAGATGATCTCGACCTCCGAAATCAAGATTTCGGTGCTGATCGACGAGAAGTACATGGAGCTCGCGGTGCGCGCGCTGCATAAGGCCTTCGAACTGGATCAGGCGTAATTTGCCGCGCGGGGTTGGGGCGTACAGGAGCGCCTCGCCTTTTAATGCCCGGTCGTGGCATGAGCGCATGAGCGGCAAATCGGCGCGGCTTATGTGACGCGGCGATGTGAATAATTGCGTCGTAGAGGACGAAACTGGCACAAAAAATGTGCGGTAGACATTGACCTTCCCGGTTTGGCCCGCTATTATCTTGGCTTCGTTGCGCTGACTCCCTGCGCAACCGAAAGTTTGGGAGACGTGGCCGAGAGGTCGAAGGCACTCCCCTGCTAAGGGAGCATCTGGGCCAAAACCTGGATCGAGGGTTCGAATCCCTCCGTCTCCGCCAGCAATGGCGGCAAACCCCGCAGAGTCTAGGCTCTGCGGGGTTTTGTTTTTCCAAGGGCGCATTCTCGCTCGGTGGGGAGCGAATACGAATAAACGCCGGTGCTGCAAATTAAAACTTTCCACATGCTTCGGATACCCAATTAAATCGGCGGAGCGTACTTCCTGTCGCCTGGCGTAACGGCTGGATAGTCTTCTTCGTTACAGCCTGGCTGGTTTTTCACCGAAATATTCGTGCGTGTAACCAGACGTAACGCAGAGGGCCGCAATGCGATCTTATGCATCAGTTATTACAAAGTTGAAATACGCGGATGATTGCCTTGCGCTATATTTCGGCCAACAACACACATTCTTCAAAAGGGTGAATCGATGAAGTCCGCACGTCTTGTTCCATTTCTGATCGGGGTTCTCGGGTTGGCTGCTTCCGGTGCTGCAATGGCCGGCGGGCTTAGCGTCGGGGTCAACATCGGCATTCCCGCGCCGGTCTATGTCGCGCCGGCGCCCGTCTACGCACCGCCGCCGCCTCCGCCGCCTCCGGTCGTCTATCAGCCGGCTCCCGTGTACTACGGTGGCCCGGCGATCGTGATCGGCTGGCACGGTGACCGTTACTGGGACGGCCGCCGCTACTGGGCGCGTGACGACTGGTATCGTCATCATCCCCCGGGCCGCTACGATTACGGCCGTAACCACTACGACAACCATCGCGGCTGGCACTAGGTCATCAGATAGCTGTCTTTGTAGCGTCGAAAAAACCGCCCTCAAAGGGCGGTTTTTTATTGCGCTCGCGAACCGGCGGAGGAAACCATCTCCCAATGTGACCTGCGCATCACGCACGGACGTCGTGGCGTTGCACCTGCAGCGAAGTCCATCGCATCGGCAGCCGATTCGCGGGAGCGAGGCGGTAGATTGATGCGGATGAGATGCGGGGATGAGATGCGCGGATGGCGCGGCTTTATTGGGTAGAATTCTCTCACATTGCAATTGCCCACTGACCAACAAGGCCCCTATGACAACTGGCTCGCGATGGGTTCAAACGCCTCGTGCACCTGGGTGCGGCGTGCTTCACAGGCTATCGCGTGTCGGTGTACGGGTTGTACCGCGTGTATGGCAGGTCGTGCTGCGTTCGTGGCGCGAGGCGTGCGTGGCAGCGTTGTGCGGCGTGTCGGCTCTCGCCGGTTTGCTGGCCGCGCCCGAGGCCCATGCGGTCTATGCCATCGCGCAATACGGCGAGCCGAAATATCCGGCCGACTTCAAGCATTTCGACTACGTCAATCCCGATGCGCCGAAGGGCGGCACGCTGGTGATGGCCAATCCGAGCCGGCTCACCAGCTTCGATAAATTCAATCCGTTCACGTTGCGCGGCAATACCGCACCGGGCGTGGATCTGCTGTTCGAAAGCCTGACCACCGGCAGTAGCGACGAAGTGGCCTCGGCCTACGGCCTGCTTGCCGACGACATCAACATCGCTCCCGACGGCCTGTCGACCACCTTCCACATCAATCCGCGCGCGCGCTTTTCGAATGGCGATCCGGTCACCGCCGACGACGTCAAATTTTCGCTCGACACGCTGAAAAGCCCGCAAGCCGCGCCGCAATTCGCATCGATCTTCGGCGAGATCACGCGCGCGGTGGTGGTCGATCCGCATACGATCCGCTTCGAGTTCCATCAGCGCAGTCGCGAATTGCCGCTGCTGGCGGGCGGTATGCCGGTGTTTTCGCGCAAGTGGGGAATGAAGCCGGACGGCAGCCGGATTCCGTTCGACCAATTGGCTTTCGAGAAGCCGATCGCGAGCGGCCCCTATCTGATCGATCAGTACGACAACGGCCGCACGATGACGTATCGGCGCGATCCGAATTACTGGGGCGCCGCGCTGCCGGTGCGGGTCGGCATGAACAATTTCGACCGGATCGTCTACAAGCTGTATTCGGATAGCACAGCACGTCTCGAGGCGTTCAAGGCCGGCGAGTACGACGCACTGGTCGAGTACGTCGCGCGCAATTGGGTGCGGCGCGACGTCGGCAAGAAGTTCGATAGCGGCGAGCTGATCAAGCGCGAGTTTGCGCAACATAACGGCACCGGCATGCAAGGCTTCGTGCTCAATATGCGGCGGCCCTTGTTTCAGGATGTGCGGGTGCGCAAGGCGCTCGATCTCGCGCTCGATTTCCAGTGGCTAAACCGCCAGTTGTTCTTCAATCAGTACACGCGTCTCGACAGCTTCTTCGCCAACACGGATTTGCAGGCGAAGGGCCTGCCATCGCCGGGCGAATTGGCGCTGCTCGAGCCGTGGCGCGCCCAGCTTGATCCGGCGGTGTTCGGTTTGGCGCCCAAGCAGCCGGACACCGATCCGCCCGGCTCGCTGCGCGCCAATCTGTTGCAGGCGCGCGCGTTGTTGCAGCAGGCGGGCTGGACCTATCGCGACGGCGCATTGCGTAACGCCAAAGGCGAGCCGTTCCAGTTCGAGATTCTCGACGATTCCGGTTCGTCCGCTCAGTTCGAGCCGATCGTCGCGACTTTCATCCGCAATCTGCAGAAGCTCGGCATCACCGCGACGTTTCGTGTCTCCGATTTCGCCGTCTATCAGAAGCGGCTCGACGCATTCGATTTCGACACCACCACGATTCGTATGGCGGACGTGCAGGTGCCCGGTTCGGAGCAGATCGACCGGTTCGGCAGCAAGGCTGCGGACACGCCCGGCTCCGACAACGTGATCGGCGTGAAGTCGCCAGCCGTCGACGCAATCCTGAGCGCGCTCGTGCATGCGCAGACGCGTGAGCAACTGATCGACGCCACGCATGCGCTCGACCGTGTGCTGATGCATGGCTACTATGTGATTCCGCAGTGGTACAGCGCTTCGCATCGGGTGGCGTTCAAACGCGGGCTCGCGTGGCCAAAGACGCTGCCTCTGTACTATGGCGCGGAAGGCTGGATCACGTCGATGTGGTGGTATGCACAGCCGCAACAGCCACAGCAGCCGCAAGCACAGCCGCACTGAAAAGCGTCCATTCATTCACCGCCTTCGCACCGGAAACGTCGCCATGTGGAGCTATATCCTCAAACGCTTGCTGCTGATGATCCCGACCTTGCTCGGCGTGCTGACGCTGACCTTTGTCGTGATCCAGTTCGTCCCGGGCGGCCCGGTCGAACAGATGCAGCACGAGCTGCGCAAAGGGGCGGAAAACGGCGCGCCGTTCGGTCTGCGCGCGCACACCGGTGTCGACGCGCAGCAGATCGCGCAACTGAAAGCGCTCTATGGCTTCGACAAACCGCCGCTCGAACGCTACGTCCTGATGCTCAAACGCTTCTCGACGTTCGATCTCGGGCAGAGCTATTTCCGCCATCAAAGCGTGTGGTCGCTGATCGTTTCGAAGTTGCCGGTGTCGATCAGTATCGGCTTATGGACGTTCTTTCTGACCTACCTGATATCGGTGCCATTGGGCATCGCCAAAGCGGTGCGCAACGGGTCGCGCTTCGACATCGCAACGAGCCTCGTGGTGCTGATCGGCTACGCGATTCCAGGCTTCGTGCTGGGCGTGCTGCTGCTCGTGCTGTTCGGCGGCGGCAGCTTCCTGCAACTATTCCCGCTGCGCAACCTCACCTCGGACAACTGGGCGCAGTTGAGTCCCGGCGGCAAGATCGTCGACTACCTGTGGCATATCACGTTGCCGATCACGGCCTCGGTGGTGGGCAGTTTCGCGGTCGTCACGATGCTGACGAAAAACGCTTTTCTCGACGAGATCCGCAAGCAATATGTGCTGACTGCACGCGCCAAAGGTTTGTCCGAGAAGCGCGTGCTGTGGAAGCACGTGTTTCGCAACGCGTTGCTGCCGTTGATCGTTGGTTTTCCGGCGGCGTTCATCGGTGCGTTCTTCACCGGCAGCCTGCTTATCGAGACGCTGTTTTCGCTCGACGGACTCGGGCTGCTGTCGTACGAATCGGTGGTGCGGCGCGACTATCCGGTCGTGCTCGGCACGCTGTATCTGTTCACGCTGATCGGACTCGCGACCAAGCTGATTTCCGATCTTTGCTATGTGTGGGTCGATCCCCGCATCCAATTCGAACAACTGGAGCGCTGATGAATCGAGCCCGTCTTTCCGCCGATGCCGCGGCGCGCACCGAACCGGCTCGCGCGTTCGTCTCGCCAACGCCCGCGCGGCGCGTCTGGCGGCGTTTTCGTCAGCAGCGCCTCGGCTATTGGAGTCTGATTATCTTCGTTGTCGCGTTCGCGGCGAGCCTCGCGGGGCCGCTGTGGTCGAACGACAAGCCGCTGGTCGTGCGTTATGAAGGGCAGTTGTATTTTCCGATGTTCAAGACCTATGCGGAGACGACGTTCGGCGGTGACTTCCCGACCCCCGCCGATTATCTTGACCCGTATATCAAACATCGTTTCGACGCGCCGGGTAACTTCGCGGTGTATCCGCCGAATCGCTATTACTACGACACGCTGAATTACTTCTCGAAGGCGCCGAATCCGGCGCCCCCGTCGCGCGATAACTGGTTCGGCACCGACGACCGCGGTCGCGATCTGTTCGCACGTCTTCTGTATGGCTTTCGCGTGTCGGTGGAATTCGCGCTCGTGCTGACCTTGATCGGCACCGTACTCGGGATTGCCGCCGGCGCCGTGCAGGGTTACTTCGGAGGGCGCACGGATATCATCGGACAGCGGCTGATCGAGATCTGGAGCGCGATGCCGGAGCTTTACCTGTTGATCATTTTCTCGTCGATCTTCGAGCCGGGGTTCATTCTGCTGATCGTGCTGCTCTCGCTATTCGGCTGGATCGGCTTGTCGGATTACGTGCGCGCGGAGTTTCTGCGCAACCGCCATCAGGACTATGTGCGGGCGGCACGCGCGATGGGGCTCTCGAACTGGCAGATAATGTGGCGGCACGTCTTGCCCAACAGTTTGACGCCGGTGATCACGTTTCTGCCGTTTCGCATGAGCGGCGCGATTCTCGCGCTCACCAGCCTCGACTTTCTCGGCCTCGGCGTGCCGTCGCCGACGCCGAGCCTGGGCGAACTGCTGGCGCAAGGCAAGGCGAATCTCGACGCGTGGTGGATCTCGTTGTCCACCTTCGGCGTGCTGGTGGCGATGCTGTTGCTGCTGACCTTCATGGGCGACGCATTGCGCAATGCGCTCGATACCCGCATCTCCGATGCGATGCGTGCCGGGGGCAACCAGTGAGCGCCGCAGTGGAGAGCAACGCAAAACAGGCCATGACGCCGCCGCTTCTGGAACTCGACCATTTGCATGTCACTTTCGGCGACACCGTCGCGGTGAACGACGTGACGCTCGCGATCCAGCGCGGCGAGCGGATCGCGCTGGTCGGCGAATCGGGTTCGGGCAAGAGCGTGACGGCGCTGTCGATTCTGCGTCTGTTGAGCGACGCGCAGGTCAGCGGGTCGATCCATTTCGACGGCCAGGATCTGCTCGCCAAAAGCGAGCGCGAGATGCGTGGCATGCGCGGCTCGGACATCGCGATGATCTTCCAGGAGCCGATGACGGCACTCAATCCGCTTTATACGGTCGGTGACCAGATTGCGGAGACGATCGTCGTACACGACGGTGTCACGGCGCAGGAGGCGCGTAAGCGCGCCGTGGCATTGCTGGGGCGCACGGGCATCGCCGAGCCCGGCAAGCGTGTGAACAGCTACCCGCATCAACTCTCGGGCGGCCAACGGCAGCGGGCGATGATCGCCATGGCGCTGGCGTGCCGTCCACGCCTGTTGCTGGCCGACGAGCCGACCACTGCGCTCGACGTGACGATCCGCGCGCAGATCGTCGACCTGCTGCTGGAGCTGCAACGCGACGAAGCCGAGAAACGCGGCATGGCCGTGCTGTTGATCACGCACGACCTGAATCTGGTGCGGCACTTTGCGCAGCGTATCGCAGTGATGGAGAAGGGCGTGCTCGTGGAAAGCGGCCCGGTCGAGCAGGTGTTCGAGTCGCCGCAACATCCGTACACCCAACGCCTGCTGGCGAGCCGTCCGCAGCGCACGGTGGTGCCGGTGCTGCCGATCTCGCCGGTGCTGCTCGAAGCGCGCGATGTCTCGGTCGATTTCAAAACGAAACTGCCGGGCGTGAGCGGCTGGTTTCGTTCGGGGCGCTTCCGCGCGGTTGCCGATGCGAACGTGTCGGTGCGCCAGGGCGAGACGCTGGGCATCGTCGGCGAATCGGGTTCGGGCAAATCGACGCTCGCGATGGCCCTGCTCGGTTTGCAACGCACCGCGCACGGCGAGATCGAGTTTCAGGGGAGGGCGCTCGGCAGCTATCGCGGCGTCGAACAGACCGCCTTACGTTCCAACATGCAAGTCGTGTTTCAGGATCCGTTCAGTTCACTTTCGCCACGTCAGACGATCGAGCGGATCGTCGGCGAGGGGCTCGCGCTGCATCGGCCGCAAATGAACGAGGCGGCGCGGCGCGACAAGGTGGTGTCGGTGCTGCGCGAAGTCGGTCTGGACCGCACGGTGTTGTACCGCTATCCGCATGAGTTCTCGGGCGGCCAGCGTCAGCGGATTGCGATTGCGCGCGCGCTGGTGCTCGAGCCGCGGATTCTGATTCTCGATGAACCGACCAGTGCGCTCGACGTATCGATCCAGCAGCAGGTGCTGAAACTGCTCGCCGGATTGCAGCAGAAGTACAACCTGGGCTTCGTTTTCATCAGTCACGATCTGGCCGTGATCGGGGCGATGGCTCACCGGGTGGCGGTGATGCAAAACGGTTCGATCGTTGAAAGCGGAGACGTTGAGCAGATTTTTGCGACACCGGCGCACCCTTACACGCGAAAGCTGCTGAAAGCGGCGCTGGATCATTGATTTCGCCCTCTTTCACCAATTGGGTGCGTGTCTCGATTGTATTTTTCTATTTGTTTTGACACGTGAATACTTACTGGCTAGTATCGACCAAACTTTTTTCCGTAGACCACTGATTTTTAGGCAAAAAATACCGACCAATGCAGCACAGAAACCTGACCCAGGCTTGCACGCGCGTCGTCGCCGGGATGTTCATTGGCGTCTTGATGGCAGCAGCTCCCGGCGCTTTCGCCGACGAAGTAAGCAGTTTTAATCAGAATGCCTCATATTCGACCCCTAACGGGTCGAATTCCTTGTCCCCCCTCAATTCGCAATCGGCCGCTCCCAGCAGCGACGGCGGCGCCAAATCGTTCCTTTCCGGCATGGCCGGTAAAGCGGGCGACGTGGTGGTCGGCGCGTTGAACATGATCGGCGTGCGCTACCGCTGGGGCGGCAATACGCCCGATTCGGGCCTCGATTGCAGCGGCTTCGTTCGCTACGTGTTCCAGGACACGCTCGGGATGGCGCTGCCGCGCCGCGCCGAGGAAATGAGCCGCGTCGGCGAAAAGGTTCGCGTGAGCGACCTGAAGCCGGGCGATCTGGTGTTTTTCAATACCATGCGCCGCACCTTCTCGCACGTTGGCATTTACATCGGCGACAACAAGTTCGTGCATTCGCCTTCCACGGGCAGCACGATCCGCGTCGACGACCTGGATAGCGGCTATTGGGAAAAGCGTTTCACGGGGGCACGCCGGATCGAGACGTCCTATCAGGACGGTGAAGATCTGCGCAAGCGCGTGAATGCTACGATCGGTGGCAACCAGTAACTGATTCGGCGCGCACCGTTGGTTTCGGTGCGACAAAAAAGCCTGCTTCGTTCGAAGCAGGCTTTTTGCGTTTGGGCGCTTGCCGAAGATGTGCTGGCGAATCTTTTGTGCTGTGTCCCAGTCTGTATCCGCCTTACGCACTCCGTGCTGCAGTAGCTGAAGAAGCGCGCGGGGCCGTGTAATCGACGCTGGAGCCGGGCGGGTTACGCCGCGGCACGGCTCGTGGCCAGCTTGCGTTGCAGCTCGGGCATTAGCTTCGCCACGGCTTCCTCGCCGGCCAGGATCGCTGCATTGCGCTGTGAGAAGTCGCTGCCGCTCATGGCAGCCAGATTCGGCCGGATCACGACGTCGGCGTACTTATCGAGTTCGTAGGCTTTGATCGTCTGGCCCATGATCGTGAACGTCTGCATCAGCACATCGAACGAACTGGCGGTGAGGCCGGTTTCCGGTCGCTGCGAGATGTCCACGGCAATCACGAAATCCGCACCCATCCTGCGTGCGAACGACGCGGGCACGGGACTCACCAGACCGCCATCCACATATTCGTGGCCACCGATCTTCACCGGCTCGAAAATCGACGGCACGCTGCAAGATGCACGCACCGCAATGCCCGTGTTGCCGCGCTGGAACAGGATCGGCTGGCCGGTTTTCAGGTCGGTGGCGACTACGCCGAGCGGCTTGACCATTTTCTCGATCGGGCGGTTGTTGAGCGTTGTATTCAGGTAGTTCTGCAACGCGATGCCTTGCAGAAAGCCGCGCGTGCGAAACGGCATGGCCCAATCGCTGATCGACGCTTCGTCCATGGTCAGGGCGAGCTTGTTGAGCGCAAAACCGTTCATCCCCGATGCGTACAGCGCGCCGACCACAGAACCCGCGCTCGTGCCGGCCACCAGGTCGACCTGGATGTTGCGCGCCTCGAGGGCCTTGATCACGCCGATGTGCGCGAAGCCACGCGCGGCGCCGCCGCCTAGCGCGAGGCCGACGCGGATCGGGCGTTGCGGTTTGTCGAGCGGCGGCGTGTTGGTGGTGGGGGTGGCAGCGACCGGCGTGCTATCGGTTTTGCCGCCGCCGGTCGCGGTGCAGGCCGCCAGCATCGCGGAGGCGGCCGCCAATGAGAAGTTGCGACGGGCGAGGCGGGGGGATGACGGTTTCAACGGGTTCTCCAGCGACAACAGGGGCGACGTAATCGGGGCAAGCGGTGCAGTCAGTGCATTCGGTGCAATCAGCTGCAAGTGGTGCAAGTGGTGCAAGCAGAGCAAGCGGCCGCAGCCTTCTGCCGCGATCAGGCGGATAGTCAAACCGCGACGACCGCCGGCGGCGATTCCATGCGCTGTGGTTCTATCCCTACCCGCAGCGCGCGCACATCATAAATCAAAGCGCCGCGCGCGCGTCGGCGCGGTAATGAAACGTTGCAGAGGAAGCCCTCAGGCGCCCTGGCGCAAGCTTCTCTCGCATCCAGCGGGCTTGCCATTGGCCGTTCGGACGAGGGCAGGCAAGACGGGTTCGGAAGGTATAATTCGGCTCTCGCATTTATTTCCCTCGTGTTCGTGCAAGGCGCCTGGCGCTGCACGGGCGCGCTCCGCTGCCGCGCTTCACTGGCGATGTCAGCCACGGCGCCGGCGCCTGTCTTCCGAGTAACCGCTAATGACCACCTCCGTCCGCACCCGTTTCGCACCGAGTCCCACCGGCTTCATCCACCTCGGCAACATTCGCTCCGCGCTTTATCCGTGGGCGTTCGCGCGCAAGATGAAAGGGACCTTCGTGCTGCGGGTCGAGGACACTGACGTCGAGCGCTCCACGTCTGAATCCGTCGACGCCATTCTCGAAGGCATGGCGTGGCTCGATCTCGATTTCGACGAAGGCCCGTTCTACCAGATGCAGCGCATGGACCGTTACCGCGAAGTGCTCAAGCAGATGCAGGGCGCGGGGCTCGTGTACCCGTGCTACATGTCGACAGAAGAACTGGACGCACTGCGCGAACGTCAGCGCGAGGCCGGCGAGAAGCCGCGCTATGACGGCACGTGGCGCCCGGAACCCGGCAAGGTCTTGCCGGAGCCGCCGGCAGGCGTGCAGCCGGTTCTGCGCTTCCGCAATCCGCTCACGGGTGTGGTCGCATGGGACGACGCCGTGAAGGGCCGCATTGAAATTTCAAACGAAGAACTCGATGACCTCGTGATCGCGCGCCCGGACGGCACGCCCACCTACAACTTCTGCGTGGTGGTCGACGATCTGGACATGCGCATCACCCACGTGATTCGCGGCGACGATCACGTGAACAACACGCCGCGCCAGATCAACATCCTGCGCGCGCTTGGCGGTGAGCCGCCGGTTTACGCGCACCTGCCAACCGTGTTGAACGAGCAGGGCGAGAAGATGAGCAAGCGTCACGGCGCGATGAGCGTGATGGGTTATCGCGACGCCGGCTATCTGCCGGAAGCGGTGGTCAACTATCTGGCGCGTCTGGGCTGGTCGCATGGCGACGCGGAAATCTTCACCCGTGAGCAGTTCGTCGAATGGTTCGATCTGGAGCATCTGGGCAAGTCGCCGGCGCAGTACGACCACGACAAATTGAACTGGCTGAACGCCCACTACATCAAGGAAGCGGACAACGCGCGCCTCGCGGAGCTGGCAAAGCCGTTCTTCGCCGAGCTGGGTATCGACGAAGCCACGATCGCGCAAGGCGCTGATCTCGTGTCGGTGGTGGGCCTGCTGAAGGATCGCGCATCGACGGTGAAGGAAATTGCCGGGAATGCGGCGATGTTCTATCAAGTGCCGGCGCCTGAAGCCGAGGCGCTCGCGCAACATGTCACTGACATCGTGCGCCCGGCGCTTGCCGATCTGGCCACAGCGCTCAAGACCGTGGAGTGGACCAAGGAAGCGATCGCCGCAGCGCTGAAGGCAACGCTCGGCGCGCACAAGCTGAAGATGCCGCAACTGGCCATGCCGGTTCGTTTGCTGGTGGCAGGCACCACGCATACGCCGTCGATTGACAGCGTGCTGATGCTGTTCGGCCGCGAGGTCGTGGTGAGCCGTATCGAAAAAGCGTTGGCCTGAGCGCATTCGCGGCTGCATTGAGCGGGTTTGCATGCGACTTGCGAAAAAAGTCGCATGCAATTGCTCAAAGGGTATTTACAAAGCGCAAATTGGCCTCTAGAATCTCGTTTCTGTTCTGCAAGGGGGTATAGCTCAGCTGGGAGAGCGCTTGCATGGCATGCAAGAGGTCAGCGGTTCGATCCCGCTTACCTCCACCATCAGAGCAGAGTGAAGTCGTTCCGAAGTCTGGAGCTTGTAGCAAAAAAGGCTTCACAAATAGCAGTGGCGTAGTTAAAATAGCGGTCTTCGCAGTTGACGAAACGAAATAACGAGCAAGTTATCGTAAATCGGCAGCGAGTTAGAGACAGATCTGAAAAGATTATGTCCCCTTCGTCTAGAGGCCTAGGACATCACCCTTTCACGGTGAGTACAGGGGTTCGAATCCCCTAGGGGACGCCAAACATCAGCGTCGCTTTAGTGTTCGGGTTATCGCCCGGTTCGCAGTAAAGCAGCGCAGCTTGCAGAGAAATAACCGACGCTCGCAAGCGAGGGTGTAAAGACTGGAGTGGTAGTTCAGTTGGTTAGAATACCGGCCTGTCACGCCGGGGGT
>NZ_JAXDPY010000207.1:0-11442 GCF_034668105.1 Paraburkholderia sp. | reverse complement strand
GAGCCAGTCGGCTCGTACGCGCGCGCTCGCCGAGTTCAAGGACGGCACGCTGCAAGTGCTGGTCGCCACGGATATCGCCGCACGCGGCATCGATATCGATCAGCTGCCGCACGTGGTCAACTACGATTTGCCGAACGTGCCGGAAGATTACGTGCACCGCATCGGCCGCACGGGTCGTGCTGGCGCGACGGGTGAAGCGATCTCGCTGGTGTGCGTCGACGAACTCCAGCTGCTGAAGGACATTGAGAAGCTGATCAAGCGTCCGGTGCCGCAGGAAGTGATCGCCGGTTTCGAACCGGATCCGACTGCCAAGCCGGAGCCGATTCTGCGCCGTGGTCAAGGCGGCGGTGGCGGCGGTGGTGGACGCGCGCCGCGCCAGGCTCAAGGTGCGCCGAAGCGCGAGGGTGGCCAGCGGGAAAGCGGCCGTCGCGAGGGCGCGTCGCCTTCCGCGAAGCCGGCGCAGCGTTCGGGTCAGCGTCCGGCGAATGGTCAGCAGCAGCCGAAGCCGCAAGGCGCCAAGCCGGCCGGCAACGGCGGCCAGCCGCGCCGCGACGGCCAGCGTCATGACGGTCAGCCGCGTGCAGCCGCGCACGAAGGCAGCGCCGCGCAACATGCACCGCGCAAGCCGCAGGCCGCCAAGCCGCAAGGCGGCAATCCGGGTGCTCTGCTGGGTGGCGCAAAGCCGCGCAACGACGCGCCGCGTGGCGGCCAACCGACGCGCAGCGGCCAACGCGGCCGTTAAGCTTTAAGCCCTGCCTGCCCGCTAGCCGTGGTCCCAGCAGACTAACGGCTAGCCGCGGCGGCGGCTTGCTTCAGGTGCTCGATCTGCCGTTCCCATCGTTCGAGCACCACCTTCCCCTCCTGTTCCAGTTCAAACGTAATGCCGCTCGTCAGGCGCGCATAACGCACGCTTTGCGCCTCCCCTGTGTCGATCGAACCGATCAGGTACACGAGGCCGCTATCATCGCCTGCCACGGCTGGTAGTGGCGTCAAACGCAATTGCACCTGATAGAACGCCTCGTCGCAGACGAACGTCAGCGCGGCCCGGCCGCTTTGCGCGATCACACGCGCCGCCCGGGCCTGCGGCCACAACGCAATGCATAACGCGCGCGAATCCGGCGCGTACAACTCGCCGACGCCGAGCAGCGACGTGCGCAGATGGCCGTTCGCGTCGACGGTGAGCAGCGACGCGGTGAACCCCGTCTTGCTCGCCAACGACGACCCGTCAAAAAGCGCACGGACCGCGTCGGGCCATTCGTCAAAAACGTGTTGTTCAAGCGGGCGTTCAGATGCGGGGGAGTCGCTCATCGTCTGGGTCCGGTCAGTAACTGATTGCGATAGTCGCAAACATCAATCATGCCTCGAAAAACGAATGGCCCGCACAAGCGGGCCATTCGTTTTCGTCTCTATCCGCGCCGCGGTTTCAGCGGAAAAACATCAGCGAAAGAATACGTGCTGCGTGATCTTGGCGAGCGGGTAATGCACGCCCGGCTGAATCCTTGCCGGCAGATCGAGCGGCTTGAGCAGCATCTTCACGCACATGTCCGCCGACAGATTGCGCCGCACCAGCGCATTGATGCGCGCCGCACGCTCCCGGTTATAAGCCGAATCGTGCACGCGTTCCGGATACCGAATCGCGAAAACATGGCGCAACGCGATCTCCGAGTCTTCGTTCTTGATTTCAATCACGCGGCGCATCAACGCGCCGAGAACCGCAAGGCGGCCATTGCCTTCAATCTTGTTGTACTTCTTGAAGAACTTGAAAAAGTGCTTGTAGTGACGGACTTCGTCTGTGCGGATGTTGTCGGTGATCTGCTTGAGCACCGGCTCGTCCGAACATTCGCCGATCGCGCGGTATAACGTGGCGGTGCCCGTTTCCACCACACAGCGGGCGACCATCTCGAGCGCGCGGGTCTTTTCGAAGTCTTCGACCGAACAGGTCAGCGAATACTCTTCCATGAAATCGCGGAACGCGGTGTCCCAATCGAACTCAGGCCAGACGTAGGCGATATAGGTCTTGAGCGCCCGGCCGTGCTGCATTTCTTCCGGCTCCCATTCCTGGTTGAGCCAGGCCGAAACTTCCGGGTCGCCGTCGAAGAAGGTGCTCAGATTGCTGGTGTACAGATCGGTACCGCTTTCGATAAACGAAGCGGCGCACAACAGAAGCAGCAGGTCTTCGTTAGCGACGGCCTTCTGGCGATCTATGCGGGTGAGGTCGATATCCTCGATCCGCCAGGGCATCACATGGTTCAGCTCAGTGTGCATTGTGTCTTTGCTCCGAAAGCTGTATCGACTCGTGGAGCGCGCTCGAAACCGCCCGCTATCGCAAGGACGGTCCGCCGTGTCAGATACAGCGCCTTGAATTAGAGTTAACCCCGTGTATCTTGCATCTTAGCCGGTGTTTCACAACTCTGCAGGTACCCCAGCACAGACCATGCGGCTCTGCCGCAGTTCCAGTCTCGCGGTAGTCAAATCCTTCGGTTGGTTACAAGCGAGTACGCAAGGCATAAAAAAAGCCAGCTCGATAAGCTGGCTTTGGCTTGAACAGAGGGTGCGGATCAAGTGGAGCAAGGTTCGCGGCGCGGCACAACGGCCGCCCCACTCGTCGTGCATCGGGAAAAATTCTTTCGCGATGATGGTCGCGAAGTAGCCGTAGACCAGAAAGTCGAACCACTCGAGCGCATTACCGATCGACGACGAAAACACGATCCGCCGCACCATCGCTTTGGAAAGCGGTGCGGACGTGGAATGAGGGGAAGCTGTCGCGGATTGCGACGCGGGGGTGTTCATGATGTCTCCTGCGCTGCCTGATGCTAGTTATGCTGAATACGCTGAATACGCTGAATACGCTGAATACGCTGAATACGCACGCGGCGCGTGGTGCGTGGCTATCGCGCGCAGTTCTTTCAGCGGCGCACGATGCCTGCCTTTTAATTGCGTTGCGGGACACCGGCCGTGGGTGCGTCGAATTGCCGTCGCCCCGAATGCCGGTATATCCGGATGCCCAAGCGCCGGGATGCCTGGACCCCCGGCCCCCTGCGCCGCACGCCGCATCGCCTATGACGCAGCGCGAAGCGCGGCGGCCGCACGGCCGCCGCCGCGCGCGCCTCGTCCGAGTCGTTTAAAACCCGGCTGCCAGTCCGTCGCGGCGGCTGTCGCTCGCCGCCACATAGCCGCGCTCCGGATCGTTACGGTCGAGCTTCCAGATGTACTGGCCGGAGCCGAAGTCCATATACGGATCGTCGACCGACTTGATCGTGTGGCCCAGTTTCTGCAGCGCCGCAGCGGTCTTCGGATCGAGCGTCGATTCGATATCGATCGTGAAGTCGCGATTGATCTTCCAGCGCGGCGCATCGCAGGCGGCCTGCGGTTGCTGACCTAGTCGAGCATGCGCACGATCGATTGCAGATGGCCTTGCGGTTGCATATCGCCGCCCATCACGCCAAAGCTCATCACCGCTTCCTGCTTGCCGTCCACCTGCTGCGTGAGGAACGACGGGATGATGGTGTGGAACGGCCGCTTGCCGCCTTCCACCACGTTGGGCGACTTCGGGTCCATCGAGAAGCCGCAGCCGCGGTTCTGCATCGCGATGCCGCTGTCCGGCACCACGATGCCCGAGCCGAAGCCCATGCGCGAATAATCTGAATGGATCGCTGCACGGTCCTCGTGGATGCGAACCCATGACGCACGAGTCGACAGACAAGACGTGCGATGGTCTTACAATACGCTCACCCTCGTTCACGCCGTATCCGTTTGCCGGGCCAGCCTCTCGTGCCGGCAGCGGGCAGCGCCGATAAAACCCACGACCCGAGACACATGACCCGAGACCCCCGCCTGACTCTCAATGCCCGGCAACAGGAACTGCTGGAGTGGGTGCAACGCGACGGCTTCGTGACCGTGGACGACCTCGCGGCCCACTTCGACGTGACGCCGCAGACGATCCGCCGCGACGTCAACTGGCTCGCCGACATGAACCTGTTGCGCCGCTATCACGGTGGCGCCAGTCTGCCGACCAGCTCCGAGAACGTTTCGTATACGGCGCGTCAGCGCATGTTCCACGACGAGAAGCGGCGCATTGCGACGCTAGTGGCCACTCACATTCCCGACCAGGCTTCCCTCTTCATCAACCTCGGCACGACCACCGAGGAAGTCGCACGGGCGCTCAACCGGCATCGCGGCCTGCGCGTGATCACCAACAATCTGAACGTCGCCAGCATGATGAGCGGCTATCCGGATTGCGAAGTGCTGGTGACGGGCGGCATCGTGCGACCTTGGGACAAGGGCATTGTCGGCGAACTGGCCATCGACTTCATCCGGCAGTTCAGAGTGGACTTCGCGATCATCGGTACTTCGAGTATCGAAACGGACGGCACGCTGCGCGATTTCGATACCCGCGAAGTGCGCGTGGCCGAGGCGATCATCCAGCATGCGCGCACGGTGTTTCTCGCCGCCGACAACTCCAAATTCGGCCGCCCGGCGCTCGTCCGCCAAGGTCATCTCGACCAGATCGACGCACTTTTCACCGACGCCGCGCCGCCCGCCGAGATGAACGAAACGCTCGCCGCCGCCAACTGCCAGGTGTATGTCGCCGAGTAATTCCAAACGCATCCCAGGCGACTTAGGCCATGTTGCAGCGCACGCGAAACTTCGAGTGAAATCAAGGATCTTGCCCCGGCTCCAAACCGCCTCAGCGGGCCTCAATTGTCAAAGGGAAAATTTACTGGGGCCCATTTGGTGTTTGACGGGCGTTTGACTACACTCCAGTTCCCCGGCGTCGTTCCGCGGTACGCGGAGTGCCGGTAGCGTGAACCTGTCGTGATAGCCGTACCTCCCGCCTGATCCTTTTGCGGACTTCACTGGCATCTGGCCAGTCGCCGGCAAGGCCGTCCGCGTTTGCTTGACATGGAGAGAACGATGCTGAGTCCGCATGAATTCGCCACGTTGTTGCTCGTCAAGGACGCCCCCAATCAAGTCGACATGGAGCGACAAGAACTCGACGCACTGCTGGAACGCCAGCTCGTGCAACTCGAACGGCTTGCGTCCGGCAACGAACAATGGCGCGTGACAGAAACCGGCGACAGCGCACTCCGGGCTATCAAGCGTCTCTCCTAGTACTACGGCTACGGGTACGCCGGGCTTCGAAACCGGCGACCGGCAGCATGACGGCGCGCTGCGCAGTGGTACCTAGGCACGCGCTGAGGTCTTTCTAGCTGCCGCATATTTTTTTATCAAGCTAGGCGGCCGCGCAAAACGGCCGCTTTATTGTGCCCAGGTGATTTACACAGTAAATTGACGCGACGGACCTTTTACCCTTCGCGCATGCCAAAAACACTCTCGTCCGACGACATCCAGCAGTTTCGCGAAGCCATGCGGCGCGTGGCCGAAAACGCGTTCGCCACGCGCGGCGCACAAGGCGTGACGATGCGCGAACTGGCCAAGGAGCTGGGTTGCAGCGCGATGACGCCCTATCGCTACTTCCGCGACAAAGACGAAATCCTTGCGATGGTCCGCGCCGCCGCATTCAACCGCTTTGCGGCGCGGCTCGAAGCAGCGGCGCAACGGGCGCCCGCGACCGATCACTCGATCGTCAGCGACGCCTACGTGGCGTTCGCACTCGACGAGCCGCACGCCTACCGCCTGATGTTCGATCTGACGCAGCCGGACGCCGCCTACCCGGAACTCACGGCTGCGTCGCAGCGTGCGTGGCAGTTGCTCGAAGTGCACTTCGAGCAACTGCCACGCACGCTGCGACGCAGCCGTGAGTTCCGGGTAGGCGGCGTCCGGCTGCGTCAGATCGAACATCAGGCGGTAGGCGTGCGGCTCGTCGAGTGCGAACGCCACGTAGGCGTCGCTGACGATCGAGTGATCGGTCGCGGGCGCCCGTTGCGCCGCTGCTTCGAGCCGCGCCGCAAAGCGGTTGAATGCGGCGGCGCGGACCATCGCAAGGATTTCGTCTTTGTCGCGGAAGTAGCGATAGGGCGTCATCGCGCTGCAACCCAGCTCCTTGGCCAGTTCGCGCATCGTCACGCCTTGTGCGCCGCGCGTGGCGAACGCGTTTTCGGCCACGCGCCGCATGGCTTCGCGAAACTGCTGGATGTCGTCGGACGAGAGTGTTTTTGGCATGCGCGAAGGGTAAAAGGTCCGTCGCGTCAATTTACTGTGTAAATCACCTGGGCACAATAAAGCGGCCGTTTTGCGCGGCCGCCTAGCTTGATAAAAAAATATGCGGCAGCTAGAAAGACCTCAGCGCGTGCCTAGGTACCACTGCGCAGCGCGCCGTCATGCTGCCGGTCGCCGGTTTCGAAGCCCGGCGTACCCGTAGCCGTAGTACTAGGAGAGACGCTTGATAGCCCGGAGTGCGCTGTCGCCGGTTTCTGTCACGCGCCATTGTTCGTTGCCGGACGCAAGCCGTTCGAGTTGCACGAGCTGGCGTTCCAGCAGTGCGTCGAGTTCTTGTCGCTCCATGTCGACTTGATTGGGGGCGTCCTTGACGAGCAACAACGTGGCGAATTCATGCGGACTCAGCATCGTTCTCTCCATGTCAAGCAAACGCGGACGGCCTTGCCGGCGACTGGCCAGATGCCAGTGAAGTCCGCAAAAGGATCAGGCGGGAGGTACGGCTATCACGACAGGTTCACGCTACCGGCACTCCGCGTACCGCGGAACGACGCCGGGGAACTGGAGTGTAGTCAAACGCCCGTCAAACACCAAATGGGCCCCAGTAAATTTTCCCTTTGACAATTGAGGCCCGCTGAGGCGGTTTGGAGCCGGGGCAAGATCCTTGATTTCACTCGAAGTTTCGCGTGCGCTGCAACATGGCCTAAGTCGCCTGGGATGCGTTTGGAATTACTCGGCGACATACACCTGGCAGTTGGCGGCGGCGAGCGTTTCGTTCATCTCGGCGGGCGGCGCGGCGTCGGTGAAAAGTGCGTCGATCTGGTCGAGATGACCTTGGCGGACGAGCGCCGGGCGGCCGAATTTGGAGTTGTCGGCGGCGAGAAACACCGTGCGCGCATGCTGGATGATCGCCTCGGCCACGCGCACTTCGCGGGTATCGAAATCGCGCAGCGTGCCGTCCGTTTCGATACTCGAAGTACCGATGATCGCGAAGTCCACTCTGAACTGCCGGATGAAGTCGATGGCCAGTTCGCCGACAATGCCCTTGTCCCAAGGTCGCACGATGCCGCCCGTCACCAGCACTTCGCAATCCGGATAGCCGCTCATCATGCTGGCGACGTTCAGATTGTTGGTGATCACGCGCAGGCCGCGATGCCGGTTGAGCGCCCGTGCGACTTCCTCGGTGGTCGTGCCGAGGTTGATGAAGAGGGAAGCCTGGTCGGGAATGTGAGTGGCCACTAGCGTCGCAATGCGCCGCTTCTCGTCGTGGAACATGCGCTGACGCGCCGTATACGAAACGTTCTCGGAGCTGGTCGGCAGACTGGCGCCACCGTGATAGCGGCGCAACAGGTTCATGTCGGCGAGCCAGTTGACGTCGCGGCGGATCGTCTGCGGCGTCACGTCGAAGTGGGCCGCGAGGTCGTCCACGGTCACGAAGCCGTCGCGTTGCACCCACTCCAGCAGTTCCTGTTGCCGGGCATTGAGAGTCAGGCGGGGGTCTCGGGTCATGTGTCTCGGGTCGTGGGTTTTATCGGCGCTGCCCGCTGCCGGCACGAGAGGCTGGCCCGGCAAACGGATACGGCGTGAACGAGGGTGAGCGTATTGTAAGACCATCGCACGTCTTGTCTGTCGACTCGTGCGTCATGGGTTCGCATCCACGAGGACCGTGCAGCGATCCATTCAGATTATTCGCGCATGGGCTTCGGCTCGGGCATCGTGGTGCCGGACAGCGGCATCGCGATGCAGAACCGCGGCTGCGGCTTCTCGATGGACCCGAAGTCGCCCAACGTGGTGGAAGGCGGCAAGCGGCCGTTCCACACCATCATCCCGTCGTTCCTCACGCAGCAGGTGGACGGCAAGCAGGAAGCGGTGATGAGCTTTGGCGTGATGGGCGGCGATATGCAACCGCAAGGCCATCTGCAATCGATCGTGCGCATGCTCGACTAGGTCAGCAACCGCAGGCCGCCTGCGATGCGCCGCGCTGGAAGATCAATCGCGACTTCACGATCGATATCGAATCGACGCTCGATCCGAAGACCGCTGCGGCGCTGCAGAAACTGGGCCACACGATCAAGTCGGTCGACGATCCGTATATGGACTTCGGCTCCGGCCAGTACATCTGGAAGCTCGACCGTAACGATCCGGAGCGCGGCTATGTGGCGGCGAGCGACAGCCGCCGCGACGGACTGGCAGCCGGGTTTTAAACGACTCGGACGAGGCGCGCGCGGCGGCGGCCGTGCGGCCGCCGCGCTTCGCGCTGCGTCATAGGCGATGCGGCGTGCGGCGCAGGGGGCCGGGGGTCCAGGCATCCCGGCGCTTGGGCATCCGGATATACCGGCATTCGGGGCGACGGCAATTCGACGCACCCACGGCCGGTGTCCCGCAACGCAATTAAAAGGCAGGCATCGTGCGCCGCTGAAAGAACTGCGCGCGATAGCCACGCACCACGCGCCGCGTGCGTATTCAGCGTATTCAGCGTATTCAGCGTATTCAGCGTATTCAGCATAACTAGCATCAGGCAGCGCAGGAGACATCATGAACACCCCCGCGTCGCAATCCGCGACAGCTTCCCCTCATTCCACGTCCGCACCGCTTTCCAAAGCGATGGTGCGGCGGATCGTGTTTTCGTCGTCGATCGGTAATGCGCTCGAGTGGTTCGACTTTCTGGTCTACGGCTACTTCGCGACCATCATCGCGAAAGAATTTTTCCCGATGCACGACGAGTGGGGCGGCCGTTGTGCCGCGCCGCGAACCTTGCTCCACTTGATCCGCACCCTCTGTTCAAGCCAAAGCCAGCTTATCGAGCTGGCTTTTTTTATGCCTTGCGTACTCGCTTGTAACCAACCGAAGGATTTGACTACCGCGAGACTGGAACTGCGGCAGAGCCGCATGGTCTGTGCTGGGGTACCTGCAGAGTTGTGAAACACCGGCTAAGATGCAAGATACACGGGGTTAACTCTAATTCAAGGCGCTGTATCTGACACGGCGGACCGTCCTTGCGATAGCGGGCGGTTTCGAGCGCGCTCCACGAGTCGATACAGCTTTCGGAGCAAAGACACAATGCACACTGAGCTGAACCATGTGATGCCCTGGCGGATCGAGGATATCGACCTCACCCGCATAGATCGCCAGAAGGCCGTCGCTAACGAAGACCTGCTGCTTCTGTTGTGCGCCGCTTCGTTTATCGAAAGCGGTACCGATCTGTACACCAGCAATCTGAGCACCTTCTTCGACGGCGACCCGGAAGTTTCGGCCTGGCTCAACCAGGAATGGGAGCCGGAAGAAATGCAGCACGGCCGGGCGCTCAAGACCTATATCGCCTACGTCTGGCCTGAGTTCGATTGGGACACCGCGTTCCGCGATTTCATGGAAGAGTATTCGCTGACCTGTTCGGTCGAAGACTTCGAAAAGACCCGCGCGCTCGAGATGGTCGCCCGCTGTGTGGTGGAAACGGGCACCGCCACGTTATACCGCGCGATCGGCGAATGTTCGGACGAGCCGGTGCTCAAGCAGATCACCGACAACATCCGCACAGACGAAGTCCGTCACTACAAGCACTTTTTCAAGTTCTTCAAGAAGTACAACAAGATTGAAGGCAATGGCCGCCTTGCGGTTCTCGGCGCGTTGATGCGCCGCGTGATTGAAATCAAGAACGAAGACTCGGAGATCGCGTTGCGCCATGTTTTCGCGATTCGGTATCCGGAACGCGTGCACGATTCGGCTTATAACCGGGAGCGTGCGGCGCGCATCAATGCGCTGGTGCGGCGCAATCTGTCGGCGGACATGTGCGTGAAGATGCTGCTCAAGCCGCTCGATCTGCCGGCAAGGATTCAGCCGGGCGTGCATTACCCGCTCGCCAAGATCACGCAGCACGTATTCTTTCGCTGATGTTTTTCCGCTGAAACCGCGGCGCGGATAGAGACGAAAACGAATGGCCCGCTTGTGCGGGCCATTCGTTTTTCGAGGCATGATTGATGTTTGCGACTATCGCAATCAGTTACTGACCGGACCCAGACGATGAGCGACTCCCCCGCATCTGAACGCCCGCTTGAACAACACGTTTTTGACGAATGGCCCGACGCGGTCCGTGCGCTTTTTGACGGGTCGTCGTTGGCGAGCAAGACGGGGTTCACCGCGTCGCTGCTCACCGTCGACGCGAACGGCCATCTGCGCACGTCGCTGCTCGGCGTCGGCGAGTTGTACGCGCCGGATTCGCGCGCGTTATGCATTGCGTTGTGGCCGCAGGCCCGGGCGGCGCGTGTGATCGCGCAAAGCGGCCGGGCCGCGCTGACGTTCGTCTGCGACGAGGCGTTCTATCAGGTGCAATTGCGTTTGACGCCACTACCAGCCGTGGCAGGCGATGATAGCGGCCTCGTGTACCTGATCGGTTCGATCGACACAGGGGAGGCGCAAAGCGTGCGTTATGCGCGCCTGACGAGCGGCATTACGTTTGAACTGGAACAGGAGGGGAAGGTGGTGCTCGAACGATGGGAACGGCAGATCGAGCACCTGAAGCAAGCCGCCGCCGCGGCTAGCCGTTAGTCTGCTGGGACCACGGCTAGCGGGCAGGCAGGGCTTAAAGCTTAACGGCCGCGTTGGCCGCTGCGCGTCGGTTGGCCGCCACGCGGCGCGTCGTTGCGCGGCTTTGCGCCACCCAGCAGAGCACCCGGATTGCCGCCTTGCGGCTTGGCGGCCTGCGGCTTGCGCGGTGCATGTTGCGCGGCGCTGCCTTCGTGCGCGGCTGCACGCGGCTGACCGTCATGACGCTGGCCGTCGCGGCGCGGCTGGCCGCCGTTGCCGGCCGGCTTGGCGCCTTGCGGCTTCGGCTGCTGCTGACCATTCGCCGGACGCTGACCCGAACGCTGCGCCGGCTTCGCGGAAGGCGACGCGCCCTCGCGACGGCCGCTTTCCCGCTGGCCACCCTCGCGCTTCGGCGCACCTTGAGCCTGGCGCGGCGCGCGTCCACCACCGCCGCCACCGCCGCCTTGACCACGGCGCAGAATCGGCTCCGGCTTGGCAGTCGGATCCGGTTCGAAACCGGCGATCACTTCCTGCGGCACCGGACGCTTGATCAGCTTCTCAATGTCCTTCAGCAGCTGGAGTTCGTCGACGCACACCAGCGAGATCGCTTCACCCGTCGCGCCAGCACGACCCGTGCGGCCGATGCGGTGCACGTAATCTTCCGGCACGTTCGGCAAATCGTAGTTGACCACGTGCGGCAGCTGATCGATATCGATGCCGCGTGCGGCGATATCCGTGGCGACCAGCACTTGCAGCGTGCCGTCCTTGAACTCGGCGAGCGCGCGCGTACGAGCCGACTGGCTC
>NZ_JAXDPY010000206.1:0-2503 GCF_034668105.1 Paraburkholderia sp. | reverse complement strand
TCTTCCATCTGGCGCGCTGTGGTTGGTGCGAATCTGTTGCACAGCTCGGGCTCGAATCTCTCGCGCATACGCGTATCGCGCATACACATATATTGCCGCGCTGCTTTGTCACGCCGTTTCGCTTTGCCGCTCAGTCTCGCTGCTTCCCTGTGCTACTTGCTACGCACTACGTGCGGGACCGTCGCCACGTCGATACGCGTGTCGTTGCTCAGCTACCGCGGCGTTCATCCGGGACGGCGCCGGGCCGGCACTGCGCCCGGTCGTACGTTCCTTGCTGCTTCTATTGCCGACTGCCGCCGCCGCGTTGACTCAGAAGTGCGACGACCCCACGCCGAAGATCCCAATGATGCCGATGATGATCAGATAGAGCGCGACGATGTAGTTCAACAGGCGCGGCATGACGAGAATCAGAATACCGGCGATCAACGAAACGAGCGGGCCCAGGCTGAGTGTGACGTTCATGAAGACTCCGTAGTGTGTAATGGGTGAGACGTGGTTGAAAAATGGGTAAAACGCGGTTGAAAAAAATGCCCCGCCGGGCGGGACGATTGCTGCGCATGCAGCGGTGCGCCGATCAACAGCGCGGCCCGGCCGATCGCAGCCCGACTAATCCGCGCCCGGCAGCAATCGCTGCATGATCCGACGCAACGCTTTTATACTTGCCTCGATAAAAACAATTCGACCGGACGCGCGGCAGACCAGAGACACCATTACAACGATGCCACCGAATAACCAATGTAGAGGAGGTCATATGCTTCGTAGTCCCCGGGTCACAGCGCGTGCTGCTTCAAACTCTGCCTCAAACTCTTCTTCACTTCCTGCTGTTCAATCCACCTCATGGCGCGGCGGCCGGCCAGCTCCTCTGCGTTCCGCCCGCTCGATAATAAAAGGTTTCGTGCTCATGGTCTCGATTGTTGCTTCGCATGCGTTTGCGCAAGATTCCGGCCCGGCTCCCGCCGACGGCGTGTATGACATGCTGGTCGGCACTTACACCGGTGGCAAGAGCGAAGGCCTATACGTCTACCGCTTCGACACGAAGACGGGCGAAGCGACCCGCGTCTCGGTCGCGCAGACGGTCAACCCGTCGTACCTGGTGGTGAGCCGCGATCGCCGCTTCGTCTACGCGGTCAACGAATTGCCGGGCGACAATGGCCCGGCCACGCAACGCGGCGGCATCAGCGCATTTCGCTTCGACGCCGCAAGCGGGCAGCTGACCTTCCTCAACAAAGTCTCGTCGGACGGCAATGACCCGTGCTATCTGAGCCTGTCGCCGGACGGCAAATATCTGCTGACGGCCAACTACTCGGTGGCGGCCGATCCGGGCGGCAGTTTCGCGGTGTTCCCGTTGCAGGCGGATGGCCAGGTGGGCGCGTCGGTGCTCACGGTGCACCATGAAGGCGGCGGTCCGGTGAAGGGACGGCAGGACAACTCGCATGTTCATTCCACGGTGTTCTCGCCGGACGGTCACTACCTGTTCGCGCAAGACCTGGGCGCCGACAAGCTGTACTCATACCGCTACACGCCTGACGGTAGCCGCGGTCTGTTCGGTCCGACCGACTGGCGCTACGCGCAGGAGAAAGCGGGCACCGGGCCGCGTCATCTGGTGTTCGGCGCGGACGGCAAACATGCTTATTTGACGAGTGAACTGGCGGGCACGGTCAGCACCTTCAATTACAACGATGGCAAGCTCACGCAAGTGCAGACGCTTTCGTTGACCGAGCCTGGCTTCAAGGGCGCGGTGGGCGGCTCGGCGATTCATCTGTCGCCGGACGGGCGCTTTGTCTACGCGTCCAATCGCGGCGACGCGAACGATATCGTGATCTTCTCGGTCGACCCCACGAATGGTCATCTGAAGAAGATCGGGCACCAGTCGAGTCTGGGTAAGTCGCCGCGTGAGTTCGCGATCGACCCGACGGGAAATTGGTTGATCGTCGGCAATCAGAATAGCGGCACGGTGTATGTGTTCAAGCGCGATCAGCAGAGCGGCTTGCTCGAGGCGAATCCGAAGCGGATCGAGATTGATTCGCCGGTGGATTTCAAGTTGGTGTCGCCGTCGTGAGGGGAGGTTGGGTGCGTGATCTGAATGCGCACGCTTCCGGCGTGATGACTTTCTAAGGCTGGGTCGGGGAGAATGTAAAGATTAGTTATAATCCGCGCGTTTAGCTTGTCCGGTTGATCGTCTCGAAAAATAGGTGAGGTAAATTGTTCCTGCCGTTAGACAAAACGGCACAGGTTTAGCAGCCTGGTGCGTAGGACCGCACTGCCCGCGAAAGTGGGTAGTGCTCAAACGTGCGCGCCTTCTATGGGCGGGCCGTGGAGGGGGAGCCGCAAGGCTCGCCGGTTTTGGTCTTACGCCCGGTCTGCTAACCCGTCTACGTGCCCGCTCACCCTATCTGTTAGCAAGTGTCGGGCGATTCAGGAACGAACCGGAAATCGCACCATGACAAAGATCACCAAACAGCTTCAAACCGCGTCACGTCCCCCGGTCGACGCACTGCAGTAC
>NZ_JAXDPY010000205.1:0-5929 GCF_034668105.1 Paraburkholderia sp. | reverse complement strand
GTAAAACGGTTTTGGATATCGGCTGCGGCGGCGGGATTCTGTCGGAGTCGATGGCAGGATTGGGCGCGCACGTGAAGGGAATCGACCTGTCGAGGCAGGCACTTGGCGTGGCGGATCTTCACAGCCTTGAAAGCGGTGTAACCGTTAATTACGAAGAAATCGCTGCTGAAGCACTTGCCGCACGCGAACCCGGCACCTATGACGTCGTCACGTGCATGGAAATGCTTGAGCACGTGCCCGAACCGGGCGCCATTGTCGAAGCCTGCAAGACCCTGGTGAAACCGGGCGGATGGGTGTTCTTCTCCACACTGAACCGCAATGTGAAGTCCTATTTGTTCGCGGTGATCGGCGCCGAATATATCGCGCGGATGCTGCCCAAGGGTACGCACGACTACACGCGCTTCATCCGTCCGTCGGAATTGGCGAGCTTCGTGCGCGCCGCCGGCCTGCGCACGGCCGACATCAAAGGTATCGTTTACAACCCGCTCAGCAAGCATTTCGCGCTGTCCGCCGACACGAGCGTGAACTATATGCTCGCTTGCCGCCGCGACGTCTGATCCGCCCGACCAGCCCCGACTCAATTCAATCAATGAGCGATCCCACGCCCCTGCCCCAACGCGAAGACAATGACGACGCACTCCGTCTTTGCCAGGCTGTCCTGTTCGACCTCGACGGTACGCTGGCTGACACCGCGCCCGACCTGGCCGCTGCCGTCAATAAGATGCGCCACGATCGGAGCCTCGAGATGGTGCCGCTCGAAGACCTGCGGCCGCTTGCGTCAGCGGGCGCGCGCGGACTGATCGGGGGCGCCTTCGGCATCGGCCCTGAGGATCACGAGTTCGCGTCGATGCGCGAGGAGTTTCTCGCCAACTACGAAGCAGACCTGTGCATCGAGACCACGCTGTTTCCCGGCATCGCCGAATTACTCGACGATCTCGACGCACGGGGCGTGCGCTGGGGCATCGTGACGAACAAAGTGGCCAGACTCACCGAACCGCTGGTCGCGCAACTCGGCCTCGAAGAGCGCGCGGGCTGTGTGGTGAGCGGCGACACAACTCCGCATTCGAAGCCACACCCCGCACCGTTGTTGCACGCAGCTCGTGAACTGGATGTGGTGCCGGAGCATATCGTCTATGTCGGTGTCGACCTGCGCGATGTGCAGGCGGGTTTCGCGGCCGGCATGAAGACCATTGCGGCCGCCTACGGTTATTGCGGCAACGACATTCCGCCGACGCAATGGCACGCGCAGCATGTCGTGCATTCGCCTGCTGAATTGCAGAAGTTGCTGCGCGATATAGGCTGAGCGCGCACCAGATGGCAGACCGAGCGTAGGCAACGCATGGCGGCGCCCCGCCGTGTTGCCGTGCATGCGCCTATCGCCATCCTCCGCGCCAAGATAACAAGCGAATCAGTCAGGACGCGGCCGTCAAACTATTGTAAAATCTACGCTTGGCCCATAAGTATTGGGCAACGAACCGCGGGGGCGACCTGGTTTCGACAGGGGTTGCGAAGCGGCTAGGGCATGTCGAGGACCCGTCACCTCGTTAATCAATGGGAAAAACGTAACTGCAAACGACGATACGTTCGCACTGGCAGCCTAAGGGCCGCCGTCCTCTGCCTAGTTCACTGACGGGCTAGAGTCGCAAGACCGGTAGCAATACCGACAGAGGTCATATACGTCAGTTAAGCCTTGGTGGTGTCACGACATCCGGGTCGAAAATCTAGTGAATCGCCGTCGTGCAGCGTGTTCGTCCGCGTCACGCCGGTTAAATCAAATGACAGAACTAAACATGTAGAACTGGTCGTAGAGTGCTTCTGGACGCGGGTTCGATTCCCGCCGCCTCCACCACAACACCTTGCAAGTGGCAGCACGCCGTTTCACCGAGAACCCCGTCAGCGTAAGGCTCTCGGGGTTTTTTACCGTCTGCTTCGCACAACGGCTTCAATTGAAAACCCGCAGACCCAGCAACGCTCATCGTGACGGGCAACAAGCCCCCTCCGCAAGTTGCCAAAGTATCGCGCGTTCTACGGCATAGCTGCCAGACACATCGCCGTTCTACTGTCTGTCATAGACAACCAGCCAGTTCCCCGCCGCGCGCCTCGAGTCTCCCAAGGGTCCCTGCCCGCAAACTCAAGATGTTGTCCTTATAGACCAGCCGCCGGGTATTGAATCGCTTGGCAATGTCGGTCTCCGTCTGCGAAATACCCACTGCTTTCGAGTTCGGCAGATAAGACACCTCGATTTGTCTCGCATACCCCGTGGCGGGCAGCTGTTGCCGGAGGACGTTTGCGCATGAATCGCAAGGCGCCTGTGAAATGTATCCCACCAGTTTCCCCCCAGGCGGGAGTCCGTTAACCAGAATGTCGTTTTCGAAATTCTTCAGAGCTTTGAGTTCAGCGTCAAGAGCCTGATTATCCATGCTGGCGCCCAAACGCCCACCCGGAACATCAATGTTGGCGGCGGCTTTCTCTATATTGCTGCTCGATAAAAAGTCGTTGAATTGCCGATTCGGAGCGCTGCCGGGCTCATACAGAATGTCCTGAGGGTCCTGACCGGAAATAGCATTGTAGATACGCGTATTGCTAGCACCGGAGGGTTCAGCGTAGGTATATTCGAAACGCGCGATTGTTGCGCTACGCCACTTGCTGGCAAGGAGTTTGATTTTGGTCGACGATGGTTGAGCCGTCTTGATTGAACGGCTGACTGCTTGTGCGTAAAAATCCATTGTATTAAACAACTGTTCCGGGACAAGAGTGGCCGCATTGGTCACTTGAACAATTTTGAGGGGAACCTGGGCCCGCACGGTTGCCGACAGTGCAAGCAACAGGATAGATGCGTAAAACCAGCATGACTTCTTAAGTTTATTCACAATCAAAACTCCGGAAAAATTCAATATCATGCCCGGCAAAATCGCTGGAGATAACGAGATTCAAAGGCTTTGACGTCCTCCTCTTCCAATGCTTCTTCCGCCGCAAGTTCGGCCGCCTCCATAGCCCCCAAAAACTCTAATTCCGCCACTCCGGTGGAGAAATAGACTCGCTCGCGAAATGAAAAACAACGAACCAGCCGACCAATATTTTTCATTATCCTCACCCTGAAAATATATTTCCAATCTCAATACAACCTGAGCGACGAACTCAAAATATCCGACATGCCCATGGCATATCTCCCTGAAACAAGGATAATTCGAGGCTTTCGCTATGGAATAGAGGCAAATTCGCGCATCGGGGTTTGCCCGAATCTCAAATATGGAGAAATTAACTAAGATTTTTTAAGAGACACGCGGAATAAAAGCGCCCGCTCAATCGTTCATCAGCGGTTCGCTACTCGCGCCTCAAGTCACGTCTCGCGAGACTCACACCCCCTTCAGGAGCCGACATCATGCGCAAGACTCTCTTCTGCCTCTCCACGCTGACTCTTCTCGCACTGCAACAGACCGCTTTCGCGGAAGCCCCGAAGGTCGTCGATGGCCGCTTCGTCACCGCGGACGGCATGACGCTCTATACGTTCGACAAAGACACCACGCCCGGTGTAAGCGCCTGCACTGGCGGCTGTATGAGCTACTGGCCGGCAGCCATGGCAAGCCCGTCGGACAAACCTTCAGGTGACTGGACGCTCATCCCTGCCGCCGACGGCAAGCAACAGTGGGCTTACAAGGGGCACCCGCTCTATCGCTACGCGGCGGACAAGCAAGCGGGAGAAATGAAGGGAGATGGCTTCAAGGACATGTGGCACACGGCGAAGCCATAAGCGGGAGCCGCTGGACGACGGGCCAAGGCTGGAAGCCAGAAAGGCGCTCCAATAAGGCACGCTCAAACGAAAAACGCCGGCAGCATGCCGGCGTTTTCACAGACTCACACGAGAGCGCGGATCTTCGCGCTTATTCGTCTTTAGGACACTGCAGGTTACAGCCGTTCGGATCGCCGTTGTCGCCGCGCTTGCGCATGGCTGACTTCTTGTCGGACTGGTATTTGCCCGAAGCCGCCGACGCCGCAAATGGCATCTGCGGATGTTCGGCAAGACGGAACTGATCTTGCAAGATACCACCCGGCACACCCGGAGAATTCTGTGCAAAAGCAACCGAAACGGTGGCGAGGAGCACCCCGGTTGCCGCTGCCGCGGCACATGCGTGGAAAAGAGCTTTCATATCGAGTCAGCGCGGTGCAACGCGCGGTTATGGCGTAAGCGGAAGGTTAGAGATTATCCCAAACAGACGCCCCACGCAGCGGCCACCGCAGCATTTTGTTTACAGGCGCTTACACCGTAGTCGGACCCAGCCCCACATCGAGCTCGAGCAGCTTGCCGCAGTCGCGCGGATCATAGCCGTCTAGCTGCTCGACGCCACGCCGAAACGCCATGCCGCGCAGCAAACCGATTACCGTTGCGAGCGGCGTACGCTCCAGGCGGGCGCGCTCGCAAGCGAAGTAATAGTCTTCGTCGACGATCGGAATGAAGTCGAGCCCGAAGTGATGCGCCGCCGGCTCGACGCCGAAACCCACATCGGCCATGCCACTCGCCACGAACGCCGCGATTGCCGAATGCGTGAGTTCCGCCGACGCGTAACCATTAACTCTGTCCGGATCGACCCCGACTTTTCGTAGCGCGAGATCGAGCAGCATGCGCGTACCGGAGCCTGGCTGACGATTGACGAAACGAATGTCGTCGCGCGCGAGGTCGCTCAGCCCGCCGATTCCCTTCGGATTGCCCTTGCTGAGGAAAAGGCCCTGCTTGCGCCGCGTGAGATGCACAAGCACGTGGCGCTGCGGATCGAGCCAGCGCCGATACGTATCGGCACAGTCGGAGCGGAATTCGCCCAACGGCAAATGGAAGCCGGCCAGATCGCATTCGCCGCGGGCAAGCGCGCTGACTGCATCCGCGCTATCGCGATACTTGATATCGACTGGCAGATCGTTCGCGACCAGTGTCGTGACCAGTGCCGCCACGGCGTAACCGTGCGAGGCGTAGATCCGCACGTCGTCGGCGGGTGGTGCGAGCCAGCGGTTCAGCTCGCTGGCGACTTCGCTGGCGAGCGCCTGCATATTGCCGTCCAGGCGCTCGCCACACAGACGCTGGGCGCGCAACACGGCCTGCCCGAGTTCGGACAGCACCGAGCCGCGCCCCCGCTCCTTCGCGATCAGCGGACCACCCAAACGCTCTTCGATGCTGCGCAACAAACCCCACGCGTGACGGTAGGACAAACCCTTAAGCGTCGCCGCCTGCGCGATGCTGCCGGACTGGTCCACCAACGCAAGCAACGGCACGACGTCCGACAGGCTGGCCTCCCGGCCGTCGGGGGCCTTCACAACCAGCTGCGCCTGACATTCGATTCTGATCATATATGCTCAACTCTTTCCTATTGCATGAGGCGTTTCACCCGCCTATTGTTCCGCTATCCCCTATCGAATAACCAAAGCATAAGTGCACTCTTTATGAATAACAAGTGCATATATAGCTTTGAAGGAGCCTCACTTGGACGATTCCATGGCCATCGCACCGGAGCAGCTCGTGCAGCGTCACGCGCAGCCGGGCATGTCGTTGCTAGCGATATTGCACGCGATTCAGGACGAACTCGGCTACGTCCCGCCCGACACGGTTGCGCCTCTCGCGCGTGCCATGAACCTGTCGCGCGCGGAAGTACACGGCGTCATCACCTACTACCACCACTTCCGCACGCAGCCCGCAGCACCCGTCACGGTGCAACTGTGCCGCGCCGAAGCGTGCCGGAGCATGGGCACCGAGGCGCTCGCGCAGCATATCGAAGCACACACAGGCTGCCGTTTCGATGCTGAACACGAGCACGGGGCGCCGGTCGAGCTGGAGTCGGTGTATTGCCTCGGTCAATGCGCGCTGTCGCCGGCCATGATGGTCAACGGCACCCTGCACGCCAAGGTGACGCCGCAAAAATTCGACGCACTGTTCGCCGCCGCC
>NZ_JAXDPY010000204.1:0-14841 GCF_034668105.1 Paraburkholderia sp. | reverse complement strand
AGCGGGTGGTTTAGTGAAGTACCGCGTCGGCGCGCGCAGCGCCGCCGGAAGTATGAGTGCTTTGTCACTCGCGCTGAATGCGCGAGAACACAGATTCCAGATGCACCACTACCGTGACTGTGCGGGGGCCCCGCTTATGAGCTGGCGGGTTGAGCCGCTTTCTTTGCTTAGCTTTCTTTGCGGCGGCAAAGAAAGTAAGTGCCGCCCCGCACAGGGGCAACGCTAATAGACCAATATCAATTCAAGGAAAGGCCAAAAAATCCAGAAAGGAAAGGCCAAAAAAATCCAGATCAAGGAAAGGCCAAAAAATCCAGATCAAGGAAAGGCCAAAAAATCCAGATCAAGGAAAGTCTAGGCCGTAGGCAAACAGCCAAACAAGCGCCGCGACGGCAAAAAAACCAAAGAAAGCCACCGCCGCAGGCGCCCACCCAACCCTTATTGCACTGAAGAAGCATGCCCCTCTTCAACACCCCGCGGCCGCGTCACAACACTGACAACCGCAAAAACAACCACATTGACAGCCAGCGCCAAAAACCCAATATTGATGTCCTTAAGAGCATCAGACAAAAACGGCATTAACTGCCCAATACTCAAATGCATCATGGTCGTCACCGCCACGACGGCCACCCCCGCAAGAATCCCGCAAAACGCGCCTTGCTTGGTCGCGCGATTACGCGGCAGCAAACTGCAGATCACCGCCGGAAACAACTGCGTTACGAAGTTGTATCCCATCAGCAGCAATGCCACGATCGTCTCCCCACCATGCAGCGTAAATCCCACAGCCACCAGCGCCACGACCGGCACCAGAAAGCGCGCAAGTTTGGTCACCGTCGCGTCCGATGCCTTGCGGCTCACCATGCCGCGATACACGTCGTTGGCAAGCAGCGTGGACGCCGATGTCAAAATCATCGATCCCGGCACCAGTGCCGTCAGAATCCCCGCCGCGCCGATCACGCCGACTAACCACGGGTCGAAGGTCTGCAACGACAGACGGAACAGCGACAGGTCGATGTCGCCACCCTTCAGGCCCGGCACCTTCAGCGTCGCCGCAAACCCGACAAAGAAGACGAACAGCAGAATCAATTGATACAGCGGCAGCACCATCGCGTTACGCCGGAAAATACGCTCGTCCTTCGCCGTGAAAATCGAACCGAACGTGTGCGGCCACATGAAAAAGCCCAGCGCGGTCAGAAGCACCGTCGACTGGAACCAGGTCACGCTCGACCCCTTGGCCGGGAAGGTCAGGAAGCCCGGGCGCGCGGCATCGATGGCCCGGAACATGTCGCTGAAGCCGCCGTAGTAGTGCAACGGCAGATAAATGCCGAGGAACAGCACGATCGCCAGAATCAGCAGGTCCTTCACCACCGAATTCCACGCGGAGCCGCGTACGCCGGAAACGATCACATAGGACGTCACCACAGCGGCGCCGATCCATACCGCCGCCGTCGACGAAATCGCGCCATACGAGGCCGTCGCCACAATGATGCCGAGGCCCTTGAGTTGCAGCACAAGGTACGGAATCAGCGCAGCCACGCCGACCACCGCGACAAGCGTGCCGAGCGCCGGGCTGTCGTACTTGCGCGCAAAGAAGTGCGGCTGCGAAACGAGACGGTGCTGTTTCGCGTAACGCCAGATCGGCGGCAGCATCCAGTACGAGATGATGTATGCCAGCGTGCCGTAGGCAAGAATGTAGTAGACCGGCGCGCCTTTGCCATAAGCAAAGCCGCTGCCGCCGAGGAAGGTGAAGGTCGTGTAGATTTCGCCCGCCATCAGCAGGAACACGAACGCGGTGCCGAAACTGCGGCCGCCCACGGTCCACTGCTCGAGATTCATGTCGTGGCCGCGCCGCGCGCGCACGCCCAGGTACAGCGCAAACAGCGTAATGCCCGCAATGATGACAAGTGCACTCATGGCCGGGCCTCCTCGCCATCCGCGGCGAGTTGACGATTGGTGGGATCCAGACGGTAGACGATCGCCATGATGATCGAACTCAATACCACCCACATGACGATCCAGGCCAGCACGAATGGCATGCCGAGCATCAGCGGCTCGACACGATTTACAAACGGAACGCCGAGCAGTATGCCGACGAACGGCAGAGCGGCGAGTACACGAAGCAACATAGGGACAACTCCTCAAACCAGTAGGTACGTCTCGTTGAAAGCGCAGCTTCGCTGGGGACTGTATGCCGGATGCTTCTACCGCGTAAAGTAAGTCAAAAAAGTGTAGGCTTTCTGAAAGTTGCGCACGCATCTTTCGGCACCGCCCTGCTGCGGTGCAGCGCCGCGCGCCGCTTGCGTGGCCGGCGTTTTTTCGAATTCGCAGGCCGCGCCACGCTATCATCTGACCCAAGCAACGCGAGCACCACTCTGGACAACCCGAAGGCGTCCAGCAATTCAACTCAGCGCGCCGCGCCCGGGGGCCGTCAGTCGATCCGCCCGCCCGAGCCGCCGCCCGAAACGGATCGCATATGGTCGAAAGCCTGGTCTCGGATATCCTGTTTGGCTTCACCGGGTTGATCAGCATCATCAACCCAATCGGCATGGCCTTCGTCTTTCTCGACCGGACCGCATCGCTCACCACGGAAGACCGTACCGCGCTCGCCAGGAAAATCGCCTTCAACGTGATGTGCGTGATGCTCGTCGCCTTCTTTGTCGGCACCCCGATTCTTCATTTCTTCGGCATTTCCATGCAGGCCTTGCGCATCGGCGGGGGCCTCGCGGTCGCGGTCGGCGGCTGGCAGATGCTCAACGCGCCGGACACGCAACCGGCCGAACAGCCGGCCGTCAAGCGCGTGGACTCGGATAACGCGATGTCGAAGGCGTTTTTCCCTCTCACCATTCCGCTCACCACCGGGCCCGGTTCGATCGCCACCGCCATCGCGCTGACCGCGAACCGCACGCATAAGCTCTCGGCGTTCGTGCTGTCGACCATCGCTTCGGTGGTGATCTCGATCCTCGTCGCGGCAACCGTCTACCTGATCTATAGCCGCGCGGTGGTTTTCGCCAAATACCTTGGCGTGGACGGCACCAAGGTCGCGATGCGCGTCTCGTCATTCCTGCTGCTGTGCATCGGCGTGCAGATTATCCTGACCGGTTTTTCGGAGTTCCTGATCCCCATCGCCCAGATGCAACCCGTGGTCAAATAGCGAACGGCGGCGCGCGGCTGTTCGAGGTCGCATGAGGTTCGTCACCTATCGCATCACGACAGGAGAAAGTTCATGTGCCGCTGGCTCGCTTATACCGGTAACCCGCTTCAACTCGAAACGGTGCTGTTCAACGCCAAACACTCGTTGATCGACCAGAGTCTGCATTCTCGGCACGGCCACACCACCACGAACGGCGATGGATTCGGCATTGGCTGGTACGGTCATCCGACCGATATTCCGTTTCGCTACCGCTGCATTCAGCCCGCATGGAGCGACCGCAATCTGCGCGAAGCCGCACGGGCGATCCGCGCGCCGCTGTTCGTCGCGCACGTGCGCGCGGCGACCGACACGCCGTCGCAGGAAACCAACTGTCATCCGTTCCGCCATGGCCGCTGGCTCTTCGCGCATAACGGGCTGGTGCGCGACTATCCGAAGCTGCGTCGCGACCTGATGCTGGCGATCGATCCTGAACTGTTTCCGTCCATCGAGGGCTCGACGGATTCCGAAGTGCTGTTTTTTCTCGCGCTGACTTTCGGCCTCGAGCTGGCGCCCGTTACCGCAATCGAGCGCATGGTGGGCTTCGTCGAGGACATCGGCCGCAAACACGGGGTCGCTGAGCCGCTGAACATGACCGTTTGCGCAACCGACGGCGAGCAGATCGTCGCGGTGCGTTATTCGAGCGAAGGCCAGTCGCGCTCGCTTTTCCACAGTACCTCGTTCAGGCATCTGCGCGAGCTGTATCCGGACGACCCACGCATCGCGGCGGCCGGCGAGGACGCCTTCCTGGTATTGTCGGAACCGCTCGCGGATTTGCCGGGCTGGTGGGAGGAGATCCCGGAGAGCACGGCCGTGGTCGCGCGCGGCGGCGAGATCGAGCAGTATTCGTTCGAGCCTAAACTGGTTTAGCGCCGCATCAAGATGCGTACGCTAACTGACGATGACGTCGAATGCGTCCGATGCCGTCATGACGCGCGCGTTAGCGCGTCAGCAGCATGGAACTCAACACCGAGAACACCGTCGACGGTAATTCGGCAAGGCGGCTCACCACGACGTTGTGGGGATAGAAATCCTCGACCGCATCGGTCAGGACGCCGATGCCCAGCAGTTCGATGCCGCGTTTCTGGATCGCGGCGACGCGTTCGCGCAAATCGCTGCGCAACACCTGCGGATCGCCGTCGCCGGTCGACGGATAGCCGTCCGAGAACACGATCAGGATGCGCCGCTCGGCCTGATGATCCGCGAGCCGCGTCGCGGCCCAGGCCAGCGCCTCGCCGTCCGGATTCTCGTGGCCGCAATCAATCGCGGCGATCCCGCTCAGATCGATCGCGCCAAAGCGTTTGTAGACTTTCAGATCGAGCCGCTCGACGAAGCGGTTATAGCGCGCCAAATCCGTGCCGGCCGCCCGTTGCCGCTCATAGAGCTGCTTCATCGGCGCGGACTCGAGCGAGCAATAGCCGAGCACTTCGCAATCGAACGACAACTGCGTCAGCGCATCGCACAACGCGCTCGCGCACAGTCTCGCGAGTTCGATCTTGCGCCCGGCCATCGAACCGCTGCGATCGATCAGCAAGCTCACGGCGACGTCGCGCCCTTTGGCCGCGCGCTGCGTGCGAAACGGCGTGCGGTAGCCAGGCGACGTCGCGAGCTTCGCGAGCGAGGTGCGGTCGATCTCGCCGCGTTCCTGTTCGCGGCGCCAACGGGTGCGTTCGTCGGCGCTCAGCGCGCGTTCGAGTTTTTCCTTGAGCGGCGCGGTATCGGCACGGGCCTGCGCGCGCAGTTCACGCCAGCTCGTGCTGTCGCCCTGACCGGTCAGGTCGGTGATTTCGTCGAATTCGGTGGCGAGCGGAATCGAGAGCAGCCTGCGAGCGGAATTGGCCGCCGCGCGAGCTTCGCCTTCGGAGCGGGCCGACGCTCGCTGCGCGTCGGCCAGCGATTGCCCCATACCCACCGCATTGTCCGCTTGCGCGCCACCGCTTTGGTCGGACGGCGGCGAGGCGGCGCTGTCGTGGTCGGGCAGGGTGGTGTCGTCGTTACTGAGCGGCTCGGATGAAGAAGCCGCGGTTTCCGTATCGATGTCTTCGACCGGATCCGCGGTGAACACCATGCTGTTGACATCGCCCGCCGACAAAGCCCGCACGCGCGCCACCAGGGCCTGCGCCGCGGCAATGCTATGCGCCGTGGAACGGCTGCTGCGCGCCTCCTCCAGCACATCCTGCGCGGCGTGCAGCGCGGCCAGCAGAGAATGGCTCGCTTCGGTCAGGCTGGGTTGCTCGTCCCACAGCGCACGCTCCACCAACCACACCAGCCGGTCGCGCCAGTGCAGCCTGGGCCAGCGCTGCCGCGCCTGCCCGGCGGCATGCACCCGCAGCTTGCCGATGAACCAGCGCGCGCCCGGATATTCATCGAGCAATTGCGCGCACACCCGGCGGTCTTCGATCACCTGCGCGAGATTCGCCGCGACGCCGCACGGCAGCGCCTCGATCTGCGCGAGCGACGAATGCTTGGCGCGCGCCACCAGCAGATCCAGATAACCGATCAGCACGTCGCGCTCGACGCCGCCGCTCAGCTCATAATCGGGAATCACGATGCGCCCGGGCTCGACCCGCGGCCCGTCCGGGCTGAAGGCAACCGTCACGCCGTATTGCCCGGTCAGCACGCGCGCCACTTTGCTGAGCGTCGATTCGAACGCGAAGCCTCGCGTGTCGCGCGCCGCATGCAAGGTGTGCCTGGCGTTCATTGTGCTTGTCGTGCTCAAGGTGTTCGCTGGCCGCGTCAGCCGGCCGGCGCGATGTGATGGCGGACGATGCCGCGAATCAGCGCCGCGTCTTCCGGACTGACCTTCGCGTAGATCGCGGGACCGGCGGCGCGTTCGGGGTCGCCGGTGCGCAGCATCAGCTCGGCCCAGTCGAGCAGGCGCCGCGTCGAGAATGCGCTCGACAGGTCTTCGCGGGCGAACGCCGCGCGGCAGTCGGCGGCAATCGCGGCGAGGGTGGTGGCGAGCGCGCGGGTCATATGCGGGGCGAGGGTGCCCATCAGCACGTCGGCTTCTTCGGCGGGCGTCAGATAGTCGAGCAGGTAGACGCGCCAGCGATCGAGAAACGCCTCGTTCATCAGATTCGCGCCCTGATACAGATGACGGAACTGGCTCATCGCACCGACCGCATTGGCCGTGGCGAACAGCCTGAACGCGGGATGCGGCGCGACGATCTCATTGCCTTTTTCTTTCAGCACGAGACGGCCATGCGGTTCGAGCACGGCGGTGAGCGCGGCGAGAATCGACGGTTCGGCGAAATCGATTTCGTCGACGATCAACCACAAGCCCTCGCGCATGGCCGTGGGCAGTACGCCATCGACCCAGATCGTCTCGCCACCCTTGACCGTCCAGAACCCGACAAAATCGCCGACGGTGGTTTGCCCATTCATATTCGAGCGCAACACGCCGTGATGCGAGCGAGCGGCGACCTGTTCGATCAGGCTGGTCTTGCCGGCGCCGGTGTGGCCGATCAGCATGACGCGGCGGTTCTCGACGATATCCTCGACGATGTCGTTAAAGCGCTCGGAGAACAGATAGGCCGGATTGACGCGCGGCACGAGCGGATTGTCGAGGCCGCAAGGAACGTCGACGTGGCCGATGCGCACGGTTTCGGCCGTGTCCTCGCGCTGCACGCGACTCTTTGCCGCCGAGGCTCGCGCCGCGGCACGCTGCAACTCCGGCATGAACGCCACCCGTTCGGCGGCGCCCGCTTCGTGCCCGGCGTCGGGCGTATCGATCGCGAAGCCCTCGCGGCGCCACTTTTTCAGCTTGGCGCGCAGGTTTTCCCCGTCGACCACCAGATCGATATCGACCGATCCGGCGCCGTTGCTGTGATCGATACCGTGCTCCAGCCGATAGTTTTCCGGACGGTCCGCCAGGCTGACGCGCCACCACTCCGCGCCGTGTTCGGTCGCGCGTTGGTACAGGCCCAGGTGTTCGTCTTCGGTCAATTCTGGCGCGTTCATGGCGAGTGGCAAAGGTTGAATGGTCAAATAACAAATGATGCTTTTCGATTTGGCTGAGGCCGAATGACCGTCTATCTTATCGTGAGTACCTTTCGATCGCCCGGCAGGGATTTGTTTGAGGCGCGCTGCGATAGTCTGGATTCATCGGCAAACGGCTTGGTCCACATTCGATAGAAGAAACACACGGCGAAACAATGAGACTACATACCCAATTAATGGCCGCCATCGCGGTGGCCAGTCCTCTGGCATACGGTCAAACCAGCGTGGAGTTGTACGGCCGCCTCGACGGCGGCGTGGAATACCTGAATCACATCAACAACGGTGCGGGTGGCAGTTCGACCCGTTGGAGCGCCGAGGGCGGCGATTGGGGCACCAGTATGCTGGGCTTCAAAGGCAATGAAGATCTGGGCGGCGGCCTGAACGCGATCTTCAACCTCGAAACCGGTTTGCAAATCATGAACGGCACGACCGGCGGCGGACGGCTGTGGTCACGGCGTGCCTTCGTCGGCCTGAAGAGCGACCAGTGGGGCACGCTGCAGGCCGGGCGCAATCTGTTCATCGATAGCGACGGCGTGTGGGAGTTCGATCCGTTCGTGCAGCAGGCATTTTCGTCGGCGTCGCTCGTGCGCGGGCGCAACTGGCAGCAGACCAGCAATAACGTCGAGTATCACAGCCCGGTGTTGTGGGGCTTCGACGTGCAGGCGCAATATGCGCTCGGCAATCAGCCCGGCGCGTTCAACAGCGGTGCGACGGGCGAGTTCGGCCGCTCGGACGGCATCATGCTGACGTATCACTCGCAGCTCTTCGACGTGCGCGGCATCTACGATGAACTGCGCGACAGCAACGGCCGTTTTAGCAACATCTTCCAGGCTTCGCGTGAATATTTTGTCGGCGCCAACGTGCATTTCGATGCGGTGAAAATCCAGGGCGCCTATACGCATTACGCGGCGCCGGACTCGCCGGCGGGCGTGGCGGACAGCGCCGATCACTACTGGCTCGGCGCCACCTACACCTTCCGGCCGGCCTGGGCGGTCACGGCGGGTGGCTACTACATCAAGGTCGGCGACGGCGGCGGCGATGCCGCGCATGACCCCTCCGGTCACGCGATGATGTACGTGCTCGGCACCACTTATAGCTTTTCGAAGCGCACCTTCCTGTATGGCACGGTGGGTTATGTGCGCAATGGCAGCAACTCGAATTTCTCGCTTGAGGCGTCGCCGCGCGACGCTGTGAATAACACGAGTCCGCTTGCGGGAGAATCGCAAACCGGCGCGTATGTGGGGATGCTGCATCAGTTTTGAGGCAGGGGTGACGCAGCCTCCTCAACCACCGCCGACCTACGCAACCTCACCGGAATCGATTTCGACGCCGGCACCTGACTCGATTTCGCGTGATGCGAGAGCGGGATCAACCGGTTGCATTCCGGGTAGTAGCCCATGATGCAACCTCGCGGAATATCGAACGCGTGCACGCGCATGCCAACCACTTCGCGCGTCGCGCCGTCGTTCGACACGGTCGAGATGCACACCGCGTCGCCCTCGGCAAACCCGAGGCGCATCAAGTCGTCCTGATGCATCAGCAGCACGTCGCGCGTGCCGTACACACCGCGAAAACGGTCGTCCGGCGCATAGACAGTCGTATTGAACTGGCTGTCGCCGCGCGTCGTCATCAGGCGCAGGACATCGGGACCGGTCGCCGGCATATCCGCATCTTCGTCGAGCGTATCGGGCACGATGAAATTGGCCTTGCCGTTCTCCGTTTTCCATTCGCGTTTGCAGGCCGGCAACGGCCGGTGAAAACCGCCAGGCTGCCTGAAGCGTTGGTTGAAATCGCGGAACTGATCGGGATAAGTGCGCTCGATGGCGTCGCGCACCCGTGCATAGTTGCCGACCCACGCATCCCAATCCACCTTCGGATTGCCGGGCAAGAGTGCCTTGGCGATGCCGGCGACGATCGCCGGTTCCGACAACAGCACGTCGCCGGCGGGCTCAGCCATCCCGTGCGAGCCATGCGCACACGCTGTACTGTCCTCCACACTGACCCATTGCTCGCCGCTCGCTTGCGCGTCGATTTCAATGCGCTCAAGGCACGGCAGCAGGTATGCAACCTCGCCGTGCAGCAGGTGGCTACGGTTGAGTTTGGTGGCGATCTGCACGGTGAGCCTGAGCTGCCGCCACGCCGGATCCATCACGTGATGACCGGGGATCGCCTCCTGAAAATTTCCGCCGAGACCGATGAACGCTTTGACCTTCCCGTCGAGCACGCCCTGGCATGCTTCGACGGTGGTCATGCCTTTCTCGCGCGGCGGCTCGAAGCCGTAGAGTTCTTTCAGTTTGTCGAGTGGTGCGAGTTCAGGCTTTTCCGTAATGCCGACCGTGCGCTGACCTTGCACGTTCGAATGACCGCGAATCGGACAGATGCCGGCGCCAGGCCGCCCAATGTTGCCGCACAGTAGCAGAAGGTTCGACAGCATCTGAATGTTGTGCACGCCGCTGCGATGCTGCGTGATACCCATGCCGTACAGCACCATCGCCGCGTTCGCTTGCGACTGCGGATTGGCGAAGCTGACGAGCCCGCGTTCCCTGATTGGATTGAAGGTGATGATTTCCGCGCCGCGCTTACGCGCGTCCTGCAACTGATGCAACATGCGCGGCGCGTTCGTGCCGGTGTTGTGGTCGAAGAACAGCATGCAATCCGTGTGTTCGAAGTCTTCGAGTTGCACGGTGCCGACCGGCCGTCATAGGATCGGTGACGTCTTCGGTACTCGTGCTGGCTCCAGGCGGGTCGAGCCGGTTTGATCTCACCGGTTTGCTGCAGCCGCGCAATTCCCGGACCAACGTCTTAGTTTGCGCTTACAACGCATCGAATCCGCGAACTGCGAACAGCAACCCACAAGCCGCAAGCAGCAAGTCCCACTGTGTGCACCGCCTTATCCGCGCGCAAGCGGTTTGGCATGCCAGCGGTTCTGTGCGTGCTTCGCCCGTGCCTGCCTAGTGTGGAACAGGTATTGCTCGACGTCGGCACGCGCTCGCTGCCGCTACGGCATCCGACGGCGCATGACGACACCGGAATTGACGCACCCACGGTGCAGGACAAGGGAAAGAACATGGCGCGACATAAGGCCGACGTTGCTGACGGCGACTTCGAGATTTACGCCAGCTATCACGGAACAGGCGACGGCCGTTACGTAGGTGGACTGAAGGTCGTCAGAAAAGCGGACAGGCGGATTCTGTTTCCATTCGACGGCGCGCCGGAGATCGGCCCCTACGCGACCGCCGACGAGGCTCGCCGCGCCGCGATCGATTATGGTCGAGAGATCGTGGCCGCGGATCGTGCGGCCCCGGAGAAGTAACAGGAGCAGGAGCGCCGGGCCCTTTGCGGCGATTTGTTTAACGCCCGGCGCAGTCTCTAAACCCTTTTAAATCCGAAACGCGAATCGTCGTGATCGTCATGACGCTCTCCTTTTTACAAACAAATGGTTCAGGCCTTCAGCTTCGAACCCGCAACGCCCGCGCCCACATACACGTGCCGGTTCCCCAGCGGGCTTGCCAGGGGAGGGACCGGTTGTTGCTGCATCCCTGAGGTAGCCGACTTCAAGGAGCGCATCATGCAGGACAGCACGTCCGAAGGCCCCAACGCGGAACGCGAAGCAGCGGACCCGAAAGCCCGCAGCAAACCGAGCGGTACGCACTATGTCGAGCCCAGTCCGCTGGGAATCGAGCCGGTAGAACAAACCGATGTCGCCGCGCAGACCAATCCGCAGCGCTCGAGCGAGCGTCCAGAGCAAACCGCCGAGGTCCCGCTGGGCACCGGGACGCATGCCGAGCCGCCGGGCGGCGGCGGTCGCGAGTCACAGTCACAAGAGAAGAAGTGACGTGGAGCGCAATCCACGCGGCCGACCGACCACGCGAACTCAATCGATGTGCGTCCGGCATTGTGTTGCGCGCATCATGAAGCAGGACATCCAACGGAGAGACACATGGCACAGGACAACGAACCGCTGAATCCCGGCGACGAAGCGTCGCCCGAGACACCCGGCGTAGGCGAAGACACCTGCCGGGCCTGCCACGGCACCGGCAAGGTGGAAGGCGCGCGGTGCGCAGTGTGCGGCGGGACAGGGAAGGTGCTGCAAGGCATCGGCGGATGATTGAACCGCACGGACTGAACCGGGCACGCCGCTCGATACGGGACTATCGTCTTATGTTTGAAAAATTCGTTCGTGAAGGAAACGCTGCGCGCCGTGCGGTTCAGGAGCACGCGCGTGAAAAGGTGGGTGCGTTTTATGCAGCGGTGCATGGACTCCCGCATTCGGCGCGCGAACAAGCAAAGGAGCTGACCATGTACAACGATTCGAAGCATGGATTGGACGCGGCTCAGACCGGGTATGAAGCATTCATGCTGGAGCCGCACGACTGGGTGCCGAACAACCGCACGTTGCCGGTCATCCTCTACCACCATGCGCTCGCGCCGGACAGCGGCGATCTCGCCGCCGCCTTCGAGATTCTGTTCGAAAGCAATGACTGGCCGCCGCAATGGCGCGACGGAATTTTCGATTACCACCATTTTCATGCGACCGCGCATGAAGTGCTCGGGGTGACCGACGGCTCCGCCGAAGTCATCGTCGGTGGCCCGGGTGGGCGCGTGGTGAAAATATCCGCGGGCGACGCGTTGCTGCTACCCGCGGGCACGGGTCATTGCCTGCAATCGTTCGCGCGCCACTTTCAGGTGGTGGCAGGCTATCCGGCAGGGCAGCAGTGGGATATCCGCCGCGAAGCGCTGACGCCGGAGGAACACGTCAAGATGGAGGCCTTGCCATTTCCCGCCACGGATCCGATTGACGGCAAGCTCGGCCCGCTGATCGAACACTGGCTGCACGCGGCCTGATCGCAGCGGAATGTGCGATTGCGCCAGCTTTTGAGTCAACCCAAGAGTCAACCCAAGAGTCAACCTAAAACCGCAAGCCGCCTGAAAGAACCGTCTTCCATCATCAGTGGAAGCTGATGCAACACGCGATGCAACGCCCACTCCAACGCGGCGTGGATGTAACGCGCCGTGCAGATTTGCGCGCATCGGCGCATCATCGTTAGGCCTTGCGGTCTTCATGTGTCGTTCCACGCTCGTCCAGACGAACACCGGTCGCCGGTCACGCCGCCCTGGTGCGGCCCGGCGATATCTCCAACCGCCGAACAAGGAGTGTCCCCATGCAAAACGATCCCGCCCTCGATCAGCTGTGCATCAACACGATCCGCACGCTATCGATGGACGCTGTGCAAAAGGCCAATTCCGGTCACCCCGGCACGCCGATGGCACTGGCACCGGTTGCTTACCATCTGTGGCAAAACCACCTCCGCTATGACCCGGACGAGCCGCTGTGGCCCAACCGCGACCGCTTCGTTCTCTCGGTGGGGCACGCCTCGATGCTGTTGTACTCGTTGCTGCATCTGGCCAACGTGAAGGCCGTGGACGATGACGGCAATCCCACCGGCTCACCCGCCGTGTCGCTGGATGACATCGAACATTTCCGCCAGATCGACAGCAATACGCCGGGGCACCCCGAATACCGCATGACCACCGGCGTGGAGACGACCACCGGGCCGCTCGGCCAGGGGCTGGGCAATAGCGTCGGCATGGCGATGGCGGCACGCTGGTACGAGAGCCACTTCAACAAGCCCGATGCGCCGCTGTTCGACTACCGCGTCTACGCACTGTGCGGCGACGGCGACATGATGGAAGGCATCTCGCACGAAGCGGCCTCGCTCGCGGGGCATCTGAAGCTATCGAATCTGATCTGGATCTACGACAGCAACCGCGTGACGATTGAAGGCCACACCGATCTCGCTTATAGCGACGACGTGGAGAGCCGCTTTCGCGGTTACAACTGGCACACGCTGCATGTGAACGACGCGAACGACGCGGCCGCGCTCGAAGCCGCGTTCGTCGAAGCAAAAAGCATCACCGACCGGCCGACGCTGATCGTGGTCCACAGCATCATCGGCTGGGGCGCGCCGCATAAGCAGGACACCTCCGCGGCGCATGGCGAGGCGCTCGGTGTCGAAGAAGTGGCGCTGACCAAGAAGTTCTATGGCTGGCCCGAAGACAAGTTCTTCTATGTGCCGGATGGCGTGCATGAACGCTTCGCCCAGGGCATCGGCGCGCGCGGCAAGACGGCGCGCGCGGAATGGCAAGCGAAGTACGACGCGTACAACAAGCAGTACCCGGAACTGTCGCGTGAATTCGCGCAGATCGAAGCCCATGAATTGCCGGCGGGCTGGGACAGCAACATTCCCACCTTCGACGCCGACCCGAAGGGCGTCGCCTCGCGCGAATCGTCGGGCAAGGTGCTCAACGCGATTGCGGCGCGCGTGCCATGGATGATCGGCGGCGCGGCGGATCTCTCGCCGTCCACCAAAACGAATCTGAAATTCGAAGGCGCGGGCAGCTTCGAGCACGACAACTATGGCGGGGTCAACCTGCACTTCGGCATTCGCGAACATGGGATGGGCGCCGCCGTCAACGGCCTCGCGTTGTCGAATCTGCGGCCATTCGGTTCGACATTCCTGATTTTCAGCGACTACATGAAGCCGCCGATCCGCCTCTCGGCGATCATGGAAGTGCCGGCCATCTACGTGTTCACGCACGATTCGATCGGCGTCGGCGAAGATGGCCCGACCCATCAGCCGATCGAGCAACTGGCCTCGCTGCGCGGCGTGCCGGGCTTGACCGTGCTGCGTCCGGGCGACGCGAACGAAGTCGCGCAGGCATGGCGGGTGGCGATGTCGCATCCGCGGCGGCCGTCGTGCATTGTCGTGTCGCGTCAGGCGTTACCGACCCTGGACCGCACGCGCTATGCGTCGGCCGAGGGCGTGCAGAAGGGCGGCTATGTGCTCGCCGATGCACCTGACGGACAGAAGCCCGAAGTGATCCTGCTCGCCACGGGCAGCGAACTGTCACTGGTCGTCGACGTGTACGAGAAGCTCAAGAGCGAAGGGATCGCGGCACGGGTGGTGTCGATGCCGTCGTGGGATCTCTTCGAGCGCCAGGACGAGGCGTATCAGGACTCCGTGCTGCCATCCGACGTGGATGCGCGCGTCGCGGTCGAACAGGCGGCGTCGCTCGGTTGGGACCGCTATGTCGGGCGGCTCGGCGCGCAGGTGGTGATGCATACGTTCGGTGCGTCCGCGCCGCTCTCCGATCTGAAGAAGAAGTTCGGCTTCACGCCGGAACGTGTCTATGAAGCGGCGAAGCAGCAGATTGCGCGAGTGAAGGGCAAGCGCAGCCAGGAGTAGAACGAGGCGTCCGCGCAATTGAGACGGTGGGACGGTGAAGAAGCCGGCGGCGTGATGACCGCCGGCTTTTTATTCGCCTCCTGTAGCCGCGAGTTGGCCACCGGCGCACCGGCGCTGTTTTCGCCGCCGAGCGCATTGCCGTTCTGCAGGCCCCCCACCGATTGCGCGGTGATCCGCAACAGCAGGTCGATCGGAATGCCGCCTTCAGCAAGCGGCAATGCCAGCGAGGGCACGAGCGGCCGGATATACGCGGAAGCGAACGCTTCGCCGGTGGTCGGCGTGAAGGTGAAGGTCGGGCGATTCGAATCGGACACGCTGCCGGTCGCGAGCGCACAGCTCGGCTGACTGCCGGAGCCGGCCGAGGTCAGGCAAGCCGCGCACAGCGCCGCAGCCACAGAAGCTGTTCTG
>NZ_JAXDPY010000203.1:0-9238 GCF_034668105.1 Paraburkholderia sp. | reverse complement strand
CAACACTGCGCCGTGTGCCATCGTGCCGGTAACGATCACGGTCTGAATGCCCTTGTTCTTCAGAGCCGTTTCGAGATCGGTATTGAAGAACTTGTCCACGCCGGATTGCACGACCGTCTCGCCACCTTTGGCCGCGATAACCGACGGCACCGCCGCCAGTGTGCCCACGCTGGTCAGGCTGTAGACGATCATCAGGTTCGCCTCGCGCGACTTGCTCAACAGATTGGCGACATACGGCAGTGAGGCCGCGCAGGTGGGACGCTCTATGCTGTTGCAGGTACTCGTGTCGAAATCGAGCAACAATAGCGCGGTATGACCTGGATCGGTAACGGTAAATGCCTTCAACTCCGGAGGCGGAGGCATCGGGACTGACTTCCAGGACGCGATGGTGTCGGCTTGTGCCATACCGCAGAAAGGTAAAGCAAGCAGCAGTGCGACCAGTGTTCTTTGAACGTTAAGCATAGACTCTCCGATATAACCTGCATGATATGGGGCACTCGCGGCGCGGCGGCTTTAGAGCCTGCGACCATTATGGCGTCGTGGCCAAACAATTCTACCGGCCAAACCATTCAGATGGCTGATGGTCGAGCAGCCGCACACGTATGACCGCTTCGGGGGCGCCTGGTAAGCGATGCACCTGCCTAAAATCGACCCTCCTGATCAGCCGCCAGTGTCGCCGGCATCGTATCCCTTAGATAGTCCACCCAGGTGCGAATCTTCGCGTCAACGTGCGACAGTTGTCCTCCGTGCATTGTTGTCGCGGGTGACGTTGGCGGCAACATCGCCGAAGCCGCCGGGAAAGACAAGTCGCCAATTCATTCGGCACCGGTGAGCGGCTTATGTAAGCGGCGGCGAATCGACGGTAGTGCGCGCGTACTATCTGCGCGAACCGATCGGCGCATAAAGCCATCAGGTGCGAATCCCTCACGAGTGTATCTCGCTTTCTCCCCCTCGCTTGACCTCATTGCGGCTGCAATCGCTTCCCGCTCGCGAGCAGCATCCGATCCACTTCAGCCAATTATCGATCCGCCAGGTAGAGGGCAGCACTGGGGCGCACATCGGACCTTGAGAGAGGAGTCTCCTAGTCCGCGATCTCTTCTTCAATCCGCCCTTCCGGTCGTAGCGCCCATGGATGCGCATTACCTCTCGACGGACCCTGTCATTGAGAAATGTGATAGCGCCGCCGGGAGGTCACCTTCCGCTTTGAAAATCCTTTGCGGGTATCTGACTAGAAGAATCGAGCGCGTTCCATGGCTGCATGACACGGCAATCACGCAGGTTCCGCGTCACGATAATTGTCCGCCATAGCAACAGCAAGTGTCCGCAGAGGGGCGTCGGCCTTCTCGTGACTCAGATGAAGCGGCTTCACATCTGCGGTCAAACCTTCGCGGACTGCCCCATCGATCTGCGCCAGCAACTCCGCAATTAGCGTCTGACGCCTGCGAAATGCAGCGCGCCGGTTAGACGGAACCTCACTGATGTCGCGGTGATATGGGCGAAGCGGCAGCAAGAACCGCCCCTCGACCTCAACGCCGCCTAGTTCGCGCCAGAAGCCGTCGTAGTCCGCGCTAAACTGAACCGCTGTTGTAGCGGAAACATGCGTCTTCTTCGTCACTCCAGTAAGCGCGTCCACCCCTGATATCCTGCACAATTCGCCAACGGCTTCCATCACAGCTGCCTTCGGTCGTAGTCCATGACATGCACGTGTGGCCTCGCGCACTCGCTCCCTGTCCCCGCTGGCCGGCCCTTGCAGCCCCCCGATCAGCGCTCCCCGTTTCCCGGTTTCGGGATGCATTTCGAAGCTAACGGTCGCCCACGCAAGATCCACGTGCTCAAACACGTCACGCCAGGCGACGGTAAGCAATCCTTCGCGCCAGCAGCGTACCGGCTCACTCACAACGAGCGCATACCTGCCGTGCGATGCCAACGTCGCATATTCCGAATTCAGGTAGAGCCTGCGCACCATATCTTCACCGAATAGCTCCCGAACGACTCGAAAATGACCGCATAGCAGCTCGGCACGCTCGTATGCAGGCATATCGGCCTGGGCGAAGCAACGAAAGGGCCGTTCAAGAAAGCGCCGGTCGCAGACAGCAATATCCGCAAGCAGGGAGTTCGTCGTCAATGCCTTCAACCAGATGCGTGCCGCAAACGGATTGAGTAGTGCGTACATCAGCACGCGGACCCGCCGGAAGATATCGTGAGGAGTTCGTCCGGGAATAGCTCTAGATAACAGGCGGAAAACTTCAGAAAGCGACATTATCGACCACAATTTATTTTCATTTTAATGAGCGGTGCTGGCACGGAGGCGACTGCGGCAATTGCAAAAGTCGCTGCCAGCCAGCTTGTCATAAGCGACGGCGTTCCAATTCGCAACCCTAGTCAATCCGAATATCGGACCTCTCATTCGCAAATCGAATTGTCCGTTCAATACATCGCATCCCTTACCGATCACGGCGAACCCCTTCGCGAATACTCGTCTTCGGACAGACCATGCGACTCTCTCAAGATGCGATGTGACTGTAAACGAATTGTTACGCAAGATTTCTAAACGTAACCGAAGATTACAGGATATTCCGTTGGGCGCCTAGTGCCGACAGGAATATCGTGAGAGGATTTGAAAACCGGGCGCATCGTGGAGACGAGGTTTGCCGACAAGCGACACTTCACCAATAAGACTTGAATGGCCGGTTCGCGACCTGAGCCGACGCCCGAATGTCTAAGCGGCGGCCCCGGCGAATGGCGCTTCCTGGTCGCTTTTTGCCCCACGCGGTCGGCTCAAGTCGACCCGCTTCCGCGCTTGGATGCTGCACCGTTTGAACGTCGGCTTTCGAGATCCCACGGTGACTCCGCCGTCTGCCGGTGACTAATCGGCTGCGGACATTACGCGACCTTTGCTTTCCACCGCCCAGGCAGACGCTATCTTCCGTTTCCTAACGCTTGGACGGGGGTTGCGACGCCTTGTGGTCGATCGTTTCGAGCAAAGCGATCAGCTGAGCCAGGACGCCGGACTTTTTCCATGAGGTGTAGTGTAGGTAGCAGGTTTGCTGCGGCGGAAAGCTACCGGGTAACGGGTGCCATTTTTCGCCGGTCTGCTGGACCCATAGTATGGCGTTAAGACTCGCGGTCATTGCGCCGGGGCCGACCGCGGCCAGCCGCCAGGTCTGGGAAGAGGTGCTGAATGCGACTCCATACGGAGTCTGACAGAGGGAGAAGGAACATATTGAATCGTAGAGCGGATTTCGTCGGGCAGAGTTCGATTCGATTGTCTCAACCTCTCCGGGACGCGCTTGCACGACAATCAACGACCCAACGTTTGAATACCGGTGCCCGTATCACGCGTCGTCTAAATCACGGTGAGGTAAATCAATGCCGCAGTTTTGCGTCACCTCTGACCACTCTGCACGAAAAATCGGGCGCCGCCGGTCATTTCCGTTAATTCAGTTGTCTTTTCAGTTGTCTTTCTAGCGACCGCAACGGCTAATCACGCGACGAGTGCCATCGCCGAGTGAACGTCCGCTGTCTGGCCCGAGCTGACGTTTGGGTATACGTGTGAACGTGCACGCGAACGACCGAAACTGACCGGAAGTATGCGTTCACCGCCTTCGTCGTAAGCCGCCGGTCGAAAACATTCGGCCTGCGCTAGTGGCAGCTTTGTGACGCATATCTCAGCGGGTGCGACCGGCCATGAAGCGACGTTCACGGTTACGATCGCGCGGACCTCCAGCAGTCGGCTCCCCGCCAGATGACGGACATCCCGCCTTCCTGTCTGGTGTTATGGTCTCTCAGCATGGCGGTAGGGACTCGAGTGTAGACGTTCTTCTGCAACAGATCCGCCAAGCGGCGTCCATTGCTAGCTCTCGTCCGTTGCTCGCGTTCGAGGCGAGGACCGAGTCCTCTCTTTATGTCGATACAGCGCCTGGGGCGAACGGGATCTTGCGCTTCAGTGCCGCTGACCTAGAAAGCTGGTGGTTACATGTTAGCCAGCGTGATTGATCGACCCAAATGGCGATGAAGCTCGTTCGCGACCAAACGTCAATTGCCAGAGCACATTGGTACATCCTGTAACAGCAGTGCGTATGTGACGAGAGGTAATTCATTACGAGTGTCGACGACAAACAAGCATTACCAGACTCGCACTGCAGCTTCCGACTAACAATCGATGACCCCACGCAGCACACATAACATCCCCGCTCGAGACACAATTTGACAACGACCAAAATCCCACGTGCTAGCGTCCCAACTCAAGCGACAACAAACTTGTTAAGGGAGACGCAATGCCGTTCGATAAATCATCCGCAGCGACCTACGCAGATAACCATGCCGAATCACACAGCACGCACAACTGCGCGAAATACGTACGCAAGGCAATCGAGTGGGGCGGAATCCTACTGCGCCCCACAGATTACGCCAAAGACTATGGCCCACTCCTTGAGGCTGCCGGCTTTCGCCAAACGATCGGAGACCCGCAGCAAGGCGACGTGATCGTGATACAGCCGGCCCCAGGCCACCCTGCCGGGCACATGGCGATCTTTGACGGCTCCATATGGGTATCTGATTTCAAGCAAACCCACGCCGGCCGGCAAGGCTTCTATCCGGGACCGGCCTATCGGCAATCGCAGCCGGCCTACAAAATCTATCGATACAACTGAGACGAACGATGAAGAAGCTACTCACCCTCGCCGTGTCAGTATTGATGTTGGCCGGCGGACTGCTATTTCAGCAACGGGCATTCGCGGATAGCGCCACGCCTGACGCAAGCACCAAAGCGTTCTATACCTGGTATATCGAACTGCAATCCAAACAGACCTACCCTTTGCTCGACAAGCGCATTTACGTCTACGTGACCAAGACAACGGCTGACAGACTTCGAAGCGCTTATCGCCATAACAGGCTCCCCGGCGACAGCGATTATTTCACAAAGGTGCAGGACTACGACGAACAAGACTGGCTTAACAACATCGCGACACACCCGCCGGTCATGCTCGGCGACGTTGCGGTTGTTCCAGTTACCTTTGGTTCAAAAGACAAAATCAGCTTATTGGTATTTCTGCGCAAGCAAGGAGACGGCTGGAAGATCATCAAAGTCGATGACACGCTTGACTACCGATAGCAGCTGCGTCCACTTGGGCCAGGATGTCGGGGAGATTACGCTTCGATGACTAGCCCTTATACCCTTGAGCAAAGTGTCTTGGTCCTGCCCCTCGGAGTCTTGCTTAAGTTCGTCAATTCGACGCTCAAAAGTTTCTTTGCTCAGAAAGCGAACGTCATCCTTGCCGATTTTTCCGGCCGGATCTGCTGTTCTCACCCTGTCTAGGACTTCGAGAAAAAACGACATGCAGTCGCGCGGAACCCCGCCGCCAGCAAGAACGAGCCGATCAAACCCCTTTCCCTTAAAGAGGGCCTCGAAATCCGCAGGAATCATTCCCGCCAGCTTGCAATATTCGAGAAAAATTCCGCGATTTTGCTCAAGGGTACGGTCAAAGTGTTCAAAGGCGAAGTCGATATTTATCGGCTGATAGTCGTGACGTTCTTGAATTCCGATCGGCTGGCCTGCTCGCTCGATGTACATGACCGAATTGTGCTTCATCCCAGCCTAGCCAGCAGCAACAGGCACTTCCTCATGTCGTCGATTTTTTAAAAAGTTGCACTTTGTTGGCGTCGACCCGGCTCCCTTGTTCAATTGCCCGCGAGGCTCGAATCCATAGCTGCCCGATAGGGCATCTACTGCCGATCACTACACGGCTCAGCGTCACCTCGGGTCGGAAGCCGCCGAGTGCTCGGGCACTCAAGGGCATGCATGACCGTGACGCTCTCAACCTGTCCTCCCCGCTGTGCGCTGCTAGACAGCGCCGCGCATCAGACAGCGCCAGTTACTCAGAGCTCAAACCAGATCTTCAGTCCTCCAGAATGAATGGATCACGAACCCGCCTCCCTCTCAGGGCGCATCCGTGAGAGCGACGGCAATCCCGCAATTGGCGCCTTCGTTACCGCCCTCGCGCGCGCCGTAACCATGGTGCGGCTCGCACTTTTCCGCGGTGAAATCACAATAAAAAATCCATCCCACAGCGTCAAATTCGACGAATCGCAAACCTCTTACTGTAAAGCACTAGCCATGCATCGACTTGCCGTACCTTTTTGCTCAGGCAATAATGCCTTCGCAAGACGATCATCTAAATCACAACACCAACACTGCAACGGCGCCCATCGTGCGTCGGAATGGACAAAAGGCTCCTACGAGTTCACACCCCAACCAGGGTTAACCCATTCAAAAAAGAACAACGCAGCAATGTAATTACAGCTCTCGCAAACCAGCAGTCTGCAAACGCAGGGCTAAACTTCCCCTAGAAGGTGTCCGGCGGTGTTTCCTCAGTCCCACGTTTACACGACGAGTTCAAAGGAGATGACAGATGGAAATCCGCGACCCTTCCCCCGGCCTCTACAACGCAGATCTCGCCCCTTCGAAGCGACGCAACTGGGGCGCCTTCAGCATCTTCAACGTCTGGACCTCGGACGTCCACAGCCTGTGGGGCTACTACCTTGCCGCCAGCCTGTTCCTGCTCTGCGGCAGCTTCATCAACTTCGTCATGGCAATCGGCCTGAGCTCGCTAGTCATCTTCGCCCTGATGAACCTGATCGGCTACGCAGGCGAAAAAACCGGCGTCCCCTACCCCGTATTGGCACGCGCCTCCTTCGGCGTCTGGGGCGCCAACCTCGCAGCTCTGGTCCGCGCCGTGGTGGCCTGCTTCTGGTACGGCGCCCAAACCGCAGCCGCGTCAGGCGCAATGGTCGCTCTCCTGATCCGCAGCGACAGCCTCATGGCCTTCCACAAAAACACCCAATGGCTGGGCCACTCAGGACTAGAAGTCATCTGCTACATCATCATCTGGGCGCTGCAACTGCTCATCATCCAGAAAGGCATGGAGACAGTACGCAAATTTCAGGACTGGGCTGGTCCCGCAGTCTGGGTTGCGATGCTGATCCTGGCGATCGGCCTATGCGTCAAAGCCGGCGGCTTTTCGTTCAGCCACGGTATCCCAATGAGCGCCTTACTCGACAAGACCAAAGACGCCGGCGTCAGCGGCGACCCCGGCTCGTTCTGGGCGTTAATGGCAGTAGGCGCAACCTGGATCACCTACTTCGCCGCGCTCTACCTGAATTTCTGTGACTTCTCCCGTTACGCAAAAAACCGCGACGCGGTGAAGAAAGGCAACCTATGGGGCCTGCCAGTCAACCTGATCGCGTTCTCGCTGGTTGCCGGCGTCACCACCATCGCCGCCTTCAAGGTGTACGGCGAAGTGCTGCTCCACCCCGAACAGATCTCAGCCAAATTCGACAGCTGGGTGCTGGCGCTCATCGCGGCGCTGACTTTCGCGGTCGCCACACTGGGCATCAACGTGGTGGCCAATTTCGTCTCGGCCGCGTTCGACATCTCCAACGCCTTCCCCAAGCGGATCAGCTTCAAGAGAGGCGGCTACATCGCCGCGGCCATCGCGCTGGTGCTCTACCCGTTCGCCCCGTGGGAAGGCAATGCCGCGCACTTCGTCAACGGCATCGGCGCCACCATGGGCCCGCTGCTGGGGATCATTCTGGTGGACTACTATCTCGTGGCCAAGGGCAACATCAACGTCGCGGCGCTCTATCAGGAGTACGGCGAGTACCGCTACGAAGGGGGCTGGAACGTCAACGCGCTGGTCTCCGCGGCAGTCGGCAGCGTGTTTTCGACCTTCCTGCCCAACTTCACCAACCTGTTGCCGGTCTGGTGGAATACCTATGGATGGTTCTTCGGCGTGGTGATCGGCGGCGGCATGTACCTGATCATGGCGACGCTGCGGCCACGTGCCGCGATCGCGCCGACCCGCGCGTGAAGCCTTCCTGAAGGAGCGACGAAGATTACAAAACCCACGCAGAGCAGGCACGGCAATATTGCCCATGGTTAGCCGTCGGCGGTCATGCTAGGATTTCCGCAAACAACTCCGGAGACTGCTATGCCGTTCATCTGCGAAAACGTTGAATGTCGTGCCGTGCTGGCCCGCGGGCAGGTCAGATCGATTCGTGAGGACGGGGGGTGGTGTTTCTACTGCCCAGATTGCAAAGCGAGGAACGCGTTAAACGATATCGGCGCACCGGGCGGCCCCGTCGAGTTGAAACAACCGGAGCGACCCGATCCTCCGCACAAGGTGATTGCAACGGCTCGACCACTGGAAGACGGCAAGTACGCGGCGCAATTGCGCGTACAAAGGGCGCTCGGCGTGAGAGGCACGTATGCGGTCGAAGAGCATTGGGAGCAGCTCGGCGTATTCCCCGACCCAAACGAGGCTGTCGCGCATGCGAAATCCATCGCGGCAGACGTGCTGGCCGGCAGGCATAGTCCCCAGTAAAACGCCGGAATATCAGAACCGCTCCGCTGAAACGCGCTGCTGAACCCGGCGTCACGGGTTTGCATTCAACCAGCGTCAGTCACGAGGTTTCAGCGGGAGCGAGTTTGATAAATAGCTTGGCCGCTTCGTTGCCATGAGCCAAAGCGCGCAGTGCGAGCGAGAGCGCCAGCTGCGCGTCGTGGGCCACGGCGCTACGGTCCTGATCGAAGAGCTTCGCAGCGTGACGCATATGCTGCGCTGCTTCCAGGTGAAGCTCCGCTGCCGTTGCGTGGTGTTTTGCTGCAGCTGCACTCGTTGCACTCGCAGCCGCCGATGCAGGCGCTAGCGGCGGCATATTAACGTTATGTGCACCTGCATCATGAGCCTCATCGATCGCATGCAAGGTGTGACCATGGGCCAGCATCGCCTGATGTGCGGTGTGGTCAAAATCCTTCCCCGCCTCGAAATGCCGCGACGCAGCGTGGTGAAATCGCGCCGCCTGCTCGTGATGTGACGCCGCAGCGACCAGATGTTCTTTTTTGCTCTGCTTCGTGCTCATACCGGCTCCCGTACAACGGTAGGACTGACTCGGATGACGACCGATTCAAAAACACGCAGTGGCGGGTCGGAAACCACCGGCTTCGAATTTACACGTACTTGCGTGCTCGATGAGGTTTTTCGACGCGCGGAAAAATCAGCTTCGAGTTCGGGGCTGGATTCTCGATGCCACGCTCCCGATCATCCAGCCCGTCAGCAACACCGAGGCCAATGCCCCTCCCCCGCCTCAAGCCTCCGGCGTCGGCACTCTAATCCACCCTTCCATCAAAACCCGCGCGCTGCGGCTCATGATCGCCTTGGTGACCGTCCACTCGCCGCCT
>NZ_JAXDPY010000202.1:0-5996 GCF_034668105.1 Paraburkholderia sp. | reverse complement strand
GCCATCAATCGAGCGCAACGAGTTCACCACCGTTGACGCAATGTCGTTGAACGGCTGCGCGCGTCCCGTGCCGAGGTTGAAAATACCCGACTTCTCCGGGTGATCGAAGAAGTGCAGATTGACTTTCGTCACGTCTTCCACCGACACGAAATCGCGCGTCTGCTCACCCGCGCCATACCCGTTGTATTCGCCAAAGAGCTTGACCTTGCCCTCGGCGCGGAACTGGTTGAAGTTATGAAACGCCACCGACGCCATGCGCGCCTTGTGGGTCTCGCGCGGCCCGTACACGTTGAAATAGCGGAAGCCGGCAATCTGGCTCTTCGCGGTAGGCAGCACGCGGCGAATCACCTGGTCGAACAGGAATTTCGAATAGCCGTACACGTTCAGCGGCTGCTCGACTTCGCGCTCTTCGACGAAGCGGCTCGAGCCACCGTACGTCGCCGCCGAGGACGCATACAGAAACTGGATGTTTTGCGCGAGACAGACATCCAGTACTTCACGGCTATAGCGGAAGTTGTTGTCCATCATGTAGCGGCCGTCGCTTTCCATCGTGTCCGAGCAGGCGCCTTCGTGGAAAATCGCGCGCACTTTGCCGAAATCGCCCCGCTTGAAGCGTTCGACGAATTCGGTCTTGTCGAGATAATCGTCGATCTCGCAGTCGACGAGGTTCTTGAACTTGTCCGCGCGCGTGAGATTGTCGACCGCGATGATGCGTTGTTCACCGCGCTCATTGAGCGCCTTCACGAGATTGCTGCCAATAAAGCCGGCCGCGCCGGTGACAATGAGGGTCATGATGATCCTGCGGTAATGATGTTCAGTTGACGCCGCGCTGCTTGCGGAGGATTCCGGCGGATTCAGCTGCCTCGCGTCACTAAGGGCGCGCGGCAGGGAACCCGGCGGCACGCGTCAATGAAAGAGTTCGTCGTAAGTGACGGTGGCGGTGCCGAGCTTGCCGACCACGATGCCGGCCGCCCGATTCGCGAGCCCGACCGCCTCGACCAACGTCAAACCCGCGCCGAGCATGGCGGCGAGCGTGGCGATCACCGTATCGCCCGCGCCCGACACATCATACACTTCGCGTGCAACGGCCGATGCGTGCAGGATGCCGTCGTCGGAGAAGAGCGTCATGCCCTCTTCCGAACGTGTCAGCAGCAACGCGTTGAACTCGAGATCGGCGCGCAGCCTGGTGACGCGCGCGATCAGATCTTCCTCGGATTTCCATTGTCCGACCACCTCGCGCAACTCGGCACGATTCGGCGTGATCAGCGTGGCGCCGCGATAGCGCTCCCAGTTGTCGCCCTTCGGATCGACCAGCACCGGTTTGCCCGCCGCATGCGCCTTTGCGATCATCTGCGTGACGTGCGTGAGACCGCCCTTCGCGTAGTCGGACATCAGGATCACGTCGTGCGACGGTAGCAGGTCGTCGAAACGCGCGAGGCCCGCGAGCAACACTTCATGCGCCGGCGAGTTTTCGAAGTCGACGCGCAGCAACTGCTGCTGACGCGACAGCACACGCAGCTTGATGGTGGTGAGCAGATCCGGATCGCGCTCCAGATGCGGCGTGACACCGCTTTCGCCAAGCAATTGCACGATGCGCTCGCCGGGTTCGTCGTGGCCGACCACGCATAGCAAACCCGCTTGCGCGCCGAGCGCAACCGCATTGCGCGCCACGTTCGCCGCACCGCCGAGGCGGTCTTCCTGGCGTTGCACATGCACGACCGGTACGGGCGCTTCCGGCGAAATACGGTTCACGTCGCCGAACCAGTAGCGATCGAGCATCACGTCGCCGACCACCAGCACGCGCGCCGCGCCAAGGCGCTCGCGCGGCACCACGGTAAGTGCCTCCGCAGGCATGGACTGAGCAGCTTCAGGCATGGCTGGAGACATCGGCCGGAAATTCAGGGGGCTGGGCATAGGGTCGTCCGATCGAGTGATAGTCGATACCGAGTTCGATCATCGCGTCCGGCTCGTACAGATTGCGGCCGTCGAAAATCAGCGGTGACTTCAGCACCGATTTCAAGTGCACGAAATCCGGGCTCTTGAATTCCTTCCATTCGGTGACGACCACCAGCGCGTCGGCACCGGTGAGCGTTTCGTCCTGGGTGCTGGTGAAATGCAGACGCGCGAGTTGATCCGGTGCATCGTGCAGATCGAGCGCGAACACGCGGCGTGCTTCAGCGACGGCCACGGGATCGTATGCGCGGACCTGGGCGCCGCGCGCCAGCAGTTCAGCGATCACGCGACGGCTCGGCGCCTCGCGCATGTCGTCGGTATTCGGCTTGAATGCGAGTCCCCATACAGCGAACGTACGACCGCTCAGATCTTCACCGAGTTTGGCCGTGATCTTGTGCACCAGCACGTCTTTCTGCTTGTAGTTCACTTCCTCGACCGCTTCGAGGATGCGCAGATTGTGGCCGCTTTCGCTGGCGGTACGGATCAGCGCCTGCACGTCCTTCGGGAAGCAGGAACCGCCGTAACCGCAACCCGCATACAGAAAGTGATAGCCGATCCGCGGGTCCGAGCCGATACCGCGACGCACCGCTTCGATATCCGCGCCAACCCGGTCCGCCAGATTCGACATCTCGTTCATGAACGAGATGCGCGTGGCAAGCATCGCGTTGGCCGCGTATTTCGTGAATTCGGCCGAACGCACGTCCATGTACATCGTGCGTTCGTGATTGCGGTTGAACGGCGCGTACAAACGCTTCATCAGTTCGCGCGCGCGCAGGCCGGCTTCGTCTTCGTCGCTGCCGAGCACAATGCGATCGGGGCGCATGAAGTCGTCGACGGCCGCGCCTTCCTTCAGAAACTCCGGGTTGGAGACCACCGAGAAGCGATGCTGCTCGCTATTGGCGAGCCCGCGTTTCGCCAGCTCTTCTTCGACCACTGTGCGCACGCGCTGCGCCGTGCCGACCGGCACCGTCGATTTGTCGACGATCACCTTGAAGCCGTTCATCGTGCGGCCGATGTTGCGCGCCGCTTCGAGCACGTATTGCAAGTCGGCTGAACCGTCTTCGTCGGGCGGGGTGCCGACGGCGATGAACTGCACCTCGCCGTGCGCCACGCTCGCTTCGATATCCGTCGAAAACGTAATGCGGCGCGCCTTGCGCGTACGGGCGATCATCTCCAGCAAACCCGGCTCGTGGATCGGCACGCCGCCGTTGTTGAGGATTTCGATCTTGCGCGGATCGACGTCGAGACAGAAGACGTCATGGCCGATTTCGGCGAGACACGCGCCGGTGACGAGGCCAACGTAGCCCGTGCCGATAATGGTGATTTTCATACGCTTTCCGGTTGAGGTTTCCGGTGAGGGTTTCTCGTAGTGAACAAGGCCGTCATGATCCCGCCTGGCCTACTTCGCCTGGCGGGCCGCCGTCTTTGCGGCTCGACTACACGATTGCATGCGCGCTCAGTTCGACGCCGTAATCGGTTCGACGCGACGCGGCGCATAGGTTTCCCAACCGCTGCAACCCGGGCACTGCCAATAGAACAACCGCGCCCTGAAACCGCAATTCTGGCACGTATACCTCGGCAAGTTTTTGGTGCGCTGGCGGATCAGCGTACGCATCAATTCGAGCTCGCTGCGCCGCGGCTCTTCCGCGACCGCTTCCTGCGCCTCAAGAAGACGCGTCATGCCCGCCAGATTCGGCGACTTCTGCATCTGCGAGCGCGCCAGCGCATGAGCGGCGTCGGGCCCGCGGATTGCCGCAATGTGCTGATAGGTGACGTCGAGCAGATCGTTCGACGGATAGCGGTCCACCCACGTAGTGAGCAGATCGGCGCCATCCTGAGGACGGCCGAGCGCCTCATAGGCCTTCATCAGCTTTTCGGCGACGAGCGGCAGATAGGCGGGATTCTGTTCCTCGACGCGCCGCCACTGGACGATCGCCGCCTCTTGCGAACCCGCCGTTGCGTCCACGTCGCCGAACAGAATCGTAGCGCGTACGTTGGTCGGGTTCGCCTTCAGTGCAAAACCTAGCTGACGGCGCGCCTCGTCCGCATTCTTCTGCTGAAGCGCTTCCTGGGCGAGTTCGCAATGGAACTGCGCGATTTCCTTGTCCAGCGACTCGGCGCCCATGGTTTCCAGGTGGCGCGCGATGTCGATCGACTTAACCCAGTCTTTCTCGATCTGGTAAATGGTCAGTAGCGCACGCTGTGCGCCCAGCGCGTAATTACCCGTCTCGAGCGAGCGGAAGGTCTCTTCCGCACGATCGAGCAAACCGGCCTTCAGAAAGTCCTGGCCCAGTTCATACAGCGCGTGATCGCGCTCGGTGACGGGCAGATCGGTACGGCTCAACAGGTTCTGATGCACGCGAATCGCGCGGTCGGTCTCGCCGCGGCGGCGGAACAGATTCCCCAGCGCAAAGTGCAACTCGATCGTTTCCGGGTCGAGCTTGACGACTTCGATAAACGCGTCGATAGCCTGGTCGGGCTGCTCGTTGAGCAGGAAATTCAGGCCGCGAAAGTATGAACGCGGCAGGTTCGCGCTTTCGGACAGCAGCGTCTTGAGGTCGTAGCGCGCGGCCATCCAGCCGAACGCAAACGCGACGGGTATGACAAGCAGCCACCAGAAGTCTAGATCCATGCGATTAATGCAAATGTGCGGGACAGCGTAAACGGAAAGCCGCGCCTCGGAAGCACGGCAGAAGACAACTTAGATCAGCGGCGGCATGGGCGGTTGTTCGACCACCACGGGGGCTTCACGCGCCACCCGTAGCTCGCGCTTGAGCCGGCCATTCTCCATGCGCAGGCGCACCATGGCCGGCACCGACGACACCAGCCCGGCCAGCAGCCCCACCACGAAGAACGCGAGGCCAATCAGAATCAATGGCGCCGACCACGCGTAGCCGGCGAGGAAATTCAACGTAGCAGGTTGTGTATTGGAGAGTGCGAGCACCAGCAGGAGCACGAACACCAGCACACGGATCAGCCAGACGATAAATTTCATGAATAGGTCTCTTGACGGCAGTTGCGGGGTGACGCCGGCCTGATGACGCGTCGCGCCACGGTGTTGCCCGCGCCGAAGTGACCCGTATTGTAATTGAAGCCCTCGCGGCTGGGCAGGAACTGGCTGATTGAGGACTTGCGCGAGGGTGATCCTGCTGCGGGTGGCGGCCTGCGCAGACGTGTTGGATTTTGAAGATACGCTGCATGCGTACAGAGGCCACCTCGTCAAAGCTACCGGTGAAAAGCACCACTGACAACAGCGACGAATGAAAACGACGGACGAAAAAAAAGCGCCCGAAGGCGCTTTTTCTGGTCTTTTGCCGTCTGGCTTTGGCCGCTGACGCTACCAATGCCACGCTGCTAACACGCAGCGAAGCATTTACAGGTCGTCGTCATCCGGCTCATCGGCCTTCAGCGGCTCGCCCGAACGTCGATCTACCCGCTCGCGCAATTCCTTGCCCGGCTTGAAGTGCGGTACGTACTTCTCAGGTACCAGCACCTTCTCGCCCGACTTCGGATTACGCCCGACGCGGGAGGGACGACGATTAAGGCCGAAGCTGCCGAAGCCACGAATTTCAATGCGATGACCGTTGGCAAGTGCCTCCGACATCGCATCAAGCATCGTCTTCACCGCGAAATCCGCATCTTTAAGTACAAGCTGCGGAAATCGCGTAGCCAGCTGGGCGACCAATTCCGATTTGGTCATACTGCAGCAGACCTCTCAAGAAAACTCAAGGCTTACTGGTTCTGGCCGTCGAGCTTGGCCTTCAGCAGCGCGCCGAGGTTCGTCGTGCCGGTAGCAGCCGAGTTCGAATCCGACGAAGCCAGGCCACGGATCGCTTCCTGTTGCTCAGCCGAATCCTTGGCCTTGACCGACAGGTTGATGCCACGCGACTTGCGATCGATGTTGATGATCATCGCGTTGACCTTGTCGCCTTCCTTCAGCACGTTGCGAGCATCTTCCACGCGGTCTTGTGCGATTTCCGAAGCGCGCAGGTAGCCTTCGACTTCCGCCGACAGCTGAACCACTGCACCCTTCGCGTCCACCG
>NZ_JAXDPY010000201.1:0-9378 GCF_034668105.1 Paraburkholderia sp. | reverse complement strand
AACGACCTGCTGGCGCGACGGCGCGAAGTGTACGAGAAGGCACGCATGCAAAATCCCGCACGCTGGTCAGGTGCCATCCGCAACTGGCACCTGGCAGATTCGGTGTATCTGAACCCGGAGCGCACCTTGGCCCCGACCGAAATGTATAAGCATGCAGCGTAACGGTTCACGCGACAACTACCTTGACACACACCGCCTCGGCCAAAAGAAAGATAAGCAAAGAAAGCCGCTCAAACCGCTAACTCTTAAGCGGGTCCCCCGCACAGCCACGGTAGTGGTACATCTGGAATCTGGGTTCTCGCACATTCGACGCCAGTGACCAGGCAGTCATACTTCCCGCCTCGCCCTGCGTGCTCGCCGGAACAGGACATCGGGAAGACCGGCGGATTTGCCCCGGGCTCGTTGAGCCATGCCTCCTTTCTGTGAGCTCAGCATGCATTCAGCTCCGTGTGTTGGGGGTATCGCCTCTTCGCCTCTTCGCCTCTTCGCCTCTTCGCCTCTTCGCCTCTTCGCCTCTTCGCCTCTTCGCCTCTTCGCCTCTAGTGATCTTCGCGCTTGCCGCTGTCGCCTGGGCGCGTCGCCGAGGCGAAGCCGGGGGCCCCTACGCGCAAACGAAGCCCCTGGTTTCCCATACAGACCCATCTGCGACGCACGCGGTGCGGAGTGGGCGCTGATGAGCGCGTTGTCACTAACGTCGAATGTGCGAGGGCACGGATTCCAGATGCTCCACTACCGTGACTGTGCGGGGAGCCCGCTTATGAGCTAGCGGTTTGAGCGGCTTTCTTTGCTTATCTTTCTTTGCCGCGGCAAAGAAAGTAAGTGCCGCCCCGCACAGGGGCGACGCTAATAGACCAATAACAATTCAAGGAAAGGCCCAAAAATCCAGATCAAGGAAAGGCCAACGCCGTAGGCACACAACCAAGCGCCGCGCAGGCCACCCAGATAAAAGAAACCCCACCGCCGCAGGCAAAAAAACCCTTACTCCCCCGCCCGCAACTTCTTAACCTCACCATCCGACGGCTGCACACTAGCGCCGTCCACATACCGATAAGAAGTCATCACCCCCTTCCCATCCTTGACACCGGTCACACCAACAAAAGCCCCCATCGTCGACTGATTATCCTGCGCCCGATACGTAATCGGCCCGAAGGGCGTCTCCACCCCAAGCCCCTTGAACGCCGCAGCCAGCTTATCCGAATCCGTCGAACCCGCCTTCCTGATCCCAGCCGCAATCGACATCAGCGCCGAATACCCCACCACCGACCCCAGCCGCGGATAGTCGTGATACTTCGCCTGATACGCATCGACAAACTTCCTGTTCGCCGCCGTATCGATCGAATACCACGGATAGCCCGTCACGATCCAGCCAGTCGGCGCCTCCGCCCCCAACGGATCGAGATAGTCCGGCTCACCCGTCAGCAACGAGACCACACTGCGGTCCTTGAACAATCCGCGCGTATTGCCCTCACGCACAAACTTGCCGAGATCGGCGCCAAACAACACGTTGAAAATCGCATCCGGCTTCGCATCGGCGATCGCCTGGGTCACCGCGCCCGCGTCGACATTGCCCAGCGGAGTCGCCTGCTCGGCGACGAACTGCACGTCCGGCTGCGCCGCCGTCATCAGCTTCTTGAACGTCGCCACCGCCGATTGCCCGTACTCGTAGTTCGGATACACCAACGCCCAGCGTTTCTTCTTCAGTTTCACCGCCTCAGGGACCAGCATCGCCACCTGCATATACGTCGAAGGACGCAGACGGTACGTGTATTTGTTGCCATCCGCCCAAACGATCTTGTCGGTCAACGGCTCAGCCGCGAGGAAAAAGATCTTCTTCTGCTTCGCGAAGTCGGTCAGCGCGAGACCCGTGTTCGACAGGAAACCGCCGAACAGCAATTGCACCTGCTCCCGTGCAATCAATTCCTGCGCGACGCGGATCGTGTCGCCCGGATTGCCGTTGTCGTCGCGCGACACCACTTCGAGTTGTCTGCCGAGCACGCCCCCCGCCGCATTCACCTGCTCGAGCGCGAGATTCCAGCCGTTCCTGTAAGGCCCGAGAAAGGCGGGCTGCGCCTTGTAGCTGTTGATTTCACCGATCTTGATGGTCTGCTGTGCGTTCGCGCCGACGGCGGCGAGCGATAGAACCGTTGAAACCGTGAGGCGAGAGAGCCATCCTGCGCGCGTGGTCATGCGTTTCTCCGTATCAAAAGGATTGCGGGAATGCGGTCGTTTTTATCAAGCGTTCAAGCGTTTCGCGATTCGTCTGGCGCGTTGCGCTGCGAGTTGTGCCGCCCGCCGTGCTTCGAGTTGTGCTGCAAGTTGTACCGCCAGCCGCCCTGTAAGTCATGCCGCAAGTCGCACCGCCAGCCATGCTCCAAGTCGTGCCCCCAGCCGTGCTGCTAGTCATGCCGCGCGATGCATGCAAACCATGCCGCGACGCATTTAGCGACTTCACTCCGCTCGCGGCGTCGCGCGAATTCTGGCGACGCTCGCCGTGACGTCCTGCCATGCCGGCTTGCCACCGGCGAATTGTTGACGCAGGTAGGTCACGAGTTCGGCGACCTGGGCGTCATTGAAACTGTCGCGGTAAGCCGGCATCGTACCGAGTTCGGGGCGCGCAGGCGAGCCGATCCCTTCGAGAATCACGCGAATCAGATTATCAGGCGTCGTGCTGTGCAGATTCGTGTTAAGCGCCAGCGACGGATGCGCACCGAACAATTGCGGCCCGCTGCCAGTGTGATGACAAGCCGCGCACGCGCCGTCAAATAGACGTGCGCCAAGGCCGGTTGCCGTACCCGTAATCGTGCTGGCCTGCTCGTATTGACGCGCCATCGCCTCCGGATTCGCGTTCGGCTCCAGCGGACTCAAGGACGCCAGATAGGTGGCCATCGCGCGAATGTCGCTGTCGGGCAGCATCGCCAGATCGCTGACGACCGGCGCCATCGGGCCGGCCGCGACGCCGTGCAACGGCGCATGACCATGGCGCAAATAGCTGAACAGTTCGTCTTCGCTCCACGGCACGGGCGCGTTGGACAGCGTCGACAGTGCAGGCGCTTCCCATCCCTCCGCGATACCGCCGCCCATGAATGCCGCACCGGATTTCTCGGCGCCAAATGCATTGCGCGGGGTATGGCATGCGCTGCAATGACCGAGGCCGTTCACCAGATACGCTCCGCGATTCCATTGCGCGCTTTGACTCGCGCTCTCGGCAAACGTGTTGCGTCCGAGGAAAAGCCCATTCCATGCAGCCATTAACGGACGCACGCTGAACGGATACGCGAGCTGCGTTTCCGGCGGACGGGAACGCACCGGCGTTTGCGCCATCAGGTATGCGTAGAGCGCCGTCAGATCGTCGTCGGACGTGTTCCTGAACGATGTATAGGGAAACACGGGATACAAGCGATGCCCGTCGCGGCTTATACCTTGCCGCATCGCCCGCACGAAAGCTTCCAGCGACCATGTGCCGATGCCGGTCTGTCCGTCGGGCGTGAGATTGGTGCTGTAGACGGTGCCGAAAGGCGTATCGAGCGGTTTGCCGCCCGCGTTCGGCACGCCGTTGTGCGCGGTATGGCAAACCGCGCAATTGCCCAGTGATGCAAGCAGTTTGCCGCGCGCCACCAGCTCGGGCGCGAACGCGCTCGCCAGCGGCGGCGTAAGCGGCGCAATGGCCTGTGGCGACATCGCCAGCACACCCAGCCAACCGGCCGCGCCCGCTGCGAGCGCACCGAGAAAGCCGAATCGCCGACGCTTCTTCTTGCGCGCCGCCGCGTCTTCAGCCTGCGCATCGGCGAGCGCGGCGCGGATCGTCTCCGGTGTGAACGGCGGTCTGCGAAACCGCACACCTGTCGCGTCGTACAGCGCGTTGGCGATCGCCGCGGCGCCAGGCAGCGACGCCGATTCGCCCGTGCCCATCGGCGGCTCGCCATGACGCGGCATCATCACCACTTCGATCACCGGCACTTCACGGAACGTGAGAATCGGGTACGCGCCCCACTCCTGGCTCGTCACCGCGTTCTCACCGAACGTCACGCGCTCTTTCAGCGCGCGGCTGGTGGCCTGGATCACATTGCCGTGTATCTGATGACGCACGCCGTCGGGATTCACCATCGTGCCGGTGTCCTGGCCGACCACCACGCGCGTCACGGCAAGCTCGCCGTTCTTGCGATTCACTTCGACGTCGGCGACCCAGGCGGACCATGCCGCGCCAAAGCCGGGAAATTTGCTGTGCACGTAGCGGGCATAAGCGAAGCCTCTGCCGTGCAGAATGTCACCTTCTTGCGGGGCATCCTCTTTCGATGCAAGGTTGCGAGGCTGCCAATCGGCTTTCCCGGCCACCGCCTTGACCAGATCGATCGCGCGCGGATCGGTCAGATGCTGCAAACGAAATTCGACCGGATCGATGCCCGCTTCGGCCGCGAGTTCGTCGATGAAAGACTCATGCGCGAACGTGTTCGGCAACGCGGACACGCCTCTTAACCACGACGCCCGCACGATCGGCGGCGTGTCGTCGCAGACGATGCGCATGGTGCGGTAATCGTACGGCGGCACGGACGTGCGGTCGCCCATTTCGAATATTTGCGGCTCTGCGCAGAGGGTTCCAGTGAGCAGCAACGCCAACGTGGGCGCGTCGTTCGATGGATAGCGCGTCGCGAAGTCGTATGCCGCGAGCTCGCCTTCGGCACCTAACGCACCACGCACATCCATCAATTGTGCTGCGCCCTTCGGCTCCCATGCATGCTCGTCTTCGCGCGATAGTTGCACGCGCACCGGAGCGCCGCTTGCGCGAGATAACAGCGCGGCGTCGGCGGCGACGTCGTCGGCGCAATTGCGGCCGTAGCAGCCCGCCGCGTCCATGCGCACGATTTCGATCTGCGCTTCGTCGAGCGCCATCAGCAAGGCGAGATCGGCGCGTAACGAATGCGGATTCTGCGTGCCGGACCAGACTTTCAGCTTTTCATCGCGGTAATCGGCCACCGCGCACGACGGTCCAATCGACGCATGCATCTGAAACGGCCATACGTAGGTGCGTTCCAGCGTTTTGGCCGGGTCCTGCCCGAGCGCTGCGTCGACATCGCCCTGGATCAGCAGATCGCGCCGTTTGGCGGGATTGGCTCTGAGCGCGGCTTCCACTTCCTCGCTGGTTTCGAGCGGCGGCAAGCCTTCCACCGCTTTCCACCGCACACTCAAGCGCTTGACGGCCTGCTGCGCGACCTCCTCGCGCTCGGCCACGATGCCGACGAAATCGCGAATCACCACCACCTTGACGATGCCCGGCAAATCGCTGATCGAATCCTCGTCGACATGCAGCAGACTATGGCCCATGAAGTCGCCCTGCGCCACACCGGCATACGGCGGCCGTACCACGCGCCCGTGCAACATGCCCGGCACGCGCACGTCATGCACGAAACTCAGTTCACCGGTTGCCTTCGCCGGGATATCGACGCGCGGCGTACTCTTGCCGACGATCTTGTACGCGTCCGGCGATTTCAAGGGCGCATCGGTGGCGAGTGTCAATTCGATGCGCCGTCCGGCGATCAGGTCGCCGTAGCCAAGGCCTTTTGCCGTATCGTCGCCGCGATTGAAAACCACACCGTCGCGCACCTCGAGTTGCTCTGCGCTTACGTTCCATCGCGCGGCCGCTTCCGCCAGCAGGAATTGCCGCGCTTGCGCCGCCGCATGGCGTAGCGGCACCGCCGATATCTGGATCGTCGCGCTGGCAATCGTCGGCCCTTGATTCGGCGCTTCGCTGGTGTGGCCGAGCACGACCGACACGCGCGTCAACGGCACATCCAGTTCTTCCGCGACGATCTGCGCGAGCGCCGTGCCGATGCCGGTCCCGAGATCCACGTGACCGTTGAACGCCACCACGCTGCCGTCGTCGCGTACCACCAGAAACATGTCCGCCTCGGTAGGCACGAACGACGAACGCGACCCCGGCTGACCCATCGCAGGCTTTACCGGCGCCTGTGGCGGCCGCGTGATGATAAGCACATTCCGCGCGTCATCAAGCTGCTGCCGCGACAACGGCGCGTAACGTCGATCGACGCTGAAATCCGGCCCCGTCATGCGCGCACTCCTCGATGCAAGGAAGTTTGCGCAGCCAGCAACTCGGCCGCGCGTTGCACCGCGCGCACGATCTCGACATGCGTGCCGCAGCGGCACAGATTGCGCGACAACTCGCGCCGGATCGTCTCGACGCTCGGATGCGGATCCCGATCGAGCAACGCCTTGGCGGTCATGATCATGCCGCTCAGGCAATACCCGCATTGCGCAGCCTGCTCTTCGATAAACGCCTGCTGCACCGGATGCAGTGCGGCACGCGTGCCCAATCCTTCGAGCGTGGTGATCTCGCGGCCCAATGCAACCTTCGCGGTCGTCACGCAAGCGCGCGTGGGCGTGCCGTCGAGCAGCACCGTGCACGCGCCGCATTCGCCAAGACCGCAACCGAATTTCGGACCGTTCAACGCGAGGTCGTTACGCAGCAGATAAAGCAGTGGCGTGTCGGCGCCGGCGTTGACGAGATGCGTCGCGCCGTTGACGTACAGCGTGAGAGGCGCTGAACCGTTCATGAAAGTGCCGGCCACGCCGTGCGGCGCGCGTTCAAAGCACCACCGGCACTTCGGTCGCCGGTGGGGTATTACGGCTGCGCCTGCAGCGAATCAAACCGTCGATCATCACCATGCCGACTCCCGGAATATCGCCGAGCTGCACGCTTTCCAGCAACGTATCGGCCGCCGTGTGCTGCGCGCGATCCATGAACACGAGATCGGCAGGACGGCCCACTTCAATCAAACCCTGGCGCAAGTTGCGTTGCCGCGCGGTGTTGCCGGTCGCGAAGCAGAACGCGATTTCGGCGGGCACGTCCGCCAGACTGGAAATCAGCGCGATCATCCGCAGAATGCCGAGCGGCTGCACGCCGGAACCCGCCGGGCTATCGGTGCCGAGAATGATCCGATGCGGGCATTTCAATTCGATCGCGTGCCGCGCGGTGAGCAGCGCGATCCGTTCGTTGCCGTTGTGAACGATTTCCAGCGCGCGGCTCGATTGCTCGCACAGATCGCATACGTGCCGATAGGACAGCGACGTATGGCCGCCGTTGATGTGGCCGATCACGTCCGCGTCGGCGGCCAGCACCACGTCTCTGTCGATCAGGCCCGAACCCGGAATCGACGGACCACCCGTGTGGATCGTGCTTTGAATGCCGTATTTGCGGGCCCACGCGACCATCTGCGCCGCTTCCTCGCCGCCCTTCACGCTGCCGAGCCCGACTTCGCCCAGCAGCTTCACGCCTGCTTCGGAGAGCTCCTTGAAGTCTTCTTCGACCATGCCCTTCTCGATCACCGGCGCACCCGCCATCACTTTGACGCCGCCGCCGACACCCGCGCCACGCATGCCTTCGAACGAACGCTGCGCGGTGATCGCCAGCGCCTTGACGCCGAGCACGTCTTTCGGACGGCCTGGCAGGTGCACTTCGCCGGCGGAGATCATCGTGGTCACGCCGCCGTTCAGATTCGATTCGATCCAGCCCATCTGATTCTGGCGCGGCGTCCAGTCGCCGAACACCGGATGCACGTGCGAATCGATCAGGCCCGGCGCGACCGTGGTGCCTTTGCAGTCCACCGTAGTGCGTGCGCCTTCGAGGTCGCAATCTTTCTCCAGGCCGAGCGCGACGATCACGCCGTCGTCGATCACCAGCGTGTTCGCGTCGAGAATCGGCTGGTCGATGTCGCCGGATAAGAGTAGCCCGATATTCGTTACGGCAACCTTGCCCGACAAGCCTGTCAACGTCTCTGCTGCCATCTGCTTCTCCTTTCGCAACGACTACCGGGCGCCGTCTCCCGTGCACATGCTGCACGTTTCGTGCGCCGATGGAATCACACGCTCAGATAAGCGCGCCTCACTGTTTCGTTCCTTGCAAGTTCGCTGATCGTGCCGCTGAAACGGATCTGTCCTTTTTCGAGGACATACGCGCGGTCGCTCACCAGCTCGGCGAAGTGGAGGTTCTGTTCCGACAACAGAATCGAAAGCCCTTCGCGCTTGAGTTCGAGAATCATGTTTGCCATCTGTTCGACGATCACGGGCGCGACGCCTTCGGAGGGTTCGTCGAGCAGCACCAGATACGGATTACCCATCAGCGTGCGCGAGACGGTGAGCATCTGCTGCTCGCCGCCGCTCATCTGGCCACCTGGGCGTTTCGGCATTTCGCCGAGGTTGGGGAAGAGCCGGAACAGTTTTTCCGGCGTCCACTCGGGTGCTCCTTCGCGCGGCGCTTGACGGCCTGTATCGAGGTTCTCCATCACGGTCAGATCGGCGAACACGCGGCGGTCCTCGGGGACGAAACCCATGCCCATGCGCGCGATACGATATGGCTGCAACGCCGTGATGTTTTGCCCGCGAAACCGCACCTCTCCCTGACGGCGCGGCAGCAGACCCATCACCGCTTTCATCGTCGTCGACTTGCCGGCGCCGTTGCGGCCCATCAGCGCGACCACCTCACCCCGGCCGACTTCGAAGCCGACGTCGAACAGAATGTGCGCGCGGCCATAGAACGCATTGAGGCCGGACACTTTCAGCATCGGCTCGCTCATTGCAGCGCTCCCTGCCCTCGATGGCCACCTGCCGCTTCATGCAGCGGCGCGCGTGGCTGGAAGGTTTTGCCGGTGCCGAAATAGACTTCCTGCACGCGCGCGTCGTTGCGGATCGTTTCGGCGTCGCCCTCGGCGATCAGCTTGCCTCGTGCGAGCACGATCATTCGATCGGCGTACGCGAATACAACGTCCATGCTGTGCTCGGTAAACAACACGCCGATTTTGTGCTCGGTGACGAGGCGCTTGGTCAGCGCCATCAACTCGTTGCGCTCCCTGGGCGCCATGCCTGCCGTAGGCTCGTCCATCAGCAGCAACTTCGGGCGGTTTGCCAGCGCGATAGCGAGTTCAACGCGTTTGACGTCACCGTAGGCGAGCACGCCGCAGGCGCGGTTCGCATCGGCGCCCATGCCGACCTGTTCGAGCAGCGCCATCGCTTCGTCGGCGTAGCGCGAAGCTGCGGGTTTCCACAGACCGAAGGTCTTGCGTTCACGCGAGACCAGCGCCATCTGCACGTTTTCGAGCACGGTCATCGAATTGAAGGTCGCGGCAATCTGAAACGTGCGGCCGACGCCAAGACGCCAGATATCGCGTGGCCGCATGCCGACCAGTTCGTGATCGTTCAGCCGGATCGACCCGGACGACGGCTGCAATTGACCGTTGACCATGTTGAAGCAGGTCGACTTGCCCGCGCCATTCGGGCCCAGCAGCGCCAGCAGTTGACCGGCTTCGAGATCGAAGGAGACATTGTCGACTGCCTTCAGGCCGCCGAACGATTTGCAGAGGCCGGACACGC
>NZ_JAXDPY010000200.1:0-13147 GCF_034668105.1 Paraburkholderia sp. | reverse complement strand
GCCGCTCAGCGCGAAAATAGCAACCCGTTCGGCAACCGGTTGATGGCAATGGGAAATTGAGTCTAGCACCCGCGGCTTTTGGCCCACAACTACGAGTTCCTGGGCGGCGTTTGCCGTCAATCGCCATGCAGTAATTCGTACTTGCCGCCGCGTTCCAGCGCCCGCTGATAGGCCGGCCGCGCGTGAATGCGCTTCAGGAAATCGACCACGGCCGGAATCTGCCCTTCCATGCCGCCGCGCGCGGTGGCGGCTTCGAGCGGGAAGCTCATCTGAACATCGGCCGCGGTGAAATCATTGCCGACAAACCAGCCGGTCGCCGCCAATTCCAAGTTGATGTAGCCAAGGTGCAGCTTCAACTGCGGATCGACGAAGCTCGATTGCAACGTCGAGGCGATTTTGCGGGCAATCGGCCTGGCGAAGAACGGCATCGGCGCGCTGGCGATGCGCAGCGCAACCAGTTTCAGCAGCAGCGGCGGCATCGCCGAGCCTTCCGCATAGTGCATCCAGTAGGTGTAACGCAGACGCGCGGGCGTGCCCGCTGCGGGCGCGAAACGGCCTTGGCCGTACTTGTCCACCAGATACTCGATGATCGCGCCGGATTCGGCGAGGGTCTGGCCGTCGTCGGTAATGATGGGCGACTTGCCGAGCGGATGCACGGCGCGCAACTCGGGTGGCGCCAGCATCGTTTTCGGGTCGCGCTCGTAGCGCTTGAGCTCGTACGGAACGCCGAGTTCTTCGAGCAGCCACAACACGCGTTGCGAGCGGGAGTTGTTCAGATGATGGACGGTCAGCATGGGCGAGCGACGTTGGCTTGTGAAGTGTCACATCATAGGGATGTTGTGCCGAGGCGTGGCTCTAGTCGCCAGTCGCCAGTCGCTTGTTGCTGGCCCCCGGCTTGCGTCCTTCGCCGCGGTTCAAACCCTGGACTTGCCGCCCATCAACTGGTTCGACGGCAACGTTTCGTCGAGCAGCTTGCGCGCGCTTTCGATACCGGCCACCGGCAGGCCCTCGGGATTCAGCAAGCCGACCTGTACCAGCACCGAGGCCTGATCCCAATAGATGTGCTCGTTGTACAGCTTGTCGCCACGGAAACACACCACCGCCAGCATCGGCACTTCGAAATATTTGCCGGTCGGCGCGACGCCAGGCAGCAGCCAGTCGATCTCGCAGCTATGTGTGCAACTGAAAATGAATTCGTCGACGATGCGATCCGCGCCGATCGTGCGCGAAATCGGAATCAGCTTCGTATCGGCAGGATTCGAATTGACGAAGTGATGCGTGTAGAACCGCTTGAGGTTGTCATGACCCACGCCGCCTGTCATGGTGGGCACGTGATTCACATAGGGTTGGGCGACCATGGTCGGCATGACGGCCTCCACGTCGCGCGTGGCGAACTCGTAGTAGCAATGCGCTTCCCACAACGCGTTCAGATCGTAGACCGGACCCAGCACCTTGCGCAGCATGGCGAGCGTGCGCGAATAGGCCATCATCGCGGCGGGTTTGTCGTACTGCGGGCGTGACGGTGCGGCGAAGGCGTGATCGCAACCGGGGTACACGTATTGCTCGATGTGCGGACGCGTGCGCAATGCCGCGCTGATTCGTTCACGTGTTTCGGGCGGACAGTGCGAATCGTTTTCGGGGAAGTGGAACACCATCGGGCAGCGCACGGCCGGCACTTCATCCAGATACGATTCGAGGCCGACACCGTAATAGCTGGCTGCGCAGTCCACGTCGGTGCGCGCCGCGGCCAGGAACGCCAGCTTGCCGCCGAGACAATAGCCGACTGCGCCCACCTTGCCGGCCTGCTCGGGCAACGCGCGCAAGGTCGCGACCGTTGCCGCGATATCGTCGACGGCGAGATCGACGTCGAACTGCCCGAGGTAGTCGAGCGCCTGCTTCATATCGGCTTCGCCATAGCCGAGCGAAATGCCCGGCTCGATCCGCCAGAAGAGATCCGGCACGACCACCACATAACCTTCTTCCGCGAAGCGATCGGCCATCGACTTCATGGTCTCGTTGATGCCGAAAATTTCCTGCAGCAGCACGAGCCCCGGGCCCGAGCCTTGCGCCGGACGTGCGACGTAGGCGTTGAAACGGCCGCCATCCTGGGCGACGACTTCGATGAAAGAGGCGGCCATGCGGTGTGTCTCCGACGAAAAAGAGGCTACATGAAGGGCTTACCTGAGCGTACGCAATTCAAAGCGCTTGAGCTTGCCGGTTTCGGTGCGCGGCAGCGAATCGATGAAAGCGATGACGCGTGGGTACTTATACGGCGCCACGCTATTTTTCACGAAATCCTGCAGTTGCGCGACCAGTTTGTCGTCCCCCGTATAGCCCGGGTTCAGCACCACGAAGGCTTTGACGATCTGCCCGCGCGTTTCGTCCGGCTCGCCGATCACGCCGCATTCGGCCACCGCGTCGTGTTGCATCAGCACGCTTTCCACTTCCGGGCCGGAGATGTTGTAGCCGGCGGAGACGATCATGTCGTCGGCGCGGGCCTGATAGAACACGTAGCCGTCTTCGTCGAGATAGACCGAGTCGCCGGGAAGATTCCAGCCGTTACGGACGAACTTCGCCTGCCTGTCGTCGGCGAGATAGCGGCAGCCGGTCGGCCCGCGTACCGCGAGTTTGCCGATCGTGCCGGGCGCGACGGGTTGCATCGCGTCATCCACGGCTTGCACCACGTAGCCCGGCACCGCGCGGCCAATCGCATGCGGGCGGATCGCGTCGCCTTGTGCGGAGATGAAAATATGGATCAGTTCTGTGCCACCGATTCCGTCGATCATGTCGATGCCGCTTGCGTCGCGCCACAGGCGGCGTGTCGAATCCGGCAACGCCTCACCCGCCGAGACTGTTTTCGTCAGGCTCGACACGTCGTGATGCGCGACCAGCGGCGCCATTTGCCGGTAGAACGTCGGCGCGGTGAACATGATCGTTGCGTGAAAACGCTCGACGGTTTGCAGCAAGGTCACGGGCGTGAGCCGCTCGATCAGCACCGTCGACGCACCCACGCGCAGCGGAAAGCACAGCATGCCGCCAAGGCCGAACGTGAACGCGAGCGGCGGCGTGCCGCAAAAGATATCGCTCGATGAAGGCTTGAGAACGTGACGCGGAAACAGATCGCACATCGCCAGTACGTCGCGATGAAAGTGCATGCAGCCTTTCGGGGCGCCCGTCGTGCCGCTGGTGAAGGCGATCAGGCAGACGTCGTCGGCGGCGGTGTCGCAGGCGGTGAAGCGGTCTGGTTTGTTGATCGCGAGCGTGTCGAGCGAAGCGGCGGAGTCGTCGTGAAACAGGAGCGTTTGCTTAAGGCCCGCGCAGTAAAACTCATCCTGCGGATTGTTGCAGCGCGCGAGCTCCTCGGTCAGGCGTGCATCGCAGAGCGCCGCGCTGACTTGCGCTTTCTCGATGATCTGCTTGAGTTCCTTCGCACGCAACAGCGGCATGGTGGGCACCACGACGAGGCCGGCTTTCAAGGCGGCGAGCGCGGTTACCGCCATATGCAGCGTATTCGGTCCACGCAGCAGCACGCGGTTACCCGGCTGCAAACCCATTTCGTCGACCAGTACATGCGCGCTGCGATTGACCAGTGCAAGCAACTCGCCATAGGTAGTGGCTTGTGGCTTTCCGTCCACCTCCGACCAGATCGCCGGACGATCGCGATGTCCCGCTTCGATGGTTCTGTCGAGCAATTCCGTCGCGCAGTTGAAGCGCGCCGGATAGGCAACATCCGGATTGTCGAGCAGAAAGACAGGCCATTGATCCTGCGGCGGAAGATTGTCGCGCGCGAAGGTATCGACGTGTGCTGACGGTTCCATCATGGTCTCCCGGGCGTTGAGCCGGCTGAATGCGCTTCGGTTGGCGTGGTAGCTGGGTGCTTCGTAGTAATGGGCTTACTGAGCGATCACTGCCGTTGCTTCGATTTCGACCTTGGCTTCGTCTTCGATCAACGCGACGACCTGAACCGCGCTCATCGCAATGTCGTAATCGCCGATCAGGTCGCGAAACGCACGGCCGATATCTTTCAGTGAGGCGAGGTATTCGCGCTTGTCCGTGACGTACCACGTCATGCGAACGAGATGCTCGGGTGTGCCGCCTGCTTCGTGCAGGACGGCGAGCACATTCTTGAGCGCCTGAATCGCCTGCTGTGCGAAGTCGGTGGTCTGGAACCGCGCCTGTTCGTCCCAGCCGATCTGGCCGGCGATGAACACTTGCGTGCCGGTGGCCGCGACGCCGTTCGCGTAGCCGCGCGGTTTGATCCAACCGGCTGGGAGGAGAGCTTTTTTCATGAGCGATGCGCCTCGGTGGATTCGGGCTGTGGAGCAAACGTCGCGAGCGCGCTCGCGATGTCGGCGGGAATGTCGATGGAGGTGCCGCGTTCGAGCGATGTCGTCACGAGCACCTGTTTCGCGCGAAAGCGGGTTTCGTCGCCGTAGTAGCCGACGATCTCGATGCTGATCGAGCGGCGGCCGATGGCCACGACGCTGAGTGCCAGCGTGATCGTTTCACCCATCTGGCTCGGCCGCGAAAACTCGCAATCGAGTTTGACGATCGGCAAGCCGACGCGGCGTTGCGCGATCATCTGCGCGAAGTCGATCCGCAGGCCTTCGTTGAACCAGTCTTCGACCAGCGCGTTGGTCATCACCAGATACTGCGGAAAGAACACGATGCCGGCTGGATCGCAGTGCGAGAAGCGGATACGGACCGGCCGTTCGAAGGTCGCGCTCATTTCGCCGCGTCCCCGGTGACTTGCGCAGCGTGGGCCTTCAGGAGGTCGCGGCCGACGATCAGTTGCTGCACTTCGGTCGCGCCTTCGTAAATCCGCAGTGCACGAATCTCGCGATACAGCATCTCGACGGCCGTGCCGCTTTGCACACCCATGCCGCCGTAGAGTTGCACGGCGGCGTCGATCACCTGTTGCGCGCCTTCGCTTGCGTGCCATTTAGCCATTGCGGCTTCACGCGTGACGTTTGCGCCTTGATCGCGCAACCAGGCCGCGCGATAAACCAGCAAGGCGCTGCTGTCGATCGTCAATGCCATCTGCGCGAGCCTGGCTTGCGTCAGCTGAAAATCGCCGAGCGTCTGTCCGAACATCTTGCGCGACGCGGCACGCGAGAGGCCCTCGGCCATCGCATGTCGCGCGAAGCCCAGCGACGCAGCCGCCACCGACGTGCGGAAGATATCCAGCGTACGCATCGCCAGCTTGAAACCTTCACCGGGTGCACCGAGCATCTGGCTACGCGGCACACGTGCACCGGCAAAATGCAAACGCGCAAGCGGATGCGGCGCGATTACGTTGATACGTTCGGCGATTTCCAGGCCCGGCGTGTCGGCGTCGACGATGAACGCGGTGATGCCGCGCGCGCCTGGCGCTTCGCCGGTTCTGGCGAACACCACGTAGAAATCGGCGATGCCGCCGTTCGAGATCCACGTCTTGTCGCCGTCGAGCACATAGGCGTCGCCGTCTTCGCGCGCGCTCAATGCCATCGCGGCGACGTCGGATCCCGCTTCCGGTTCCGACAAAGCGAACGCGGCGAGAGCAGTACCGTTGACCACGCGCGGCAAATAGCGGGCTTTTTGCTCGTGCGTGCCACCAAGCGAGATCGCGCCCGAGCCGAGCCCCTGCATGGCCAACGCGAAATCGGCGAGACCGGAATGTTTGGCGAGCGTTTCGCGCAGCAGGCACACGGTGCGGGTGTCGATAGTATCGCCGTGGCCGCCATACGCCTCACCGCCGACACCGTATTTCAGCCAGCCTGCCGTACCGAGTTCACGGACCAGACGACGGCAGGTCGCATCGACGTCGTCGTGCTCTACGTGCGTGAGATTCGCGCGGCACCATGCCTCGATACCCGCGGCCAGCGCCCGGTGGCGTGGTTCGAAGAACGGCCAGGCCAGCGCGCTGTGCAGATCCAGATCGCCCTTATCGCTGTTCGTGCTCAATTCAATCTCCCTCGAACACCGGGCGCGACTTCGCGGCAAACGCGCTGTACGCCCGTTCGAAATCGCGTGTGCTCATGCAAATGGCCTGGGCTTGCGCTTCCGATTCGATCGCTTCGTCGATGCTCATGCTCCATTCCTGGTGCAGCATCTTCTTCGTGATGCCATGCGCGAAAGTCGGGCCGGCGACGAGATCGGCGGCGAGCTTCTGGGCGTCGGCGAGGAGCGCTGCCGGTTCGCACAGGCGGTTATAGAAGCCCCAGGCGTGGCCTTCGTCGCCACTCGCCGAGCGGCCGGTGAACAGCAATTCGGCGGCGCGCCCCTGGCCGATGATGCGTGGCAGGATCGCGCATGCGCCCATATCGCAACCCGCGAGGCCGACGCGTGAGAACAGGAACGCGAGCTTGCTGCGCGCGGTGCCGAGGCGCATGTCGGACGACATCGCCAGAATCGCGCCGGCACCGGCGCAGACGCCGTCGACCGCGGCAATGATGGGTTGCGGGCAATGGCGCATGGCTTTGACCAGATCGCCGGTCATGCGCGTGAACAGCAGCAGTTCCGGCATCGGCAGATCGATCAGCGGCGCGATGATGTCGTGCACATCGCCGCCGGAGCAGAAGTTCTCGCCAGCGCCGTGAATCACCACCGCCTTGACGTCGGTCGCGTAGGTCAGTTGCCGGAACAGATCGCGCAATTCCGCATACGACTCGAAGGTCAGCGGGTTCTTGCGCTCGGGGCGGTTCAGCGTGATCGTCGCGACCTTGTCGGCGACCGACCAGCCGAAGTGCCGCGCCTCATAACCGGCGAGTGTCAGGCGGTTGCCGGCCAGCAGCGCGTCGGCGTTGGATCGTGTCATGTGTGTCTCCATGCAATGCTCAATTCGGTGCGGCTCAATCTTTCAGACTGTCGAGCAGGTGTTGTTTGAGTTTGCCAAGACGCTGGTGGGTGCGCGATTTTTCGTCGAGGCTCAGGCCGCCGAACAACTCGACGACCCATTGCTCATGCGCCACCGCCATCTTGTCGAACGCCTTGCGGCCAGCCGGTGTCAGACATACGCTGATCGAGCGGCGATCGTTCGGATCGGTATCGCGCGAAACCAGGCCTTCTTTCTCGAGCTGATCGGTAATACCGGTGACATTGCCGCCCGTCACCATCAAACGGCGCGACAACTCGGTCATCTTCAGGCCTTCCGGATGACGTTCGAGCTGCGCCATCAAATCGAATCGCGGCAACGTGGTGTCGAATTCGTTGCGCAGGCGTTTGCGCAGTTCGGCTTGCACGAGATTGGTCGTGGTCAGCATGCGCAGCCACAAACGCAAGCCCATGTGACTATCGGCGCCCGTGCTCATTTCCAGATCCACGACGTTCTCCGCTGGTTTGGCAACACCTTTGCGCGGCGGTTTGCTTTCCGCCGCCGTGGGCTTGTTGATGTTCGACGACTTGCTCACATTACTTCTCCACCGGAGATGGAAATGGATTGGCCCGTGATTGCGTCCGAGCCGGGTTGGCAGAGCCATAGCACGGCATGGGCGACCTGCTCCGGACTCACGAAGCGATGTTGCGGATTCGAACGCAGCAAGGTTTCGCGCGCCTGCTGTTCGGTGCGCGCGGTCTTGGTGGTGATCTGTTCGAGCGATGCGTGCAGCAGTTCGGTTTCCGTATAGCCGGGACAGACTGCGTTGACGGTGACGCCTTTCGTCGCAACTTCCAGCGCGAGTGAGCGAGTCAAACCGACTACGCCGTGTTTCGCGGCGCAATAAGCGGCGACATACGCGTAGCCGATTTGCCCCGCCGTGCTCGCCACGTTGACGATGCGGCCGTGGCCGCGTTCGAGCATGCCGGGCAACACGGCGCGCGTACCGAGAAACACACCGGTGAGGTTCACGTCGAGCATGCGCTGCCAGAGCGCCATGTCGGTATGCGTGAATGGCGCGGCTTGCGCCTGGCCCGCGTTGTTGACGAGGATGTCGATTGCGCCGGCTTGCGCGAATGCACTGGCTACGGAGTCTTCCTGTGTGACATCGACACTGACGCAAGCAACCTCGCCGAGCGCGTGGATTTTTTCCCGCTGCGCATCCAGACGTTGCGCGTTGCGGCCCATCAGGGTGACCCGCGCGCCGGCACGTAGCAATGCTTCGGCCACCGCCGCGCCGATGCCGCTGCCGCCGCCAGTGACGACGGCATGTTGTCCGGCGAGTGTTCTGCTGAGCGTATTCACGTGGTTCCTTCAGCGCGTTGCGCGCGTTCTTGTGGCGATAGCCCCGCATTCGCAGCGAGCTGGGCGCGCTCACGTTCGAGATTGCGTTCGAGTTGCGATTTCGCGGCGGTGTAGGGCTTCGGCCACATCACATCGAAATAGCCGATTTTTGCGGCCTCATTGAGTGTCCACGACGGATTCGCCAGATGCGGGCGCGCAATCGCGCAGAGATCGGCGCGGCCCGCCGCGATGATGCTGTTCACGTGGTCCGCTTCAGAGATCGCGCCAACGGCGATCGTCGCAATACCGGCCTCGTTGCGCACGCGGTCGGCGAATGGCGTCTGGAACATGCGGCCGTAGACGGGCTTTTCCTGCTTGCTGACCTGGCCCGACGATACGTCGATCATGTCGGCGCCGGCCGCCTTGAAGGCACGGGCGATTTGCACGGCGTCGTCGGGCGTGGTGCCGCCTTCGACCCAATCATTAGCGGAAATCCGTACGGAAATCGGTTTGTCTTGCGGCCAGACGGCGCGGATAGCCTTGAAGATCTGCAACGGGTAGCGCAGGCGGTTTTCCAGCGAGCCGCCGTATTCGTCCGTGCGATGGTTGGTCAACGGCGACAGGAAGCTCGATAGGAAATAGCCGTGCGCGCAATGCAGTTCGAGCCAATCGAAGCCCGCCTGGGCGGACATTTGCGCGGCGCGCACGAACTGCGCTTCGATTTCGCTTAACTCGTCTTTCGTGGCTTCGCGCGAGTGTTGGCTGATGCCGTTCAAGTATTGCTGCGGTGAAGCGGAGACGAGCGGCCAATTGCCTTCGTCAAGCGGTTGGTCGATGCCGTCCCAGGCCACGCGCGTCGAGCCTTTTGCGCCGGAATGGCCCAACTGAATACCGATCTTCGCGTCCGACTGTGCATGCACGAGATCCACAATGCGCTTCCATGCCGTGAGATGTTCGGGCGCATACATGCCGGGACAGGCGGGCGTGATGCGCCCTTGCGGCGACACGCAGGTCATTTCCGTCATCACGAGCGCGGCGCCGCCCATGGCACGGGCGCCGAGATGCATCAGGTGATAGTCGCCGGCGATACCGTCGACGGCGGAGTACTGCGCCATCGGCGAGACGACCACACGGTTTTTCAGCGTGACGCCGCGCAACGTGAAGGGCGTGAACATGGGCGGGACGGAGTGCTTTTCAGGCGCGCGCTCAATGCCGGAGCGTTGTGCGAGCCAGTCTTCGAAGCCGGACAGGTAGCGCGCGTCGCGTTCGCGAAGGTTCTCGTGCGAAATGCGCTGCGAGCGCGTAAGCAGCGAATACGCGAACTGTTCGGGCTCGAATGACGTATAGCGGTCGACATGCTCGAACCACTCCGTCGAATTGCGCGCGGCGTTCTGAATGCGCAGTACGTCGATGCTGCGCACGTCCGTGTAGTGTTTCAGTGCGGCCGGCAAGTCGCCAGGATGCGCGCCGATGCTGTTGGCCAGTTCGATCGAATCTTCGAGCGCGAGCTTGGTGCCCGAGCCGATCGAGAAATGCGCGGTATGCGCCGCGTCGCCCATCAGCACGATCGGCGTTCGGGTGCCATTTGCGTTATTGCGCCAATGGACCCATTCCTCGTTGACGACACGCGGGAAGCGAATCCACTGCGACGAACCACGCAAATGCGCGGCGTTCGATAGCAACGCATTGCCGTCCAGATAGTTGGCAAACAGCTTCTCGCAGAACGCGATGCTGTCTTCCTTGCTCATCTCGTCGAGACCGGCGGCACGCCATACATGTTCCGGCGTTTCGACAATGAAGGTGGAGGTCTGGTCGTCGAAACGATAGGCGTGCGCCTGGAACCAGCCGAATTCGGTTTCTTCGAAGGCGAAGGTGAAGGCGTCGAAAAGTTTTTTGGTGCCGAGCCAGACAAAGCGGCAGTCGCGCATGTCGATGGCGGGCTTGTAAGTGGCCGCGTGTTTCTGGCGGACCGCGCTGTTGGCGCCGTCGCAGGCAACGATCAGGTCGGCCTCGTAGGTCGTGTCGTCCGTGACCTGGGTTTCGAAAACCAGCTTGACGCCCAGCTCTTCGCAGCGCGCCTGCAGGATATTCAGCAGACGTTTGCGGCCGATGCCGCAGAAGCCGTGACCCGACGAGCGGATCTGTCTGCCACGGAAATTGATCTCGATGTCGTCCCAGTGGTTGAAGGCGTCGAGGATCGCGTCGGCGCTCGGGGCGTCGGCGGCGCGCAGATTGCCGAGGGTCTGGTCGGAGAACACCACGCCCCAGCCGAAGGTGTCGTAAGGACGGTTGCGTTCGACCACCGTGACGTCGTAGGCCGGATTCCGGCTCTTCATTAACAAGCCGAAGTACAACCCAGCCGGGCCGCCGCCGATACAGACGATGCGCATGATGATTCCCCCACGTGAACTTGCTTTGAAGGGTAATTTAGGTCTAGATAGTTTAGATGTCAAGTAAATGGTGAAGCTTACGGCCCGACGTGGCGAGTACTTTCACCATCGGGCCGCGCGCGCAGCGGTGTCGCGCTGCTGTTTACCTTATTCGGGCCGCAGCGTGGCGGCAGGAACGACCGTTTCGATACGGCCGGTCTTCACGTCGTACACAAGACCGCCTACCGTGAACGTGCCCGGGAAATTCGGATTGGCTTTGAGCGCCGCCACGTCTGGCGCGACTGCCTTGTACGGATCGGTGATCGCGAGATCGTCGAGTTTGTCTTCGGCGACACCCATATATTTCGACAGCAACTTCGGCGCGTGATGGTAGCAACCGTTGATTCCACAATCGGTATGCTGCAGGAGGACCAGGTTCCAACCGGCGCCCGCTGGCTGTCCCGCCGCCCGCGAAACGGCGCCGAGAAGCGTCATTGTTTCGAGCAGCGCCGGATTCACGCGTCCTCCCACATTGCGGATCACTGCCGTTTCGCCGGGCGCCAGTTTGAGTACATCCATCGGATCGACACGCGGGTCGACGCAGCCAACGGGCGCGCTTGCTGCGGCAGTCGCCGGCCTTGGCGTTCTCTCGACGACTTCATGGGCGTCTCGATCGGAGGTCGATCACGGGGCGCTCGTGCGGTTACTGCCCGAATGGGAAAATGGCCGACTTGCCCGTGCATGCGTATTTCCCGATGGGGCGCACTACCCGGATGGCGGGTCGTGCATTTGTGGACTTCATCGCGGCTGAATTGAGGAAAGAGCCGTTTGATCGCCGCTAATGGGCGGGACCGATGCCAGGCGCGCGGCCAGCTTTGACGTTGACCCCATGGTGGCGAAGGACATTGCAGAGAAGGGCGGGGCACTTCATCTGATCGTGCAATAATTTTCTACGAATCGAATACCCCTTGTCGCTGAGATCGAACACCGCGCTACCGGTTCGATCGTTTTGCAGGCCCCGCTGGAATACCAGGAGTTTTGTCGTGTTTCCTCTGAAATCCACACTGGTTCATACGAAGGCCGCGTGCGCCCTCGTTCTCATGGGGATGTTGGCGCAAATCGGGACTCCAGCGAACGCCGCCACTGTCAACCACGCGGCAGACGCCGAGGCCCCTGCTTCTACCCAATTTTCAGCCGGACATCCTTTTGTCGGCGACGATCCGGTTGCCATTCGGGATACGTTGGCGAACCAGCACATTCATGTCGCCCCGCCTTCCTTACGCGAGCGCGTTCAAAGCCTGATTCCCATTCCCACCCACAAGCAGCGCCCGAATTCCGACTTGGCGGCGGCCAATCTCGACCGCGATCTGTTTTTCCTGGTGCGTGTGCCGTACGGGATCCGGTATCGGACAGAGACGCATCAGTTGACGGTCAGCGCGGATCTGTCTGGTGACGAAAATCAGCGGGGCATCCTGCTGCAGGAGACGACGACTGGCCCGAGTGGCCGAGGGTTGGTGATCGCGCCGGAAGCGAGGTCCAAAGGGTTCATCCAGCATATCGATACGATTGAACTCGAGTCCGGCGAAAGTAAGAACAGCACGGTTCGTGGACGCGTGACGCTCTCACGGACTGCGTACGCCGAAGCGAATGGGGACTTCGCGATTGTCCTCGTGGGTCGCCTGGTGCCACCGTATCTTATCGACCAGAGCAATCACAGCGATCCGACCGATGACGAGCCTACGGACATCACGAGACGAATCTCCAGGTTATACGTCAATGTTCGCGCTGTCTGGCTGGTGAGTCCACAGCGGGGCATCGTGCTATCAAAGTCGCTGCGTCTGTCGAAGTAGCGTTTTCTCCAATGGGGCAGCGCCGTGGTCGCGCTGTTGATTGCGCGTCTCACGTTGATCCGGTTGTGCTGCCGGCGCAGCGCCCGCAACCTGCCCACGCCTACTTCGGCCTTTCTTTTTGCAAGCCTGCTCTGGGCCGCGCTGTTCGGCTTTGGTACTTTCCTGTGCAATACCAGCGGAAACCAGACGCTTTTTCTGCTCGGCAACGTTTGTGCGGTGGGCGTGATCGGCGGACTGGCCGGACGCAACGCAGGCACGCCGCGGCTCGTGCTGCTCCAGATTTCGTTCATTCTTGCGCTACTGGGTCTGGGCGCGGCGCTTTCGCCTGGCTGCTTCGCTGGACGCACCCCACGCGCGGCGAGCTTTCTCCCTCCGCATTTATTCCCACGGCGGAACGCACGGGCCTCATCCTCGCACTCGGGGAGTGGGCCTTGCTGCAATCGTGTACGGAAGCTGCCACGTCGCGTGATGCCGTGAGCGTCGCTGTCAATGTTTCGCCGGTGCAATTGCGGGAGGAAACTTTCGCCTCGACGGTGGCCGCGATCCTTCGCAAGACGGGGTTGCCGCCGGCGCGGCTGAATATCGAAGTTACGGAAACCGTGCTGTTGAGGGACGACACCGTTACCCGGCACAACGTCGAGAAGCTTCGCGCGTTGGGAATCGGGCTGGCGCTCGACGACTTCGGTACGGGCTTCTCAACCATGTCCACGCTTGTGCGCTTCTCATTCGACAAGCTCAAGATCGACAGTTCGTTCGTGAAGGAGTCCGTGCATCGGCGCGAATCGGCGGCT
>NZ_JAXDPY010000199.1:0-17149 GCF_034668105.1 Paraburkholderia sp. | reverse complement strand
TAAGGCGGGCTTTTTTCTTGCGGCTTATCTTGTTAACGGTAGATTTCCCCGCCTATCATCACGATAGAGAGAATGCATTCGCGTCCGCTTGCGAATGGAGAAACCGTCCCCAAATGGGCAAAGCATTTGCTCTACAATCTTTTTTCTCCAGTCTGCGAGTGATCAATGGTTCCGCACCTAGTTACGGCGTTAAACGGCCCGCTGCTCGACCTCGAGCGGAAGATCCTCGACGCGACCCCCGCCATCGAACGCTGGTTCCGGCTCGAATGGCAGGAGCACACGCCGCCGTTCTATTGTTCGGTCGATCTGCGTAACGCGGGCTTCAAGCTCGCGCCGGTCGACACCAATCTGTTTCCCGGCGCCTTCAACAATCTGCCGCAGGAAGTGCTGCCGCTCGCCGTCCAGGCCGCCATGGCATCGATCGAGAAGATCTGCCCGGACGCCAAGAATCTGCTGGTGATCCCCGAGCGCCACACGCGTAACGCGTTTTATCTCGAGAATGTTGCCCGTTTGGCGGCGATCATGCGTCAGGCAGGCTTGAACGTGCGGTTTGGCACGCTCGACGAAAGCATCGTCGGGCCGGTCACGATCGCGCTGTCCGACGGCCAGAAACTCGTGCTCGAACCGCTCGAGCGTTCGCATCGGCGCCTCGGTCTGAAGAATTTCGACCCGTGTTCGATTCTGCTGAACAATGATTTGTCCGGTGGCATTCCGCCCGTGCTGGAAAACCTGCACGAGCAGTATCTGCTGCCGCCGCTGCATGCCGGCTGGGCCGTGCGCCGCAAATCCACGCATTTCTCCTGTTATGACGACGTCGCGAAGAAGTTTGCGAAGATGGTCGAAATCGATCCGTGGATGATCAATCCGTACTTCGCGCATGTCGAAGGGGTCGATTTCCAGGAGCGCACCGGCGAAGAAGCGTTGACGGATGCGATCGACGGCGTGCTCAAGAAGATCGCCAAGAAGTATCGCGAGTACGGCATCTCCGAGAAACCGTATGTCGTCATCAAGTCGGATGCGGGTACCTACGGCATGGGCGTGATGACGGTGCACGACGCGTCGGAAGTGGCTGCGCTCACGAAGCGCGAACGCGCGAAAATGGCCGCCACCAAAGACGGTCTCGAAGTGCACGACGTGATCGTGCAGGAAGGCGTGTACACCTTCGAGCGCATCGGCGAAGAAGTCGCCGAGCCGGTTGTGTACATGATCGACCGTTACGTGGTGGGCGGCTTTTACCGCGTGCACGGCAGCCGCGATCGCGATCAGAATCTGAACGCGCCCGGCATGCACTTCGTGCCGCTCGGCTTCGAGCATACGGCGCTGCCGGACGCGCACGCCAAGCCCGGCGCCGCGCCGCCGAATCGCTTCTATATGTATGGCGTGGTGGCGCGGCTCGGCTTGCTGGCCGCATCGGTCGAACTGGAAAAGACCGATCCGGAAGCGATTCAGGTTTAAGCCTCGCGAGGTGGCGGATGGCGGCATGCGTGCCGCCATCGCCATTTTCAGCGACACTATTGACGATCAATGCCAAGCCCTAAGGGCGCACCGGAATTCCCATGGACATTCTTTTCATCGCAGATCCGCTTACGCAGTTCAAGATCTACAAAGACTCGACCTACGCCATGATGGCCGAAGCCGCGCGCCGCGGTCACACGCTCTACACGTGCGAGCCGAAGCATCTGGCGTGGACGGGCGGCGACGTCGAGGCGAACGTGCAGCGCTTTGCGATCGTCGGCGACGTGACGGACCTGCATCGCGACACGTGGTACGCCGCTGAAGCGGCCGCGCCGAAATCGCTGAAAAGCTTCAGCGCGGTCGTGATGCGTAAAGACCCGCCGTTCGACATGGAATATGTGACGTCGACCTGGCTGCTGGAACTGGCCGAGCGCGGCGGCGCGCGCATTTTCAACAAGCCGCAGGCGATTCGCGATCACTCGGAAAAGCTGGCGATCGGCGAATTCGCGCAATTCGTGACACCCACTTTGGTCACTCGCGACGCCACGCGTTTGCGGGCCTTCCACGAAGAACACGGCGACGTGATCCTGAAGCCGCTCGACGGCATGGGCGGCATGGGCGTGTTCCGGGTGAAGGCCGACGGCATGAATCTCGGCTCGATCATCGAGATGCTGAGCCACGACGGCGCTCGCTCGGTGATGGCGCAAAAATTCATTCCCGAGATCAAGGAGGGCGACAAGCGCATTCTCCTGATTGGGGGCGAGGCGGTGCCGTTTTCGCTCGCGCGGATTCCTCAGGGCAATGAAGTGCGCGGCAACCTCGCTGCGGGTGGCCTGGGCGTGGCGCGACCGCTCACCGAGCACGACCGCAAGATTGCCGACACGCTCGCGCCGGTGCTCGCCGCGCGTGGCCTGCTGCTGGTCGGACTGGACGCGATCGGCGACTGGCTCACCGAGGTGAACGTGACGAGCCCGACGTGTTTTCGCGAGATCATGGATCAGACCGGGTTCGACGTCGCCGCGATGTTCATCGACGCCTTGGAGCGTGCAGCGGCTTGAGGCCACGCAAGCCCTTGAATGGCCGCCATAGCCCCCAAACTGTGTAGTAAATCCGCATCGAGCGAAACACCGGCTTTGGCGCGAAAATGAGCCTGCTACAATGCCCGCTCTCCCGCGCCAAGCCGAATCGATCGCGTCTGCCGGACGCTCCAGGCATGGTTTGCGGACTTGGTTTGCGGACTTGGTTTGCGCACTGTAAGCGAGCAGTTTTCCGTCAATGCCGTCGCACCAGGCGGCGTCGCGGGCCGCTCGTCAGATGATGTGGTCCGGCCCTCACGACCCACGGCCGGTCGGGGGCGCTTGCGAACCGGGCTTCGTTCCGGTTCATGGTTCGGGGCCGTTCTTTTGCAGTAAGGCTGACATGGCAGGCATTCTGATCATTGCGCACGCTCCGTTCGCCACCGCGTTGCGCGATTGCATCTCGCACATCTACGGTGGCTTGCCGGCTCGCATCGGCGTGATCGACGTATCGCCCGATTGCGATCCCGCGCAGCAGGTTGCGTTCGCGCACTCCGAAATCGAGAGGCTCAAGGAAGAAAACGGCGCGCTCGTGCTCACCGACATGTTTGGTGCCACGCCGGCGAATATCGCCGGGCGGCTCGCATCGGTGCCGAACGTTCGCGTGCTATGCGGCGTCAATCTGCCGATGCTGGTGCGCGCGGTCTGTTATCGCGCTACACCGCTGGATACGCTGGTCGACAAAGCGCTCGCCGGGGCCACCAAGGGCGTGCATGCAATCGGGCCCGCCACGCCGGCGCCGGTTGCGCCTTGCGCGGAATCCGGCGACTGTTTGCCGGCTTTGCCGCCCGAGGCCGCTGCGGCGGACTGTTTGCCCGCGTTGCCGGCCGAGGCAGACCTGACGCAAAAAGCCGGCTCGACCGGCTTGTAAGCGCATCGCACAGATTTAAACGGTTGCAATCGGGTTGCTGCCAGTTTGCAACCGATTTGCAACTAGTTTGCAGTTTCACTTTTCACCTTCACCACAACACTTACCCGCGCTTCGGACCATCACATGCTGCAACAGGAAACGACTATTGTGAACAAGCTGGGGCTGCACGCGCGCGCGTCGGCCAAGTTGACGCAACTCGCGGGCAACTACCAGGCTGAAATCTGGATGAGCCGCAATGGCCGCCGTATCAATGCCAAGAGCATCATGGGTGTGATGATGCTGGCCGCGGGGATAGGCAGCACGGTGCTGATCGAAACAGAAGGTAGCGACGAAAAAGAAGCAATGGACGCACTGTTGAAACTGATTGCCGATAAATTCGGCGAAGGTCAGTGATTTGCGCGCCCTCCTTGTCTGAGCAAAATGCCGCGCTTGTCCGCGGCATTTTTTTTAGCGCGTGACAATCGGCGCATGAGAGGCACGAGGGCGTATGAGCCGGCAACGCAAGGAGGACGCAAGTGACCGGACTTCAAGGTGGGTCATGGCGCATTGCCTGCCGGTAGCGACGTTATTTCGTGCTGCGCTGCACACAGCCTTAACGTATCTACACGGGGCGCGGAATTTATAATGACGACGAGAGTCTGAGAGCATTGCAGCGGTTTGCCGCGGCATCACACAACTAGAGGAGGTGCGCGTGTCCTTCACGCTGCATGGAATTCCCGTGTCACGCGGTATCGCCATCGGGCGGGCTTATCTGATCGCCCCGGCTGCACTTGACGTAGACCACTATCTGATCGAACCCGCCCAGATCGAGGGCGAGATCGAGCGCTTTCGCGCGGCGCAGCAACACGTGCATCACGAGCTCGACGCGTTGCGCGCCGATCTCGCCGCGGACGCGCCCAGCGAAATGGGCGCGTTCATCAATGTTCATTCAATGATCCTGAACGACGCGATGCTCGTGCAGGAAACCATCGACCTGATCCGTACCCGCCGCTACAACGTCGAGTGGGCGCTGACTGAACAACTCGAGCGCCTGTCGCGCCATTTCGACGATATCGAAGACGAGTACCTGCGCGAGCGCAAAGCCGACATCGAACAGGTGGTGGAGCGCGTACTGAAAGCGCTCGCCGGTGCCTCGGTGGCGCTAGGGGACGGCGTGCACGGTACCTGCGACGAGATGATCGTGGTCGCGCACGACATCGCACCGGCCGACATGATGCAGTTCAAGACGCAAACGTTTCAGGGTTTCGTCACCGATCTGGGCGGGCGGACTTCGCACACGGCGATCGTCGCGCGCAGCCTGGGTATTCCGGCCGCGGTGGGCGTGCAACATGCGAGCGCGCTGATCCGCCAGGACGACCTGATCATTGTGGACGGCGATCATGGCATCGTGATCGTCGATCCCGCGCCGATCGTGCTGGAGGAGTACTCGTACCGCCAAAGCGAAAAGGCGCTCGAGCAACGCAAGCTTCAGCGTCTGAAATTTTCGCCCACGCAAACGCTGTGCGGCACACGCATCGAACTGTGCGCGAACATCGAGTTGCCGGAGGACGCGCGCGCGGCGATCGATTCAGGCGCAACCGGGGTGGGTCTGTTCCGCACCGAGTTCCTGTTCATGAATCACAAGCACCAACTGCCGGAAGAGGAAGAGCAGTTCGCCGCCTATCGTCGCGCGGTCGAGTTGATGAACGGCCTGCCGGTCACGATCCGCACGATCGACGTCGGCGCCGACAAGCCGCTCGATTCAATGGGCGGGGGCGACGGCTACGAAACCGCCGCGAACCCCGCATTGGGGCTGAGGGCGATTCGCTGGAGCCTTTCCGAGCCGCAGATGTTCCTGACGCAACTGCGCGCCATTCTCCGCGCGTCGGCGTTTGGCAAAGTGAAGATTCTGATTCCGATGCTCGCGCATGCGCAGGAGATCGATCAGACGCTCGACCTGATTCGCGAAGCCAAGCGTCAACTGGACGATGCCGGCATTGCTTACGATCCGACCGTCCAGGTCGGCGCGATGATCGAGATTCCGGCCGCCGCGATTGCATTGCCGCTGTTTCTCAAACGGCTCGATTTCCTGTCGATCGGCACCAACGATCTGATCCAGTACACGCTGGCAATCGATCGCGCGGATAACGCGGTCGCGCATCTGTACGACCCGCTGCATCCGGCCGTGCTGCATCTGATTGCCTTCACGCTGCGCGAGGCGAAGCGGGCGGGTGTGCCGGTGTCGGTGTGCGGTGAGATGGCGGGCGATCCGGCGTTGACGCGTTTGCTGCTCGGCATGGGGCTGACCGAGTTTTCGATGCATCCGAGCCAGTTGCTGGTGGTGAAACAGGAAGTGCTGCGCTCGCATCTCAAGACGCTCGAGAAACCGGTGGCCGACGTGCTGGCTTCGTTCGAACCGGAAGAAGTCCAGGCGGCACTCAAGCGCGTCGTGCTGGCTTGAAGCTGCGAGCCCGGATCGGGTTCCGATGAAAAAAACGCCGCACCTGTCTGTGTGCGGCGTGTTCCATTTCGGCGCCCAAGCGTCTTATTCAGGCTTCAGACCTGATGCCGTTGTCCGCATACTGGGCAATCCGGTTGGCGCGCAATGCGCATCGTATTCCATTCCATGCGCAGCGAATCGAGCATGGTCAGGCGGCCCACCAGCGGCGTACCGATTTCGCCGATTATTTTCAGTGCTTCAGCCGCTTGCATCGAACCGATGATGCCGACCGTCGGCGCGAACACGCCCATGGTCGAGCAAGCGACTTCCTCGAACGGCTGATCCTCCGGGAACACGCACGCGTAGCAGGGCGATGCCGCGTCGCGGAAATCGAAGGTGCTGATCTGGCCGTCGAAGCGCAACGCCGCGCCCGACACCAGCGGCACACCATGTCTCACGCACGCGCGGTTAATCGCGTGGCGCGTGGCGAAGTTATCGGTGCAATCGAGCACGACGGTGGCCTGCGGCACCTCGCGATCCAGCCATGCATCGTCGACGCGTTCGCCGACTGCGTTCACCACCACCTCAGGATTGATCTGGGCGATCGCGTCGCGCCCGGACTCCACCTTCTTGCGCCCGACCGACGCGCTCACATGCAGAATCTGCCGCTGCAGGTTGGTCAGATCGACCGTATCGGCATCGACCAGCGTCAAGCGGCCGACGCCTGCCGCCGCCAGATACATCGCCGCGGGCGAACCTAAACCACCCGCGCCGACGATGATCGCGTGCGCGTCGAGAAAGCGCTGCTGCGACTCGATGCCGATTTCGTCGACGAGGATGTGGCGGGAATAGCGGAGGAGTTGATCGTCGTTCATGGCGAGGTGCGCGGAGTGTTGCGCAATGAGATGCAGGGCCGGCGGCCTGCCGTGCGCGGTTTCGTTATTTTAATCGCGCGGGGAACTGGTGTTCGTACGGGTGCGGGTACTGGTATTGCCGTACTGCGGTAGGACATGCGGCACCGCATTCGGCAGCGTGTACCGCCACGTGTCTTCGCAGCATGTTCAGCTGCGAAGACACGTCGGTTTTGCTGCTTAGTTGCTTTGCGTAGCAGGCGCCGAGGCCGGAGCCGGACCCGATGCGCCCGGTACCGGTTGCGTGGGCTTCACCGCGACCGGCGCGGAGGCCGACGTGGCCGGCTTGTTCTGCGCCAGACGGCGCTCGCTCAGCGACTTCGATTCCTGAACCGGCTTGCTTTCCAGCTTATTCAGGGCTTGTAGCAGCATGAAGTCGTCGGTCGAACCGAACTCGACCGGCTTGCGCTCACGATCCTTCTGACGCTGTTCCGGCGTCTTCTTATCGTTCTGCTCTTCAAGGACGCGCAGCTGTTCCATGCGATCCGTTTCACGCTGTTCCGCTTCCTTCTTCTCGTTCGGATCCTGCGTGTTCGCAAGGTGGTTCGAGTAGTCGACTTCGCGGGTAACCAGTGCGTCGTCCGGATCGCCTTCCGCGTACTGATCGACCGCGATGTCAGGACGAATGCCCTTGTTCTGGATCGAACGGCCGCTCGGCGTGTAGTAGTACGCCGTGGTCAGACGCAGCGCGGTGTCGGCCGTCATGGGACGCACGGTTTGCACCGAGCCCTTGCCGAAGGTGGTCTTGCCGACGATCAGCGCACGGTGCTGATCCTGCAGCGCGCCCGCGACGATTTCGGACGCCGACGCCGAGTAGGCGTTGGTCAGCACGATCATCGGCACGGTCTTGAAGATCGGCGCTTCGTCTTTCAGCGGATCGCTGTCGAACGATTGCAGGCGGTAGTTATCGTAGGTGTCGCGATAGACCTGCTTCGAATCCGGAATCTGGCCGTTGGTGGACACCACAACCGAATTCGGCGGCAGGAACGCGCCGGCCACGCCGACCGCGCTTTGCAGCAGACCGCCGCCGTTATTGCGCAGGTCGAGCACGAGACCCTTCAGGTTCGGCTGTTGACGCGCGATGTCTTGTAGTCTCGCAGCCAGATCAGGCGTGGTGCGTTCCTGGAAGCTGGTGATGCGGATATACGCGTAGCCCGGCGCCAGAATCTTCATCTTGACCGACTGGACCTTGATGATCGCACGCGTCACCGTGAGCGGGAACGTACGGTCGTCGGTCTTGCGGAAAATGGTGAGCGTGACCTTGGTGCCCGGATCGCCGCGCATCTGCTTGACGGCCTGGTCGAGCGTCATGCCGCGCACCGGCTTGTCATTGATGCGGGTGATCAGGTCGCCCGGACGGATGCCAGCGCGCGAGGCGGGCGTGTCGTCAATCGGCGAGATCACCTTGATCAGGCCATCTTCAGACGAGATTTCGATGCCGAGACCCGCGAAGCGACCCTTGGTCTGCTCCTGCAGTTCTTCGTAATCGGTCTTGTCGAGATACGACGAGTGCGGGTCGAGGCTCGACACCATGCCCTTGATCGCGGCGGTGAGGAGCTTTTTATCGTCGACCGGTTCGACGTACTCATGTTTGATTTGCCCGAAGACTTCGGCAAAGAGCCGGAGTTGGTCCAGCGGCAACGGTGCGACGGCGCTCGAGGCGGCGCTGGCGGGCTGCTGGGCCGAGGCGGAGAGTTGCAGGGTGGCAAACACGCCGGTAGCAAGGCCCGCGGCAATCAGGCCGATATTTTTCAGGTTCTTTCGCATAGAGTCTGTTGCGGTCGGAAGCGCGTGGCAGCGTCGATAGAGATGGGGACGGACAAGTATAACTGCACACCCGCCCAGTCAGGGCGCAGCGCAGGAAATCGTGATTCGACAGCACGCACCGGGCCTGGTTCGCAGGATCGGCCCTGCGCGGGTGAAGTAATGTGCGGTAACAGTCGAATGACGGCCAGAAAGGCTCGCGGCGGGGATGCGGGACGCGTCAACCAGTCTGTCTTGCCGGTTGGCGCGGCCCATTTTTTAGCCGCCATTGCGCTGCATTTCTGACGGCAGCATGGCGGCAAGATGGCAGGTCAGCAGATCAGCCCGCCTTGCCTTGCTGGGCAACGGCGGCTTGCGCCTTCGCGATCGCGTCCTGGTCGCCCAGGTAGTAGTGCTTGAGCGGCTTCAGGTTTTCGTCCAGTTCATAGACGAGCGGTACGCCGTTCGGAATATTCAGGCCGACGATGTCGTCGTCCGAAATATTGTCGAGGTACTTCACCATGGCGCGGATCGAGTTGCCGTGCGCGGCGATCACGATCTTGCGGCCCGACTTGATGGCGGGTGCAATCGACTCGTTCCACAACGGCAGAACGCGTGCAACCGTGTCTTTCAGGCACTCGGTGAGCGGCAACTGTTCACGCGGCACCTTGGCGTAGCGCGGATCGTTGTACGGCGCGCGTTCGTCCGACGGCTCGAGCGCCGGCGGCGGCGTATCGTAGCTGCGGCGCCAGACCAGCACCTGCTCGTCGCCGAACCTGGCGGCGGTTTCCGCTTTGTTCAGACCCGACAGCGCGCCATAGTGGCGTTCGTTCAGGCGCCACGAGTGCACCACCGGGATATACATCTGGTCCATCTGGTCCTGCACGTGCCACAGGGTGCGGATCGCGCGCTTGAGCACCGAGGTGTAGGCGATATCGAACGTGTAGCCCGATTCCTTCAGCAGCACGCCCGCTTGTTGCGCTTCACGATTGCCCTGCTCCGTCAGGTCGACGTCGACCCAGCCCGTGAAGCGATTTTCCTTGTTCCACGTCGATTCGCCGTGGCGGATGAGAACGAGTTTGTACATGAGATTGCCGGTCGGTAGTAAGGAAGCGGTAAAGCGTTGCGAGGGTCCTCTAGAGGAGCGCCGCCATCGCGTCAGACGGTTATTTTATAATGGGTGGATTGCCCTTTTCGATTTCTCTCTTTTTCGGCGGATTTTCCGTGAAGTTTTTCACTGATTACACAAACCTTGTACTGATCGCAATCGTCCTCATCTCCGGTGGGTTGCTGCTGTGGCCGACGATCAGCCGGCGCGGCCGCGGTGGCCTGTCGGCCGCTGAAGCCACGCAATTGATCAACCGGCGCAATGCGGCGGTCGTCGATCTGCGTTCGTCCGCCGACTTTGCCAAGGGCCATCTGCCCGCGGCACGGCACCTTGAATTCGCGGAGTTGCAGGCGAAAGTCGCGCAGCTCGTGAAGAACAAGAACAACCCGGTGCTGCTGGTATGCCAGACCGGCCAGCAGTCGAACAAGGCAGCGCGTATCGTGCAAGATGCAGGGTATGCCGAAGTCCACGTTCTCGAAGGCGGTGTCGACGCCTGGCAGAAAGCCGGTATGCCGGTGGTGAAACAAGGAGTTGCCAAGTGAATAAAGTGATCATGTACAGCACCCAGGTGTGCCCGTATTGCCAGATGGCCGAACGTCTTTTAAAGTCGCGCGGCGTCGAGCACGTTGAAAAGGTACTGATCGACAAAGACCCGGCCCGTCGTGAAGAAATGATGACACGGACCGGTCGCCGCACGGTGCCGCAGGTGTTCATCGGCGAGACGCATGTCGGCGGGTACGATGACCTGTCCGCGCTCGATCGCGCGGGCGGTTTGATGCCTCTGCTCGAAGCAACTGCCTGAATTCGCGCGCCAGGCGGCGCGTGAGCGAGGTGGACGACATACAAGCCGGCGCGCCGTCGCCCTGTTTGGGCAGGCGGTGTGCCGCAACGATCTGGCGGCCCGTGAAGCCATGGGCGGCCGCTATGCATACCTATCAGGGAATCACTCAATCATGTCCGACGAGAATAACCAGCCGTTCTTCAACATCCAGCGCATCTACCTGAAGGACATGTCGCTCGAGCAGCCGAATTCGCCGGGCATCTTCCTCGAGCAGGAAATGCCCTCGGTCGAAGTCGAAGTCGACGTGAAGGCCGAGCGTCTTGCCGACACCGTGTTCGAAATCCTGGTCACGGGCACCGTGACGGCCAAGGTGTCGGACAAGGTTGCGTTCCTGATCGAAGCCAAGCAAGCCGGCATTTTCGATATCCGCAACATTCCGGCTGAGCAGATCGATCCGCTGGTCGGCATCGCCTGCCCGACGATCCTGTTCCCGTACCTGCGCTCGAACATCGCCGACGCGATCACCCGCGCAGGCTTCCCGCCGATCCACCTCGCCGAGATCAACTTCCAGGCGCTGTACGAGCAACGTCTCGCGCAAATGGGCGGCGGCCAGGAAGGCGCCGCGCAAAACGGCGTCACGCATTAACGCGTCCGTTCGGTGCCGGCTATGAAGGTTGCCGTCCTCGGCGCCGGTGCATGGGGCACAGCCCTCGCCGGCCATCTGGCCGCGCGGCACGACACGGTGCTGTGGGCGCGCGAACCCGCGCTCATCGCCGATCTGTCCGCTTCGCATGAAAACGCCCGCTATCTGGCGGGCGTTGCTTTGCCTGAGGCGCTTCACTACGAAGCCGATCTGAATGCCGCGCTCGAGCACGGGCTCGCCGACGACGCGTTATGTGTCGTGGCAACGCCCGTCGCCGGTCTGCGGGGTTTGTTCCGGGCCATGCGCGACGCGGGCAAAGTGCCGGCGCATGTGGTGTGGTTGTGCAAGGGTTTTGAAGCCGACTCGCAGTTGTTGCCGCATCAGGTGGTCGCGGCTGAATTGCCGGGGCATGGCAGCAACGGCGTGCTGTCGGGCCCAAGCTTCGCGCGCGAAGTGGGGCAGGGCTTGCCGGTTGCGTTGACGATCGCGAGTACCTCGTCGACGTGCCGTGAGCGCACGGTTGCCGCGTTCCATCATGGCGCCATGCGCATCTATACCGGCGACGACATCGTCGGCGTGGAAGTGGGCGGCGCGGTGAAGAATGTGCTGGCGATTGCCACCGGTATCGCCGACGGTCTCGGCCTCGGGCTCAACGCGCGCGCGGCGCTGATCACGCGCGGTCTGGCTGAAATGTCGCGCCTTGGCGTGACGCTCGGCGGACGGGCGGAGACGTTCACCGGTTTGACCGGCCTTGGCGATCTGATTCTGACCGCCACGGGCGATCTATCACGCAATCGCACGGTTGGCGTGCAGCTCGCGGCAGGCCGTACGCTCGACGATATTCTCGGCGGTCTCGGTCACGTGGCCGAAGGCGTGCGCTGTGCGCAAGCCGTACTGGCGATTGCACGTGCCCATGCGATTGAAATGCCGATCACGCAGGCGGTCTGTGCCGTGCTGTTCGACGGTGTGGCGCCGCGCGACGCCGTCAGCGCCTTGCTACGGCGCGATTCGAAAGCTGAATAAGTCTTGTCTCTCAGCCGTTTAGCGCGAAAAAACGCTGAACGGCTGCCCGCTGTCGCTGTCCACATTCTATCGACGCGTCAGATCATCGAGGTTTCCCATGCTCAGTTTCAACAACTGCACGCTAGAAGCGCGCGTGGTCGACATCACGACACTCGCCGTGGATGCGATCGTCAACGCCGCGAATACTTCGCTGCTAGGCGGGGGCGGCGTGGATGGCGCGATTCACCGCGCGGCCGGCAGGGAGCTGCTGCGCGAGTGTGAGACGCTCGGCGGCTGCGCGACGGGCGACGCGAAAATCACCCGCGGCTACCAGTTGCCGGCCAAACATGTGATCCATGCGGTCGGCCCGGTCTGGCAGGGGGGTGCGCGCGGCGAGGAGGACCTGCTTGCGTCCTGCTATCAGCGCTCGCTCGAGGTCGCGCATCAAGCGCATTGCACGAGCATTGCGTTTCCCGCGATTAGTTGCGGCATCTACCATTTTCCTGCCAACGAAGCTGTGCAGATCGCCGTGGGCACGGTGTTCGAAACTTTGCCGCGCACGCCGAAGATCGAGCGCGTAGTGTTCGCCTGTTTCGACGACGCAATGCTCGCGCGCTACGAAGCCGAACTGAACCAGCGTCAGGCGCCGCCGTCGAAGCCGGTCTGACGCCACGCTTCGAACACAACTACGGCCACGGTATTGGAGAGATTCAGGCTACGGTTGCCCGGCCGCATCGGCAGACGCACGCGTTGTTCACTGGCGAATTGATCGAGCACCGTGTCGGGCAGGCCGCGTGTTTCGGCGCCGAACACGAACCAGTCGCCGGATTGAAACGCATGCTCGTGAAACCGGCCCGAACCGCGGGTGGTGAAGGCGAACATGCGCGCTGGATCGGGCGCTTCGCTGGCGACGAATGCTGCCCAATCGGCATGCACGTTCATCTGCGCATACTCGTGATAGTCGAGACCGGCGCGGCGCAGCTTGGCGTCGTCGAGCGGAAAGCCGAGCGGCTCGATCAGATGCAGCCGCGCGCCAGTGTTGGCGCACAGCCGGATGACATTGCCGGTGTTCGGCGGGATTTCGGGTTCGACGAGAACGACATTGAACATGATGGCTTCTGGTGAGCTTCGGGTGGAGACTAGTTTTTCGGCGTGCGCAGCGCGACAAAGTTAGTGACGCGCCGCGCACCGGCAGCTTTGAGTGTGCGCGCCAGCGCTTCGAGCGTCGCACCGGTCGTCATCACATCGTCGACGATGCCGACGTGCAGTCCTTGCACCGGTTTCACGACCCGGAATGCGCAGCCCACGTTCAGGCGGCGCGCGTCCAGGTCGAGCCGCGATTGCGGCGCGGTGTGGATCGCACGCTGCAGCAAGGTGGCGTCGCTGCGCACATTCAACGCGCGGGCCAACGGCCTGGCAATTTGCCACGCCTGGTTGTAGCCGCGCTCGATAAGACGTTTATTGGCCAACGGCACGGGCGCGAGCACGTCGGGTTGGTCGCATGCATTCACCCACGAATCCTGTGCAAGACGCGCAAGGCGTTGCGCAAATTCGCGCGCCAGCATCAGCCGGGCGCGGAATTTCAGGCCGAGCGCCAGCGCGTCGAGCGGCCGGCGGTAGTCGGCGAGGGCAAAGGTCGCCTCGAACGGCGGCGGCTCGCCGATGCAATCCGCGCAGCGATATTGCACCTGACTCGCCCAGCGGGTTCCGGGCAGAGGAACCGCGCACACCGTGCAACGCAACCGGCCTTCATTCCAATACGCGCCATCACAACCCGTGCACAGGATGCTATGCGACAAATTGCCGCATAGCGCGCACAGGTTCGGCAGCGCGGCCTGCAGAACATGCGGCCACGCTGACCGGAAGCCGCGTGCCGAGCGCGCAAGACCGAAATGCACAAGTCGTGCCGTCGTGCGGCCGGGAGACGAGGAATTTTTGCGCAATGGCATGATCGGACCGCCCGCGAAGACCTTTCACGCTGAAGGGAAGGAAGCGAGCGAGTATACTTCGTGCTCCACGCCAGCACGACACCCATGCCCCCAACTTCGTCTCAATCTGGCCGTCCGGCCTATGATTCCCGGCGCCTCAGGCAGATTTTCGACCGTCGCGCGGCGACTTTCGACACCGTTGCGTTCCTGCCGCGCGAGATCGCGCAGCGCATGCGCGAGCGCCTCGACTACATCAAGGTCACGCCGGCAAGCGTGCTCGACGCCGGTTGCGGCGCGGGCGAAGACATCCCTGCATTGCGTGAACGCTTTCCCGAGGCGCCGGTGTTCGGCACCGACCTCTCGCACGGAATGCTCAGCCGCGCGCTACGTCACGATTCCGGCGACACCAGCTGGCGGCGCTTTCTGCCCGCCACGCTCGGCAAGGCGCTCGGCGCCCGCGGTCCGCGTTTCGCTCAGGCCGATTTCTCGGCGCTTCCGTTCGCGGCCGGCGCTTTTGAATTCATCTGGTCCAATCTCGCCCTGCATTGGCACTCGCGGCCCGATCTCGTGTTTCCTGAATGGCAACGCGTGCTGAAAGTGAACGGCCTGCTGATGTTCAGCACGCTAGGTCCCGATTCGCTGAAGGAATTGCGCGGCGCCTACGCCGAAGTGGAGGCGGCGCACGGCGTCCCTTCGCGCAAGCATGTAATCGACTTTGTCGACATGCATGACCTGGGGGATATGCTCGTCGAGAGCGGATTCGAGATTCCCGTGATGGACCAGGAAACCCTCACTATTACCTATAAGTCGCCCGAGTCGCTGCTCGCGGACGTGCGCCGGTGGGGCGCTTATCCGTTCGAGCGCGAGGCCACCTCGAATGCGGTCGCACGCAGACTGCACAAGGCTTTACTGGCCGCGCTCGAAGCCCGCCGGCGCGCCGACGGCACGATCGCGCTGACCTTTGAAGTGATCTACGGCCACGCGTGGAAAGCCGTGCCGCGCACCACGGCCGAAGGTCATGGGATCGTGCGGCTCGAGGATATCGGACGAGGCTCGTCGAGGAATCGGTGAGGAATCAACGAAGCGGTAAAGAGGACATCTGTTATGTCTGAAATTACCGCTTCAAAAGGCGCGCGAAAGTGGCGTCAAAACGGCGCGGAGGCTTGTCGCACCTGGCTTGTGGGCCGATTGAGGCTTGCTTGTGGATGCTATGGATCGCGCCTATAATGCGTCAGTTTGTCGCCCGGAGTTCCCACATTTGGGGCGGCAGGCCCGAGGCACAGGGCTGCAAGATGAAGTGACGCAGCGGCGATTGAGGGGCCGTTTCAGCGGTCGCGAATAATGGCCGCAGGCGGCAATTGGAGACGGTCGGCAGGAGACAGCGATGGCAGCATCAGATCTGCTGGCGGATTCAGAACCAGTTCTCAAAGACTGGACGATGAAACGCAACTGTTCGATTTCACCGCGGCAGTTTGTCTGTTTCTACGTATCGCTTGCGTTTTTCTCGTTGGCAATTGCTTTCATGCTGGTACTGGTCGGCGCGTGGCTGGTGTTGCCGTTCACGGGTATCGAATTGCTGGCGGTGGGCATCGCGTTTGCCATATATGCGCGTCATGCTGTCGATTACGAGCGCGTCCGGTTGTTCCAGAACCGGCTCGTGATCGAGCAGGTCAGCGCGGAGCAGCTCACGCAGTTCGAATTCAATCCGCGCTGGGTGCGGATCGAACCGGGCGCAACGCCGCGTGACCAGATCAAACTGGTCTCGCGTGGCCAGACGATCATGATCGGGCAACATCTCGCGCAGTATCGGCGCGCGCAGTTCGCAGGCGAACTGCGTATGTGGCTCACCCGGTGTTAGACGGGTTGAGACGCGCGGCGTTCACGGGGGGCGCGAGACAGCCTGCCAGCGGGGTCGAGGGTTTGAATGGAAATTTTGGGTAAGGAAGCTATGAAAACAATCAAGCGAGCCCTCATGGGCGTGCTGGCGATGAGCGGACTGCTTTTCGCCGGCGCGGCCCTGGCAGTGGGCGATGTTCCGGGCGGCCCTGCCGTCAACGAGATCAATCTCCAGCCGCCTGCGACAAAAATCGCTGAGGAGCTTTTCAGCCTCCACATGTTCATGCTGGTTCTTTGCCTGGTGATCTTCGTCGGCGTGTTCGGTGTGATGTTCTATTCGATCTTTGCGCACCGCAAATCGAAAGGTCACAAGGCTTCGAATTTCCACGAAAGCACCACGGTCGAAATCATCTGGACGATCGTGCCGTTCGTTATCGTGGTGCTGATGGCGCTCCCCGCCACCAAGACCGTCGTCGCGATGAAGGACACCACGAACGCCGACCTCACCATCAAGGTCACGGGCTACCAGTGGAAGTGGGGCTACGACTACGTAAAGGGTCCGGGCGAAGGCATCAACTTCCTGTCCACGCTGGCCACGCCGCGTGCGGAAACCGATGGCCGTCAGCCGATTTCCACCACGTATCTGCAGGAAGTCGACAATCCGCTGGTCGTCCCTGTCGACAAGAAAATCCGCATCATCACCACCGCGAACGACGTGGTTCACTCCTGGTACGTGCCGGCTTTCGGCGTGAAGCAGGACGCGATTCCGGGTTTCGTGCGCGACACGTGGTTCAAGGCTGACAAGATCGGCACGTTCCGCGGCTTCTGTACCGAACTGTGCGGCAAGGAACACGCGTTCATGCCGGTGGTGGTCGAAGTGCTGTCGGCAGACGACTACGCGAAATGGGTCGATACGGAGAAGAAGAAAATGGCCGCGGGCCAGGACGATCCAAACAAGACCTACACGATGGCCGAGTTGATGGAGCGCGGCGGCAAGGTGTACGCGTCGAACTGCGCGGTCTGCCACCAGCCGACCGGTAAAGGCGCGGGCGCATTCCCGGCGCTCGACGGCAGCAAGATCGCCAATGGTCCGATCGCGGAGCACGTGAGTATCGTGCTGAAGGGCAAGAACGCAATGCCTTCGTGGGCGCCTACGCTGAACGACGTCGAAATCGCTTCGGTCATCACGTACGAACGTAACTCGTGGGGCAATCACACCGGCGACATTCTCCAGCCGACGCAAGTGCTGGCTGCGCGTAACGGCAAGCTGCCGGAAGGCGGCAACCATCTGGCCGACGCAGGCGCGGCGGCGAGCGGCGCGGAAGCGGCGTCGGGTGCTGCGGCTCCGGAAGCATCGGGTGCGCAGGCAGCGTCCG
>NZ_JAXDPY010000198.1:0-5209 GCF_034668105.1 Paraburkholderia sp. | reverse complement strand
GAGTTCAGCGCACGCGTTGCCAGCGCGTTCTTCCTGTGGCCAAAGGAGCTGCTTGATACTGAGCTCAACCGGAATGCGCTGGCGTCAACCGTTCAGCACGAGCTCTTTGATGGCAACCCCGACGGCTGGAAGGCGTACACCGCTCACATGCAGAAGAAGGTGAAGTGGTTTGGAGCCGGGCTTCCCAAGATAAAAGGGGACGCCTCGCCCGAACGGATGCTCGATGCCGCAGAGGAGGCGAGTCCGGCCGAGGCATCGGTCAAGGCCGCTCCGCCCTCGGAGTGGGATGCGCCCGACGAGAAGAAGGGCTGGCCTTGGCCACAGCCTGGGTCGACGTCCTGACTCACCGCTGTTCAGGGCACCCCATTCCTCTGCCCAGGTTCCCGCCTTCGTCCGGTCTCTTCATCAGTAAATGCAAATTCAGCTGGCTCCCTATGCAGGTATCACGCCGAACACGGGGGGATGGCCGGGAGATATAGATGTGCCGGGCGCCAGGGGTAACCACGGGCTGCTGATAGCCGCTGACCAGAGGCTGGCTTTAATCACGTGCGAATGAAACGACCAGCTCATTGTTCTCGACATGCGCACCTTGCACCTACAACGTGGGCAACCGCTCGAAGTTATCAAAGCGGGCAAACGGTGGGGGCACCTCGGTTACCTCAAGCTCTTCGACAAGCGCTGCGGACATGCCTTCGCTTAGCCAGGCGCACATGGCTGCCAGTTGCTCCGGCGAGCCTTGCAGCATCGCCTCTACCGAACCGTCCATACGGTTGCGGACCCAGCCGGTGACGCCCAGTTGTCTCGAGCGGCATCGCACAGGCGGGCGCCGAGAAGCTCGCCGACCGGCTGGTGAACGTGCCGGCGACTCATGGCGACGACACGGCACTCCCGGCCACCTTGCGCGATGCCTGGAACTGGTCGCGAATCCGTGCCACCTTGAGCAGATTGAAACGCGCGCTGAGCTGATTACGCCGAACGAGCAGCGCGTAAGCATGGAAGCTGGGCTCGCCAAGACGTACCGGGACCTCGCGAGTCAGGCCGCATGGCTCGCTTGCAGGCGCTGGCGGGGTACGCGACGGCCATCCCGTATCGGTCAGGGCACCGGGCCGAACGCCGTGCAATATCGACGCAACGCGCAGACCTCGATGCTTGACGCCGCCGGCGCCGTACCGTGCTGGATTATGTCGCACGCGCGCGTAGACAGCAGCACTTGACTCGACTGACAGTGTCAGTTTGTTTCGTCATTCCCGACTTGATAGCTACCTTTCCGGAGCGAGGAAAAGGTCAAGCCCGAAGCCGGGAAGCGGTGCGCCAGAGGCGCGGGCTTGAGATTCGACTCGCCTCGGAGAATCATTCCCATAGTCGGGAGTGGGCGACATCTCCGCTGACATTGTCTGTTCGGTCGAGTACCGGCTAATACAACTGAACTCCGTTGAGGTGGCTCTCCGGCAAACGCAGCCATCAGGCCGACAGTGATGACCATTTCAAATTCGTAGTCTTCGGCTGGTCGTGCAGCTTCCCACCCTGCCAACAATCACTCAGCGTATAAGGTACTTCGACCGGTCCTTCACCGCTGCCAACCACACCGGCGCCCGTCCACGCCCGCTCCACGTCGCGCGAGTCTTGGGGTCACGATAAAGCGCCGGCTGCGGACCCTTCGGCTGTCCCTTCCCGACGCGCGGTCCAGCCGTCTTTGACGTCTTCTTGACCGTAACCTTCACCTTGCTAGCAGAAGCCGGCTTCTCCGTCGCCGTCGCTCCATCAACCAGGAATCGGTCGCGATTCTTGGCGCTTGCTATCCACTGGGGCGCCCGGCCGTGTCCGGTCCACGTCGCGCCGGTTTTCGGGTCACGGTATTTCGCCGCAGCAGCGCTCTTCTTTCCGACAGTCTTCGCCACGGCCTTCTTCGCGCGCTGCTTGCCGCCAACACGCCCGTCAATGTCCGCAGCCGTCAGGCCATGCCTTTCCATCAACTCATGGATAGTCTTCAAAACCTTCGCGGTTTCCTTCGTCGCCAGCGCGTCCGCCTGTGCCTGCAGTTTTTTCATCCTTGCCTGAATTGCTTCCAAAGTCGTTGCCATCAAGTGGCCTCCTCATGAATGTGGCCGCAATATGCCAGCTCCCAATAACGTCCCTTGGTCCGGGCAGAGGGTCGTGTAGTCATGCAGCTCTCCGTAGTCGAGCGCGATGCAGGGATGCCCAGTTTCCTCGAAGGTCTCGAACAAGGCCTCGCTGTATTCGGTATACGTGCCGATGAACAGTTCTCGAACCACCACTAGGGAGAGCACGTGGCGACTGCCAATATCGATTGAAATTTCCAGGTCGCCCATAAACATACGCAGCGGCTGCGTATTGCAAAGGTAACACGCAAATCGCGCAGCGAATTCGCGGCGATTTCGACAGCATTCTTCGCGGCATCCTCCCAGGAGTTCGGCTGGTGCCGATAATCTCAGTGACGCTGTCAACGCTCGATTCAGTGTCCTGCGTGGCCATGATTTCCACTCCTCTCGGTTAGGAGGCGCGATTCCCGCACCTCGGTCATTCCATCAGAGGCCGCCGGCGTGCCAACCGTCGTCGCTGCCCTCGGAGCGGCGCGTCTCGGCTGGTTAGCGGCCGGTGGAGATTTTTCGGATGTTGTGCGCCCGCCACCTATATCGCTGGCGTTCGTTCCTAACGAAGGCCGACGCTCAATGCTCGTGGAGCGATTGGCCTCGTTCCCAGCGCTGTACAGGCAACTATCGCCACTTTTCCCAGCGTGATGTTGCCAAGGACGGAGCCGAAACTCTTCGCTCGAGTCGGCATTACCCTTCAAATCTCTACCTGCGCTCCCACTTCGATGACCCGATTGGGCGGAATCTTGAAGTAATCAGCCGCGTCGCGAGCGTTGCGAGACATCCCGGAATACAAGGCCTCCCGCCATAGCGCCATGCCGGCTTTCGGCGTGGCGAGGACTGTCTGGCGGGCGATAAAGAAGGACGTTTGCATCGGGTCAATCGAGAGTCCAGCATGCCGACCTTTTTGCAAAGCGTGCGGTATGTCGCGCTCATCTGAGAACCCATAGTAGACGTTGACTTGATAGCAGTTGTGTCCAAGCGGGACCACCTTGATGCGTTCCCTTTCCGGAATTCTGGGGATGTCGGTGGCGTACACAGTCAAAAATATCGTTCGTTCATGCAGCACTTGGTTATGCAGTAGGTTATGCAACAGCGCATGGGGTACGCCGTCACCTTCAGCACGGAAGAAGACGGCCGTACCAGGCACGCGTAGCGGCGGATTGATGAACAGAGACTGGAGGAAGTCGTCGAGAGGGATGAGTTGGCGTTGGAGGCTTTGGAATACCAGTTCGCGCCCCCTTCGCCACGTCAGCATGAGCATGACCATCAGCGCACTGATTGTTAGCGTAAACCAGCCGCCGCTAATGATTTTCAAACTCGTGGAAGAGAACAAAGCGACGTCAATCATCAAAAAGAATCCGGTCGCTGCGACCGACAGCAACAGCGGAAATTTCCAGCCGAAACGAACAACGAAGAACGTCAGCAGCGTCGTCGTCAACATCGTAGCGGTCGCAGCAATGCCATAGGCCGAAGCCAAATTGGAAGACGAGCCGAATCCCGCAACGGCCAATATGACAGCCGCGAGCTGTAGCCAATTGACGAGGGGGATGTAGATTTGCCCCTTTTGACTTTCAGAGGTCTGGCGGATGCGCATGCGGGGCAGGAAGCCCAGCGCAATAGCTTGCTGAGTCACTGAAAATGCACCAGAGATTGTCGCCTGCGATGCGATAACGGTCGCCATCGTCGAGAGCACTACGAGCGGATAGACGCTCCAAGGGCCAAGTTGCAGAAAGAAAGGATTCGAAACCGCTACCGGATTCGATAACAACAAGGCGCCTTGCCCGAGGTAATTGAGTGCCAGCGCGGGAGCGACGATAGAGAACCAGGCCAAGCGAACTGTCTTCTTGCCAAAATGGCCCATATCAGCATACAGCGCTTCCGCACCGGTGAGCGCCAGGACAACCGCACCGAGGGCGACGAAGGCGAACCACCCGTTGTGGATGAGAAAGCCGAGGGCGTGGAGCGGATTGAAGGCAATCAGAATGACCGGGTTCTTAGCGATATTAGCAACGCCCATCGCAGCAAGCGTAATGAACCAGACCAGCACAATCGGGCCGAACCATTTTCCGATACCCGCTGTGCCCCCGCGCTGCAACGAGTACAGTGCAACCAGAACGGCCAATGTCACAGGGATAACATACGGCTTAAGAGCAGGCGCGGCCACTTCCAACCCTTCAATGGCCGACAAGACTGAAATAGCTGGCGTAATCACACCGTCGCCGAAAAACAGCCCTGCGCCGACCATGCCAAGCAGCATCACCGGATAGTACCAACGGGATTTCTGAGTGACCGATGATAGCGCTAACGCGGTCATCGCCATAATGCCGCCTTCCCCTCGGTTGTCCGCCCGCAAAACAAGAGTTACGTACTTGAGCGAAATCACGATTATGAGGCCCCACAAAATCAGCGAGACCACCCCCAGCACATTGACAGGAACAGGCGAAAGACCGTGATGTTTCGCGAATACCTCCTTCATTGTGTAAAGCGGACTGGTTCCAATGTCGCCGTACACAATTCCAATGGCAGCCAGCGTCAGCGCAGCAATGCTACTTTTATTGGAGTCTGTAGTCACGACGCCGCCTCATTGTTGAGCCTCAAAGCATGTAACTGCGGAGCAAACTGCTGCTCCAGCCCACTACAACTTCTGCAACCGTCGCATCGCATGCGACCGCACCGACCTCCGCTTACGTTCCGGCAGTTCGCCGCGACGGCGCTTCCCCCCTTGTGATAGTCATTATAGGCGGGTGGTTACCGCGCAAGAAGCTGAGCTCATTGCGTTTAGAAAGGACCTGGCCAAGAAAGCGCGCGAACGCGCGGGCTTGGCTCCCGCACGTCGGCCGTGCAAGAACTGGCGAAGCTAATTGACGGTGACCAGTGCTTCGTATGGACCTGAGTCGGGCCATTACAGACGCCATAGAAGCTGGGTATGAGCTTGGATATTCCTCCAGCGAGGAATTGATGGACATCGTCGACTATCTGATGACCTATGCACCGCGCTTCAGTGAAGCCAGCTTGATTCACTGCCCATTGAACGCGGTCCTTGATTGGCCTATGTGCATGCCATCCGGATATGCTCTTTTCCGCGACCCCGGCGT
>NZ_JAXDPY010000197.1:0-4953 GCF_034668105.1 Paraburkholderia sp. | reverse complement strand
GTCGACTAGCGGCGGCGTAAGCACCGTGTAACATTGCGCCATGCACAATCATCTTGTCGTTGCGCTGGCTTACGACCGGCTCTGTACATTCGAATTCGGCTGCGTGACCGAACTGTTCGCGCTCGAGCGCCCCGAACTCGGCGTGGACTGGTATCGCTTCGCGGTGTGCGCGAGCGAACCCGGTCCGATTCGCGCCGCCGGCGGCATCACCGTCGCCGCGCCCTACACGCTCAAGCTGCTGGATCGGGCCGACACGATCGTCATCCCCGGCTGGCGCGATGCCGACGAATTGCCGCCCGAGCCGCTGTTGAAGAAAATTCGTGCCGCCTACCGGCGTGGCGCGCGCCTCTGTTCGATCTGCTCCGGCGTGTTCGTGCTGGCCGCCTCGGGCGTGCTCGACGGCAAAACCGTCACCACGCACTGGCGCTACGCCGACAAATTGCAGCAGCGCTATCCGCAATTGCGCGTTCAGCCGGATGCGTTGTATATCGACGAAAGCCAGATCATCACCTCGGCGGGATCGGCGGCGGGGCTCGATATGCTGCTGCATCTGGTGCGGCGCGATCATGGCAGCGCCGTCGCCAACCGGGTCGCCCAGCGGCTCGTGGTGGCGCCGCATCGCGAGGGCGGCCAGGCGCAGTTCGTGCCGCGGCCGATGCCGCAAGACGAGAGCGGGCGTCTGACGAAACTGATGGACTGGGTGCGCCGGCATCCCGCGTTGCCGCATACCTTGCGCTCGCTGGCCGAATGGGCCGCGATGAGTCCGCGTACGCTGCAGCGGCAGTTTCACGACGCTACCGGCATGGCGCCCTACCAATGGCTGGTGCGTGAACGCGTGGCGATCGCGCGAGAACTGCTTGAAGCGCCGACCCCGTTGCCGATGGCGCGTGTCGCGGAGCTGGCCGGCTTCGGTTCCGAGGAATCGCTGCGGCGGCACTTCCGGCGTATCGCCTTGACGAGCCCAGGCGCGTATCGTAAGAAGTTTGGCGTGCAGGCCGGAGCGCAGGCGGCCGGATAGGACCCGCATTGAGCCGCTTGAAGGGGAAACACATGTCCGATATTGCACAGATCATCGCCAGCTTCAATGCGGGCCGCGATCCTGAACGGCTCGCGATGAAATACAAGCTCATGCGCGGCTCGCCGTTCGTGTTTTTACGCGGCACCTGTCACCTGTTTTACGCGCGTCTGCCGCGAGACAATGTGCTCGACGAAGCGCCGCCGGTGTGGATTTGCGGCGACATGCATCTGGAGAATTTCGGTAGCTACAAGGCTGACAACCGCCTGATCTATTTCGACAACAACGATTTCGATGAGGCCTGTCTCGCGCCCAGTCTTTACGAACTGGTGCGGCTCCTGACGAGCGTCCTGGTCGGCGCGACCGACCTCAAGCTGAGCCGCGCGCAGGCACTCGCGTTGTGTCACACGGCGGTTGATGCCTATGGCGCGGCGCTGGCCTTCGGCAAATCACGCTGGATCGAGCCGGAGACATCGATCGGCATGGTGCGCGACCTGTTCGATGCGCTGGCGAGCCGCTCACGCGCCGCGCATCTCGACCGGCGCACCGTGCTCAAGGGCAAGACCCGCGTGCTGAAAGTGGATGGCAAGAAAGCGCTGCCGGTCAGCGACAAGGCGCGCGCTGCTGTCACCGACTTCATGAACAAATTCGCCGCGGGCGAACCCAATCCCGACTTCTATCGCATCATCGACGTGGCGCGGCGGATTGCCGGCACAGGCAGCCTGGGCGTGGACCGCTATGTGATTCTCGTCGAAGGCAAAGGCTCGCCGGACGGCAATTATCTGATCGATCTGAAAGAGGCGCTGCCTTCTTCGGTGACGCCGCATGTGCGCACGCCGCAGCCGAAATGGCACAACGAGGCGCAGCGCGTGGTTGAAATTCAGCGGCGCAATCAGGCGGTGTCGCAGGCGTTCCTGCATGCGGTCGATTTCAATCAGCGCTCGTATGTGCTGCGCAGTTTGCAGCCTTCGGAAGATAGGGTGGCGTTGAGCGATTGGGACGGCAAGCTGCCGCGGCTGGAAGAAGTGGTGAACAGCATGGCTGAATTGAGCGCGTGGGGGCAATTGCGCAGCGGTGGCCGGCAGAAGTCGTCGATTGCGGATGAGCTGATTGCGTTTGGTAATCGGCGGGATTGGCAGTTGCCGTTGATTGAGCTGGCGACGCAATGCGAGGCGCAGGTGATCGCCGACTGGAAGGTGTATTGCGAAGCTTATGATGGCGGCGCGTTTAATCTGGCGGTGAAAGGGGCTTGATGCGGCGCTTTCTACTTTCGCGCAGAAATGTCTTGCGATCGGACTAGTCGCGAGGTTTTCCCCTCTTTCCTTTCTTGTTGCCGTCGTCGCTACATCTCGATGGCCTACACGGTCTTTCGTGATGTCTCACGAATTGTTCTGAACGTATCGGCAGCCTCCGCTGCGAGGGCGCCAGGAAGCCGAAACTTTAGGATTTGTCGGATTCCCGCGATGGAGTCTTCCTTATAGGGTGCTTGGGCTTCAACCAAGTAAAACTAATAAGGAAGGCTATGAAAAAGAAAAGATTTGATGAGGGACACACGGGTGTGGCGGCCCGCCTGCTTGCCGCATTCGTGCTGCTTGTGGTCGCGTTTGGCGCAAACGCGGACGACTACTGCTATTCGCTCTACGCGAAATCCGGCGCTACGCCTGGTACTCCATCGTGCCGGTATGACGTGGCGGGTAACACGCCCGGAGGCATGGGGAACTATGCCTGCATCAATAACATATCCCTGATCGATCAGTGGTGCGCGACGCCTGCGACGGACGAACCGGAACAAAGTTGCCCGGTTGCTGACCCCGTGTATCCCGGCAGTGGCGCAGTCACGCTAACGGAGGCTGACTTCGTTAGCGGTGACGACCTGCCGATGCAGTTCAAGCGCACCTATCGATCAAAGTCGCTGGCCAGGAATGTTGCTGCGATGGGGCCGGTCTGGTTTCATAGCTGGCAACGCAACCTCGGACTGGCGAACGCCAACAGTGGCAGCTCGTCCAAAGTGCTTGCGTATCGCGAGAACGGTGAGCCGATCACATTCAATTGGTCTGCCGGCACCTGGCGCGCTGTGCCTGGAAGTTATCTGACGCTGAGTCAATCCGGTTCCGGATGGACACTCACCGATCTCAAGACCGATACCGTTGAGTCGTACTCAGCGCAGGGGACGCTGCTTTCGGAAAGCACGAAGACAGGATTTGTCCGCGCACTGGGCTATGACGGTTCAGGGCTGCTGACCACGATTACGCAGCATGCCGCAGGTACTGACGCGAGCAAGGACATTACGCTTCGTTTCGACTATGACGAGAAGCGGCGTCTTTCACGCCTGAATGATCCGCTTGGAGGCATGACTCAGTACGGGTACGACGCGAACGGCAATCTTGTTCTGGTCACGTGGCCGGATGGAAATGCACATCGCTATGTCTACGACGACTCCCGCTTTAAAAACGCGCTGACCGGTGAACTCGATGAGGTGGGCAATCGCATTGCGACCTGGAGCTACGATTCCCAAGGGCGCGCGACAGGGGTCAGCCATCCCGATTCGACTCGCAATGCGCAATTCAGTTACGGCGCGGGGACAACCTCCGTCACCGATAGCAAGCGCACGACGACACTGAATTTTTCTTCAGTCGGTGGCATGGTGCGGCCCACCTCCAGCAGTTCTGTTGACGGCACCATCAATCTGGCCTGGGATGCGTCGGGCAATCTGCTGAAAGATAGCGGCGCAGGCGGCAATACAGAGTACGCGTACGACGAGGTGGGACGGCCGGTTCGCATAACAGGCAATAGCGCGTCCGGCACCTCGATCACCACGATTCGCTACGCCGACGCAACGAGCCTGCATCCGTCGATCATCGCGGCGCCTGGCGTTATCCAGTCGGTCGTTTACGACGCACGGGGCAATGCGACCGGTATGAGCGAAACGCCGACCACGGACAGCACGGGGGCGAGTGGATTCGACGCGGTCAAATCGGACGGCGTGACGCGCGCCTACGGCATGGTCTATGACGCGTTTAACCGGCTCGCGTTCGTTCAGATGTATGAGGGCAGTGCGCTGGTGGGTCAGTGGGTGGTCACTCACGACGTCACCGGCAATGTCTTCTCGATCTATCCCACAGATGAGTACGTCGCTAGCGAGATAATTGCGCGTGATGCCAGTCATCGTCCTTTGCGCGGCTTTAACCCGACCGGCGATTTTAACTTGCGCTATGACCGGCGCGGGAGGATCGACCTCTTCACTTTTAATGAACGTGCGAGTCCGGCGAACGGTGGTGTCCGGCGCGTACTGAAGGTCAAGTTCAGTTTTTCACCGAACGGACAAGTTGTATCGCGCGTCGGCACCGTCGCGAAGAACGGCAGCATGCTTGACCTGAATGATGGCTCGGATATCGCGATCTCCAGCGATGAGATCGACCAGTGGATTGACAACTATAACTTCGGTGAATCGCCGGTGGGGCCACCCCCGAATCTCCAGGGCGCGAGACAGTTGCTGCGCGCGGGTTCGACCGTCGGCATGGGTACGGTTTGCAGTAGCTGTCATTTTTCGGCTGGCGTACCCGACGGCATACTGCGCGGCATCGTGTTTGTGTGGCAGCTGGCGAGGAATCCGGCAGTTCGGTATGGCATCGGGCAGGGCGTGCAGAAGGCCCGGGAAACGATCGAGCGCATCAAGGAGCAATGCAAACCGGTTGTCAAGGACACGTCTGAGATAAACTGGGGACAAAATCCTAACCAGCTGTATCACACCTTTCGGCACCTCGAAGAGCAGGGAATTCCTCAGCAACCTGTCATGAACGCGATCCGAGAGGATCTCGCGGAGAGGGGTTCCACAATTCAATTGGGGGACAATGCGACTACGTTGACCGTGACGGTTGACGGTCGAGCAATCGACTACATCGCATTCCGCCAGTCTAGCAACACGATACGTGTGGGCT
>NZ_JAXDPY010000196.1:0-6491 GCF_034668105.1 Paraburkholderia sp. | reverse complement strand
TCGAAACGCCAAAGTTGGCCAGCTTGACGGTGAAGGCCGGGTGATTTTCGCCGGCAGCCTTCGGCGTGATGGTCCAGTCTGCCTCGCCACGCAGACGGTCGAATTTCAGGCGCGGGTCGTCGAACACACCGGGCAGTGTGATCGCGACGTTGGAGGTGTCGAGCATCGCCGTGCCGTGGTTTTCGTCGGCGTCGACGCTGCCCCACAGGTTTTCGATCCCGGGAATGCCCGCGCGGGGGTGATTCAGCGGCGTCAGCCCCGGCGGCGGTTCCTGCGCGGCGACGCTGATGCCCTGCAGATCGCCCTTGAAACGATAGCGCTCGAGCGGCTCGGCGCCACTCGGCGGATGCTCGACGCCCGCTTCGCCCGACTCCGGTTTGCCGCGCTCGACCTCGATCAGATAGTTCGCCACCAGCCCGCGTGGATTGAAGCGCACGAGATTGTTCAGGAGACGCCGAGGCAAAGGCAGGGCGCGGCTGAATTCGGCGAGGATGCCCAGGTCGACGCGGTCGCCGCTGACGCTGACGAGCTGCCCATGCTGCTGCGAAGCGGTCCGGTAGCGGCCGTTCAGCGTGGATAGCGTAAGAGTGCGGGTGAGCGGCGTGCCGTCGTCGAGCGGCGGCTGGCCCAGTTCCGCGTGTAAATCGTTCAGTTGCAGCCTGTAGTCGCCCTGATCGACCTCGAGACCCCACGCGAATCGGGCCACCGGCACGTCCAGCTTGGGCTGGGTCGGGCGCACCCGCATCGACACGTTCGTGCCGGCTAGTTGGCCGCCGGCGGACTTCATCCGGCCATCGGCGAAGTCGGCCCAGATCGCATTGTCGATACGTCCGGCGAACATCTCGATCGGGAAATCGATGTAGCGCGCAAGGGTCGGCAGATCGACCGGACCGGTCGACATATAGACCTGGCCGGTCCAGTTGACCGGTTTGCCGATCGCGGAGAGCCGCGCATGCTTGAAATGCGTGCGGAAGTCGAGCGGACCGTGCAGGACCTGGCCGTCGGCGGGCGCCTGCAACGCGAGCCGGTGATCGTAGCCGTCGTTGAGAATGGCGATGCGGATGTCGCGCAGGGCCAGTTCCGGCGCGTCATGCTCGGCGTCGCGCCAGCGCAGTGCGCCGCCGCGCACCACGATCGCCTGCTGCCGCAATAGCCACGTGGACAAAGTGTCGTTGCCGCTGTGCCGGGTCGGCACCGGCACGCCCGCCACCGAAATCACGCCGTCGCTGCTGCGCGACACCAGCACGTCGGGCTGATCGACGATCAGGCTCGAAAGCGCGGGATGGAACTGCCAGAGCGACTTCCACGAGAGCGAGGCGGTGGCGTGCGGAATGGTCAGCGCCGCTTTGCCCTCAGCGTCGCGGATGACGATATCGGTAGCGTCGAGGCCAGGCTGAAAGCCGCTCCAATGCGGCGCCAGCTTGCCGATCGTGAACTGCGCGTGCAGTTTTTCGGAGACGGCGGCTTCGATGCGCGGCCGGAACGAGTCGATGCGCGGCAGCACCGCGTACCGCAAGCCGAGAAAGAGACCCGCCGCGATGAAATAGAGGACGAGTGCTAGCGCAAGGACGACGTGAAAGGTCCGACGCAGCACGATGTGGTCGCTTCCGCTCACAGGCCGGACCTGCCCGGTTTCGTGCGGGTCGGCGGATTCGTTTCGCTCGGACATGCTGCGGCGGGTGGGCGTATGGTAGTTTTGCGAATTAACGACGAAATGTAACACACGGGAAAGCCTCGGCGGACTTCCGGCAAACCCTTTGTACATGCCGCCTGGCGACCTGCGCGAGGCGCGTTGTACCCTGTGTTACAGCGAACTGAACCACACTGATAAAGCAACGAGCGAGCCAGACCTTTGATGACTGACGCCACTCTCCTGAGTTCCAACTATTCGCATTACGCGGCGCGCGCCGCGGCGGCGCGTCCGCAAATCGTGGCGCATGTGGCGGCACTGGCGTCCGCGCCGCTCACCCGCGAACGGATCGACGCGCGCTTTGACGCGCTGTGCGCCGAGGCGGCCGGCGCGGGCGGCGGTCCATTGAGTGAGGATGCACTCAAACGGGCCTTGCGTCAGTTGCGTACCGAGGTGTTTTGCGCCGTGATGGAGCGCGATCTGGCGGGCGAGGCCGATGTTGCCGAAGTCACCGGCGCCATGACCGATCTGGCGGAAACGACGATCCAGCGTGCGTTGGCCGTTGTGTCCGCCGAACTTGAAACGCTCTATGGCGAACCGCGCGGACCGCAGGGCGAGCGCCTCGCGCTCGGCGTGGTCGGAATGGGTAAGCTGGGTGGGCGTGAGCTGAACGTGTCGTCGGATATCGACCTGATCTTCGTCTATGAAGAGGACGGCGAGACCGCGGGCGCTCAGCGTGCGCCGATCGCGACACAGGACTTTTTTACACGACTGGGTAAGCGCCTGATCGCCGCATTGGCCGAGGTGACCGCTGACGGCTATGTGTTCCGGGTCGATATGCGGCTGCGGCCGAATGGCGATTCGGGGCCGCTCGTGTGCAGCCTTGGCATGCTCGAAGAGTATTTCTATGTGCAGGGCCGCGAGTGGGAGCGCTACGCGTGGATCAAGGGCCGGCTCGTGTCCGAAGGCGCGAGCGAGGCCGCCGGGCGGCTGCAGAAGCAACTCGACGCGATCGTCACGCCGTTCGTCTATCGGCGTTATCTCGACTTCGGTGTGATCAGCGCGATTCGCGCGCTGCATCTGCAGATTCGCCAGGAAGCGCAGCGGCGCGCTTCGATGCGGCCCGACAAGGCCGACGACATCAAGCTCGGCCGCGGCGGCATCCGCGAAATCGAATTCAGTGCGCAGGTGTTTCAGCTGATTCGCGGCGGCCAGGATGCCGGCTTCCGCGTGCGGCCCACGCTGGCCGTTTTGCGGCACGCGGCCACGCACGGGCTGATCGATACCTCGGTCTGCGTGAAGCTTTCCCAGGCATACCGCTTCTTGCGCGAACTCGAGCACCGTCTGCAATACCGCAACGACGCGCAGACCCACGCGATGCCGGTCGATCCCGAGGAGCGTGTGGCGCTCGCGCACGCCATGGGTTGCGACGACTACGCCGAGCTGATGCTCAAGCTCCACGCGCATCGCGAGTTCGTCGAGCAGCAGTTCGACCAGATTTTCGCCGACAAGGTGAGCGGCCGCGACGGCTGCGGCGCGCCGGAAGACGGCGCGGCGGCGTGGGTGTGGAGCAGCGCGCTCGCCGACGACAGCGCCGGCGAAGCGCTTCAGGCGCGCCTCATCGAACTCGGCGTGCCGGAGCCGGGCGAGCTGCTGGCGCGGCTGCGCGCCGTGTGGCAGTCGTCGCGTTATGCGGGGCTCGCCGAGCGCAGCCGGCAACGCTTCGACATCGTCGCGCAGCGTGCGCTGGAGGCCGCGCGTACGCTGGAGCCGCCCGAACGGCGCGGCGACACGGTGGCGCGTCTGTTCGATCTGCTCGAAGCGGTGAGCCGGCGCGGCGCGTACCTCGCGCTGCTGACCGAATATCCGCAGGCGCTGCATCGGGTGCTGTCGGTGTTGGGGGCTTCGCGCTGGGCCGCCGGCTATCTGATCCGCCACCCGCAATTGCTCGACGAACTCCTCGACGACGAGGCGATGGACAGTCCGTTCGACTGGCCTGAATTCAAGCGCACGCTGCGCTTGCGCCTCGCCGCTGCCGACGGCGTCGAACAGCAGATGGATCTGCTGCGCCACGCGCACCACGCCGAGGTGTTCCGCATCCTGCTGATCGATCTGGCAGGGCGGCTGAGTGTCGAACATGTGAGCGACCGTTTGTCCGAGCTCGCCGACGCCGTGCTCGATGTCACGCTCGAAGCGGTCTGGAAGCAACTGGCCAAACGCCACCGCGAAGTGCCGAAGTTTGCGGTGATCGCCTACGGCAAGTTGGGCGGCAAGGAACTGGGCTACGCGTCCGACCTCGACGTGATCTTTCTCTATGACGATCCGGACGATGCCGCCGCCGACGTCTACGCCACCTACACCCGCCGGCTCATCAGTTGGCTGACGACGGCGACCGGCGCGGGCACCTTGTTCGACGTCGACTTGCGGCTGCGGCCGAACGGCGAGTCGGGCCTGCTCGTCACGGATCTGGATGCGTTCCGCCGTTATCAACTGCGCGAGGGCGATGCCGCCAATACGGCCTGGGTGTGGGAGCATCAGGCATTGAGCCGCGCGCGTTATTGCGCGGGCGACGCCGAAATCGGCGCGAAATTCGAGCAGATCCGCGAACAGGTGCTGACCACGCCGCGCGAAGCCGCGCCGCTCGCGAAGGAAATCGTCGAGATGCGCGAGCGCGTCGAGGCGGGGCACCCGAACCATACGGCGCTGTTCGATCTGAAGCACGATCGCGGCGGGATGGTCGATATCGAATTCACCGTGCAGTACTGGGTGCTGCTGCATGCGGCGAGCGATCCTGAACTGATCCGCAATACCGGCAACATCGCGTTGCTGCGCGAAGTGTCGCGCTTCGGCTTGATGAGCGAGGCGGAAGCCGAGACGGTCGGCGCGGCGTACCGGACCTACCGGAAGTTGCAGCACACGCTGCGGCTGGACGGGATGGAGAAGGCGCGGGTCAATCCGGCGCTGGTGGTGACCGAGTGTGAGGCAGTGTTGGGGCTTTGGAAGCGGGTGTTTGGTTGACGGCTGATGGCTGGTGGCGCGAGGTGTGAGCGGCGTCGCGCGAGTCGCGCTGGCCGCCGAGCTTGCCTGGCGTTCCCAGATGGCCGCGATGATTCCCGGCCTGAGTTCTACGCGGCCAGCATTTCCTTTGCGTGCTTGCGGGTGGTCGCGGTGATCTCCAGGCCGCCGAGCATTCGCGCGACTTCTTCGACGCGGCTCGCGCGGTCCAGCGAAGTCACGCTGCTCACCGTGCCGCCCTTGCCGTTGCCCGCCTTCGCCACCTGGAAATGATGGTCGCCGCGCGCGGCGACTTGCGGCAAGTGCGTGACGCACAGCACCTGACGTGCCTGTCCCAGTTGATGCAGCAGTCGCCCGACTACTTCGGCGACGCCGCCGCCGATCCCCGTGTCCACTTCGTCGAAGATGAGGGTTGGGATGGGACTTGCGGCGCTCGCAATGACCGCCAATGCGAGACTGATCCGCGCCAGTTCCCCGCCCGAGGCGACCTTCGCGAGCGGTCGCAACGGCACGCCGGCATGACCGGCGACGCGGAATTCGACCTGTTCGAGCCCGTGCGCGCCACCGTCCGGCAACGGCACCAGCGCGACTTCGAAGCTGCCGCCTTTCATCGACAGTTCCTGCATGCCGGTGGTGACAGCGGAGCCCAGAGCCTTTCCGGCCTTGGCGCGCGCCTTCGACAGTTTTTTTGCTTCGGTAAGGAAGGTTTCTTTGGCTTTGGCAACCGCCGCGTGCAGGCTGTCGAGATCGGCTGCGGCGTCGAGCGCGGCAAGTTGTACGCGCCGTGCTTCGTGTTCTTCCGGCAGCGTCTGTGGCTGCAGGCGGAATTTGCGCGCGGCCGAATGCAGCGCGTCGAGACGCTTTTCGACCTGGGCAAGCCGGTCCGGATCGAGGTCGAGCTTCTGCGCGTAGTGACTGAGCGAGTAGGCCGCTTCCTGCAACTGGATCTCGGCCGGTTCCAGCGCCGCCAGCACGTCGTTCAACGCCGGGTCGATCTCAGCGAGGTCGCGCACCTTCGACACGATCGAGGCGAGATGCGTGATCATCGCTTCGTCCGATTCGGACAACGCGTTGAGCGCCCCTTGAACGCCGTCGATCAGATTCGCCGAATGCGACAGGCGCCGGTGCTCGGCGTTGACCTCTTCCCATTCGCCCGGTTGCGGCGAAAGTTTGTCCAGTTCGGTGAGCTGCCAGGCGAGCCGCTCGCGCTCCAGTTGCAGTTCCCGGTCGCGCGTTTGCGCATGCTCGACGGCCTGAAGCTTTTCGCGCCACGTGCGCCAGCTCCGCGTGACATTTGCAGCAGTTTCGGTCAGACCGGCGTGGGTGTCGAACAACTCGCGCTGTGCGTCCGGACGCATCAGCAATTGGTGTGCATGCTGACCGTGAATGTCCACCAGCATCTCGCCAACTTCGCGCAATTGCGCAAGCGTGGCCGCCGTGCCGTTGATGAACGCCCGCGAACGGCCGTTCGCGTCCACCACGCGCCGCAGCATCACGGTGGCGCCGTGATGGCCGTCGTCGCCGGTCGTGCCGAGCGCCTGCTCGTCGAGCCATTGCTCGACTTGCGCGTGTGTCTCGAACTCCGCGGTAATGTCGGCGCGGCTCTCGCCGGTGCGCACCACGCTCGCGTCGGCGCGGGCGCCGAGCGCGAGGGCCAGCGCGTCGATCAGGATCGACTTGCCGGCGCCTGTTTCGCCCGAGAAAACGGTAAAGCCGCTGTCGAATTCGAGATCGAGCGCGGCGACGATGACGAAGTCGCGTATCGAGAGGTGGCGAAGCATGGAGGTCGTCTGATGAGCTTGAGATTCAGGGTTCGGCAGCGGTGGCGTTCGGGTTCGGGCGATTT
>NZ_JAXDPY010000195.1:0-9185 GCF_034668105.1 Paraburkholderia sp. | reverse complement strand
GCTTGTGCCGCGTGGGCGATGCCGAGGTCGGCGAGGATGGTGGAAGCGTCCATGAGAATCCCTTTAATTTCCGATGCGAAACAAGAGTAAGTTCGGAAACTATACACGCGGGATTTTCTGGCGGCAAGGGTATTTGCCCGGAACTGGGCGGCGGAGCAGGGTGGAAGGGCTTGTGAGCTCGATGGCCGGGGAAATGGCTGGTCTCGGGGCGTGCTGCGGGCCGTCGCTGCTGAGGCGCCGGCGAGGCGGCATAGTTCGCCCGATCGTTTCTTATTGGAAATTATTGACTTTGGCGTGGGTAGCATTCCGCCGACGGCCAACGCCCGACGCCCGACCCGATTCGGCCGCGTCACGCTACTCAGACGCCGGCGACCAATCTGTCCACCAGCACGCGCGCGAACGGCGGCAAATCCTTCACGCTGCGCACGCAGATCTTCAGCTTGCGCTCGGCCCACGCGTCGTCAAGGCCGACGATCGCGATCTGCATCGTCTTTTTGTGCCGCACCGCAACCGATTCAGGCACGATGCCGATGCCCACGCCCGCTTCGATCATCCGGCAGGCCGCCTCGAAGTTGCCCACCTGGATGCGCAGCTTCAGGCGCGCGCCGAGGGCATCGGCAGCGCTGGTGATGAACGCGTGGATCGCGCTCGACGTGGGCAGACCCACGAAATTGGCGTCGAGCAATTGCGCGAAATCGACCGACGATAGCTTCGCCAGCGCGTGATCGCGCGACGTCACCAGCACCAGGCGGTCGTCGCGATACGGCAGCATTTCCAGATGTTCCGCGTGAACGTTGCCCGCGACGATCCCGATATCCGTCGCGCTATCCGCCACGCCCTTCACGATTTCGCCGCTCAGCACTTCGCGCAGATCGATATTGACGTCCGGATGATCGCGCAGAAAATGACTCAGCACGGCCGGCAGAAACTCGCTGATCGCGGTGGTATTGGCCCAGATGCGCACGTGGCCTTTAATGCCTTCGCCGTACTCCTGCATGTCGCCGGCCAGATGCTCGACCCGCTCGAGCACGAGCCGCGCATGATGCACGAAGGCTTCCCCGGCGGGCGTGAGCGTCACACCCTGGCTGGTTCGATAAAGCAGCTTGAAACCCAACTGCTCCTCGAGATTCTTGACCCGATTGCTTGCCGCCGGCGCCGACAGATGCGAGCGCTCCGCCGCGCGCGCCAGGTTCTGCGTGTCGGCGATATGAAGAAGCAAACGCAAATCCACGAAATCGAAATGCATGATGATGGCCGAAGAGGAGGCGCAAGCGCCCATGAACGCTTGCAATGCGATGCTCCATCTTAACCGGGCGCGAAGCCTGCGCCCGGCGAAAACCGGATTCCCCGCCCATCATGCTTACCTTGCAGTCATGCGATCGCTTACGCTTCGTCGCTCCATGCGGCCTGCACGAACCGGCGTGTGCTATGCGCCCGCCAGAATCCTCCGAGCCTTCAGAATCACCGGCATATCCACCATTTTTCCATCGACAGCCACCGCCGCGCCGTTGCTCGTCTCCACTACGGCCAGCACACGTATCGCCCACGCCTGCTCCGCGTCGCTCCATGCATAAGCGCGATGCACCGCCTCGATCTGCTTCGGATGAATGCACAGTTTCCCGCCGAAGCCAAAGCGGCGCCCGCGTCGCGCGTCGGCTTCGATCTGCTCCATGTCGGTGAGGGTGGTGGACACGCCATCCACCGGCGCGCCAATGCCCGCCAGTCGCGACGACAACACGATCTGCGAGCGAAACAGATCCAGCTCCTCGCGATCGCCATCGATACCGAGGTCGATCTGAAAATCGAGCGTGCCGAACGCGATGCGCTCCACGCGTGGCGCAGCGCACAGTTCGGCGAGATTCGCAAAACCGCGCGCAGTCTCGACAATCGGCAAGACGCTCAAGCGGGGATGCGCATGCGCCAGGATGCCCTCGATCTGCCCGCGCGTCTCCGCCTTGGGCAGCACGATACCGGCAACACCCCGATGCTCGACTAGCGCGGCGATGTCATCGTTGAACCATGACGTGTCCGAGCCATTGACCCGCACCCACGCGGACCCGGACGCGCCATTAGAAGCACCACCGGCTGCACCGCCCGAAACAGCGGCCTGCACCGCCGCACGTGCGGCTGGTTTTTCATCGGGCTGCACGGCGTCTTCGAGATCGAGTATCACCGCATCCGCGCCCGCTGCGTGGGCTTTCTCGAAGCGCTCCGGCCGGTTGCCCGGAACGAACAGATACGAACGCGGCAAGCGCGCGCTCATGCTGCCACCGTCGAGTTGGTCTCGGCACCGAACACCGATTCAACGCAGGGCTGTCCGGCGATCTCCCACGCGTTGCTGAGCAACGCCGCTGCCTCGCCTTCGGTCGCCGCCCCGGAAAATGCCGCCAATCGATGCAGCTTGGTCGCGATTTCATCCCTCGACAAGGTATTGCCGGGGTCCCCCTTCGGTTCGTCGACGCGGCCCTTGAACGTGCGGCCGTCGGTGGTCGTCACCGTCACTTTGCCGATCCAGCGCGCGGGATAAGCGGCATCGACTTCGGCGTCGAACGCCATTTCGACGTTGTCGCGGAAGGCCGCGATCGAGTCGGCGTCGAAACCCTGTTCGAACTCGGTCACGCCCGCATAGCCGTGATAGGCGACGAGCCCAAGCACCGTGCCCATGTTGAACTTCGCCTGGTGGACGGTGCGCGGCGTGACGACCGCGCCGAGCACGTCGATTGCGCCCTGGTGAACGTGCGCGACCACCTTGGCGATATCGCGCGGCGCGAGCTTATGTTCATGGACCACCGCAAGCAACGCATCGGCGGCCGGATGCGTATGGCGGCAAGCAGCGTGGAATTTGAACGATGTCTCGGCAGTCGCCCAGCGCGTGCCGAGCCTGTCGACGAGGCGCGCCGGATCGGCGTCGCTCGACATGCCCGCGGCCATGCCTTGCGCACCTTCGAGAATATGCGTCGCGCCCTTGAAACCATCGGCGGCAAGTTGCGCGGCCATCAAACCGTTGGCCGCCGCCATCGCCGTGTGCAGTTGCTTGGAGTCGGCGGCGTCGCGCAAGAACTCCCATAAGCCGCTTGCCTGCGTGCCCGCCGAGCCGAACGCGTCGAGCATTTGCATCGGCGACAAACCGAGCATGCGCCCGGCCGTAGCGGCAGCCGCTACCGTCCCGGCTGTGCCGGTGGTATGAAACACCTTGTAGTGCGAGCGCCCGAGAAATTCGCCGATGCGAATGCCGACTTCATACCCCGCTACCGCCGCGGCGATGAAGTCGCGCCCGGACGCACGCTTGGCCTGCGCCAATGCGAGTGCCACCGGAAACACCACGGTTGCCGGATGAAACACCGAGCCGTTGTGCACGTCGTCCTGTTCTGCAAAATGCGAGGCGGCGCCGTTGATCATCGCCGCGAAATACGGCGTGGTACGGCCGCGATCGATCAGGACTTCACTTGGACCACTGTTGACGGCGCCACCGCCGGCCTGGCGCGCAAACCGCGTAATGGTTTCGACCGGGCGCGCGCCTTTGCCGGCCAGTGCCGAACCGAGCCAGTCGACATACAGATTGACCGTGCGCTCGACCACCGCCTGCGGGATGCTGTCGAAGTCGAGTTGAGCGGCGAAGGTGGCAAGCGTGAGACTGGGATGATCGGTCATGGCTAGGTCACTCGAAGTTAGCTTTTGAGTCGCGTTTCAGGTTGTGTTCCAACCGCCGGGGTGGCAATACTCGCGCCCACCGCGAAGGTAAAGAACGCAAAGAAGGCCGTTCAGATCGTGCCGGCTTCGCGCAGCGCGTCGATCCGTGCGCTGTCGTAACCGAGTTCACGCAAGATCGCGTCGGACTGTTCGCCGAGTGCGGGCACGGGGTCCATGCGCGGATCGAAGTCATCCGGCAAGCCTGGCGGCAATAAGGCGGGCACCGTACCCACCGGCGTACCGATGTCGTGCCAGCGATCGCGCGCCTTCAGCTGCGGATGCGCCCACACATCGCTCAACGTATTCATCTGCGCGTTGGCGATCCCTGCACGATCGAGCCGCTCGATCACTTGCGCTGCCGTCAATTCGGCAAACGCCGCAACGATCACCTGACGCAACGCGTCACGCGCCGAGGTGCGTTTCGAATTCGATGCAAAGCGCTCGTCGGTGGCGAGTTCGGGTTGCACCAGCACCTGCTCGCAGAAGAGCTTCCATTCGCGCTCGTTTTGCAGACCGAGCATCACCGTCTTGCCATCGCCGGCAGGAAATGGCCCGTACGGATAGATCGTAGCGTGCGCCGCGCCGGAGAGCGCGGGCGGTGGTTGGCCGTCGATCGCGTAGTACAGCGGATAGCTCATCCATTCGACCATGCTTTCCAGCATCGACACGTCGATGCGGCAACCGCGCCCCGTCCGGCCACGCAACAACAGCGCGCTGAGAATGTTCGAATACGCGTACATGCCGGCTGCGATATCCGCGATCGAGCAACCCGCCTTGGCCGGCGCGCCTGGCGAACCCGTAACCGAAAGAAAACCGGCTTCGCTCTGGATCAACAGATCGTAGGCTTTCTTGTCGCGGTACGGGCCATCGGCGCCATAGCCGGAAATATCGCAGACGATCAGCTTCGGATACTTCTTGCTCAACGTGTCATAGCCGAGCCCGAGCCGATCCGCCGCACCGGGCGCGAGATTCTGCACCAGTACGTCGGCATCGGCGACCAATGCTTCGAGAATCTCCGTTGCAGCAGGCTGCTTCAGATCGAGCGAGAGGCTTTCTTTCGAGCGATTGGTCCAGACGAAGTGCGACGACAACCCATGCACGCGTTCATCGTAGCCCCGCGCAAAATCGCCGACGTGGGGACGCTCGATCTTGATCACACGCGCGCCGAGATCGGCGAGTTGGCGCGTGCAGAACGGCGCGGCGATGGCGTGTTCGAGTGTGATGACCTTGATACCGTCGAGTGGTCTCATGTTTGATCCGGCCCGGAAATCAGAACGAACGCGGCAAGCCGAGAATATGCTCAGCCACGTACGACAAAATCAGATTGGTGGAAATCGGCGCAACCTGGTAAAGACGCGTCTCACGGAATTTGCGTTCGACGTCGTATTCGCAGGCAAAGCCGAAGCCACCGTGGAACTGCAAACATGCGTTCGCCGCTTCCCACGAAGCGTCGGCGGCGAGCAGCTTTGCCATGTTGGCTTGCGCACCGCACGGTTCGTGCGCATCGAAACGCCGCGCTGCCTCGAAGCGCATCAGGCTGGCCGCTTCGACGTTGATGAACGAGCGCGCGATCGGGAACTGCACACCCTGGTTCTGTCCGATGGGCCGGCCGAACACGATACGTTCTTTTGCATACTCGGTGACCTTGTCGACAAACCAGTAACCGTCGCCGATACATTCCGCGGCGATCAGCGTGCGCTCTGCGTTCAAACCGTCGAGGATATATTTGAAGCCCTGCCCTTCCTCGCCGATCAGATTCTCCGCGGGAATTTCGAGGTTGTCGAAAAACAGTTCGTTGGTCTCGTGATTGACCATGTTCAGGATCGGCTGCACGGTCATGCCGTGGCCGATCGCGTCGCGCAAGTCGACGATAAAGATCGACATGCCCTCCGATTTTTTCTTCACCTCCGAGAGCGGTGTGGTGCGTGCCAGCAGGATCATCAGGTCAGAATGCTGGACGCGCGAGATCCACACTTTCTGGCCGTTGATCACGTAGCGGTCGCCGCGCCGTTCGGCAGTGGTCTTGATCCTGGTGGTATCCGTACCGGTGGTCGGCTCGGTTACGCCCATCGATTGCAGGCGCAGCTCGCCGCTCGCGATCTGCGGCAGATACCTGAGCTTCTGCTCGTCCGAACCGTGGCGCAGCAGCGTGCCCATGTTGTACATCTGGCCGTGGCATGCGCCCGAGTTGCCGCCGGCGCGATTGATCTCTTCCATGATCACCGACGCTTCCGTGAGCCCCAGCCCCGAGCCGCCAAAGTCTTGCGGAATCAGCGCGGCGAGCCAGCCGGCTTTGGTCAATGCATCGACAAATGCTTCGGGGTAGCCGCGGGCTTCGTCGATCTTGCGGAAATACTCGCCGGAGAATTGCTGACATAAATCGCGCACTGCTTCGCGAATGTCCTGAAACGAATCCTGATGGGTGGTTTGCATAGTCGAATCTCGTGGTGTTTCCTGGTGTTCAGGCGAGTGCCGCTGTGGCGCGCATGGTCAGATAGCCTTCGTGGTCTTTGGCCCATAGGTCGATGGTCTTGCCGTCGTCGGCGGGTTTGCCGCATACCGTGAACGGCTGCCCCGCGAAGGTGGGACGCAGCGCCTTGAACGCGAAGCTTTGCAGCGTCGCCTTGGGCTGTTCGCGGCGCAGCAGATCGACCAGAAGGGTGGCGATCAGCGGACCATGAACGATCAGGCCGGGATAGCCTTCCACTTCGGTCACGTACGGGTAGTCGTAATGGATGCGGTGGCCGTTGAACGTCAGCGCAGAGTAGCGGAACAGCATGACGGCGTCGGCGTCGATGGTGCGCCGCCACGTTTCGCCTTCGGGCGCGAGCGCCGCTTGCGGCGGCCGCGCGCCCTCTTGCGGCGCGTCGCGATAGACGATGTCGTGCTCTTCTTCAAGCTTCAGTTCGCCACCGGCTTCGATCGTATGCTGCACCGTCACGAACACGAGACGGCCGGAGCGGCCGGTTTTATCCTCGATATTGGCGACGGTCGATGTGCGTTTCGCATGCTCGCCGACCTTGAGCGGCGCATGAAACGTGAGGCGGCCGCCGGCCCACATCCGACGCGGCAACGGCACCGGCGGCAGAAAACCGCCGCGCTCGGGATGACCGTCGGGTCCTATGTCGGACATCGGCGCAATCGGCAGAAAGTACAGCCAATGCCACAGCGGCGGGACCGACTCGTTGCTTTCTTCCCGGTCGAGCGTGGCGGCCATCGCCGTCAGCGGAAACGCGGTGATGTCGTCTTCGGTCACCGCCTCCTTGTCGAGCCAGTCGTCGAGTTTCTGCGGGGAGGCAGACATGGGCAAGGTCTCCGTGTACGTGTATTGAGCTAAATAGGGTCCTACTATGAACCCGGCAGCGGGTTTCGCGAAGTTTGCATTTTCGAAGCGTGCCTTTGCTTTTGCTTAAGACGGCTGGAATGCCCGCGCGATGGGTTGGCGTGCGTGGACGGGCGGAGAATTGGTGAGCAAGAGTCGGAGTGCGTGGCCAAAGGCGCGTGTTTACACTGAGTCATCGCTGGTTGATTGCCTTTTGGAGGATGCTCATGAATACGGTTGCGAAGGGTCCGCGCGCGCAGTCGCTGGAGTTGGGGCTGGGATTAGCGCCGAAGGATGAGCCGGAGCCGCGACGCCCGGCGGCGCCGGGTGCGGCAGCCGGCCCGCTTGCGCGGAGGGTCGATGCGATCGACTGGTTCGATGTCGAAGAAGAGCTGAACCGCTATGGCTGCGCGATGCTGCGCAATCTGCTCAGTGCGCAGGAATGTGCCGCGCTGACTGCGCTCTATCCGCACGAAGCGCTATACCGCAGCCGCGTTGTGATGGCACGGCATGGTTTCGGTCGCGGTGAATACCAATACTTTGCGTATCCGCTGCCACCGCTGATCGCGGAATTGCGCACTGAGCTCTATCCGCGGCTTGCGCCGGTCGCGAATCGGTGGAATGAAGTGATGAATATCGATGTGCGTTATCCCGCCGCGCACGGCGAGTTTATCGAGCGCTGCCACGCCGCCGGCCAACTGCGCCCGACTCCGCTGATGCTTCAATACACCACGGACGACTACAACTGCCTGCATCAGGATCTGTACGGCGAGCACGTGTTCCCGCTTCAGGTCGCGATTCTGCTGTCCGAGCCGGGTGAGGATTTCACGGGTGGCGAGTTCGTGATGACGGAACAGCGTCCGCGGATGCAGTCGCGCACGGAAGTCGTGCCGCTGCGCAAGGGCGACGCGGTCGTGTTTGCGGTTCATCACCGGCCGGTGCAAGGCACGCGCGGTGTGTACCGGGTGAATCTGCGACATGGCGTGAGCCGCTTGCGGTCGGGCCATCGGCATACGCTGGGAGTGATTTTTCACGATGCCAGTTGAAGCGGGCTGACCTGACGCATTGACTCGGTGGAATCGCTCGGTGGTCGGCTTCAGGTTGCGCCGCTGCGTGCTCCCGGCTGTTCGTACGCGATGCGCGACGGTCTGCCTGGTTCGTCACGCTCGCATTGAAGCCGCTGCAGACGCAGCGTGTTGTGGTGTGGAATCCCAATGTCGAACTGGCTACCGGGTCGCTACTTTGCTGTTTGCATTGGGCGCGGGTGTTGAGTGATCCTTCGCGGTGTCGATTGTCGTCGGGCGACGTGCCGCTGAAGGGGGCGCAGGTGAGTGCTGCCCATGTGGAGTCGATTGTGGCGCGGCTCGATTTGTTGATCGCGCGGTATCACGGTGAGGTGGCACGTTCTGCTCGTGACAAGTTGGATGAGCGTGTGTCGGTATCTGCTGCTGTTGACGCTGCTGTTGAAGTTGATCCGTCGAAGGTATCGGCGCTCGCTCAGCTAGACGGCGCCGTTGCGCAGTTGTTCGAGCGGTTGACGCAGCCGGTTGCTGAAACGCGGCGGGTTTTCAATTGGGCGCTTCGGGGAAGGAGCGCGTAGGCGGCGACACCACCGCCGTTAGCAACCAGGCACTCCGCCCATCGCTTTGAATTGCGCGTAACTGATCATCTGGAAATGCTGCTGGCCGGTCAGTTTCAGGATCATCTTTGAGTCGTCGGGTGGAATTTCTCCGAACATCTCATAGTGAAACGCGAGTGTGCTCACGTAGTTCACGGTTGGCACGGTTGAATGCATGCGTGTGTAGCCTCCGGTTTGCACGGCGTTCCAGAATAGCCTGTCGCCGACGATGCTTTCGCGCGCGTCTTTGAAGAGCCACGCCGCGCATGCGGGAAAGGCAGCGCGCGTCAGGAAATAACAATTGGTGTCGTTGAAATCGACGCCGTTCGACTCTTTACAGATACCAAGCACACGGCCGTCGGCAGTGAAAATATTTCGGGCTGCCGTGACCACTTGCGCACTCGTTTCCTCGACGATCATGCGCATCGTTTCGACGTGGTTTGGCTCATACCAGTTGTCGGCGTCAAGAAAACAGATTGCATCAAATCCATTCGCGGCCGCGCAAGCGGCACCTATACCGCGAGGTGTATCCCCGTAGTCCGCGTGATTGGGGAT
>NZ_JAXDPY010000194.1:0-5026 GCF_034668105.1 Paraburkholderia sp. | reverse complement strand
CTGGCGGCACATGTGCAATGGCGACATTGTGTCGATGCCCGACAAGTGGGAATACCCATGGTACGCGTCGTGGGATCTTGCATTTCATGCGGTCGCGTTTGCCGTGATCGATCCCGACTTCGCGAAGCAGCAATTGCTGCTGCTCGTGAAGGAACGCTATATGCATCCGAACGGGCAATTGCCCGCCTACGAGTGGGCGTTCGGCGATGCGAATCCTCCGGTTCATGCATGGGCCACATGGCGTGTGTACGAACTCGACCGTGAGGTGACGGGTGTTGGCGACCACGAATTTCTCGAAGTCATGTTCCACAAGCTGCTGCTCAACTTCTCATGGTGGGTCAACCGCAAGGACGCCGAGGACCACAACATCTTTCAGGGCGGCTTTCTCGGGCTCGACAACGTGGGCATCTTCGACCGGTCTTCGCCGCTGCCCACCGGCGGCCGCATCGATCAGGCCGACGGCACGGCATGGATGGCCTCGTACGCGCTAGACCTGATGCAGATCGGCCTCGAACTGGCGATGACGAACAGCGCGTACGTCGAAATCGCGGTGAAGTTCTTCGAGCACTTTCTGTATATCGCGGAAGCGGTCAGTTGCAGCGAAGGGTGCAGAACTGGGTTATGGGACGGACAAGACGAATTCTTCTACGACGTACTCCACCTTCCGGACGGTACCCGTGTGCCGATGCGCATTCGTTCGATCGTCGGGCTGATTCCGCTGTTTGCCGTACATGTGCTCGAGGATCGCGTGTACGGCCATCTGCCGGGATTGCGCGAACGGCTGGCGTGGTTTCTCGATCATCGGCCGAATCTCGCCAGGCTGGTGTCGCGCTGGACCGAACCCGGCACGGGTAACACCACGCTGCTGTCGCTGTTGCGCGGACAGCGGATGACCGCGCTGCTGCGCCGCGCACTCGACGAAGCCGAGTTTCTCTCCGGGCACGGCGTGCGGGCGCTGTCCCGTGCGCATCGCGATACACCCTATGTCTTCGACCATGACGGCGTGAACGTCTGCATTCAATACCAGCCGGCCGAATCGGATTCGCGCGTATTCGGCGGCAATTCGAATTGGCGCGGACCGGTCTGGATACCGGTCAACTACCTGCTGATCGAATCGCTATATGAGTTCCATCGCTACTACGGCGATGAGTTTCGCGTCGAGTATCCGACGGGATCGGGCAAGCGTTTTTCGCTGAGCGAGATTGCCGACGACCTCGCACGGCGCGTCACCACGCTCTTTCTCAAAGATGCCCAAGGCGTGCGGCCGGTGATGGCGGCCTATCCGATGCTGCAAGCAGATTCGGAGTCGCAGGATCTGGTGCTGTTCCATGAGTACTTTCACGGCGACAACGGACGCGGCGTGGGCGCTTCGCATCAGACCGGCTGGAGCGGGCTCGTCGCGCTGCTGCTGCAGCCGCGCATGATGAAGCTGTCCCATTTTGCGGCGGATGTCGCGTCGGTGGATGCGCCTGTGGGAGAAGACGCCGCACCGGTCATGGCCCGATAGCGTTTCGGCCGATAGCTAGTGCGTCCACCGGTTGAATCTCGTTCATGAGCTTCAACGCTTCGTCAACGGTCGCGGCATTGCCCACCACCACAGCCTTACAAAAAGAAAGCCCTGCGTAAGTATAAAAACCAAATAAATAAACTTGCTCTAAACTACCAGCCGCCCAAGCCAGTCTAGTAGAGAGCAAGAAGCCAATGCCCCAGCCTCCAGCCGATCCCACCGGCGGTCCTGACTTCAGTTTGCCCAAACACCCCGCCTTCCAACGCTTCTGGTGTACCCGCATCCTCTCGTCGCTGTCTTTCCAGATGCTCGCCGTGGCAATGGGCTGGCACATCTACGCGCTCACGCACAGCGCCTTCGCGTTGGGCCTCGTCGGCCTCGCGCAATTCCTGCCGATGTTCCTGTTGACGCTCGTGGTCGGTCACGTCGCCGATCGCTACGACCGTCGCCGGATCGCGGCCATTTGCCAAAGCCTCGAAAGCGCCGCTGCATTGCTATTCGCCTTCGGCACCTTCGGTGGCTGGATCAGTGCGCCGGTCATCTATGTGCTGGCCGCATGCGTGGGCGCGGCCCGCGCTTTCGAATCACCGGCGGTTGCCTCGTTATTGCCGGCCGTCGTGCCGCGCGGACAATTGCCTAAAGCCACGGCATGGGCGACCTCCGCGAATCAGTCCGCCCAGATCGCCGGTCCGGCCTTGGGCGGACTGCTCTATGGCATCGGTCCGGGCGCGGCCTATCTCGCCTGCACGTTGTCGTTCGCGGCCGCGGCCGCTACCGTGTGGGCCATTCCATTGCAGGCCAAGGTGGCGAGCCGCGCGCCGGTCACGCTCGAGTCGGTGTTCTCCGGCATCGCTTTTATCCGCAAGGAGCCTGTGATACTCGGCGCGCTTTCGCTCGATCTGTTCGCCGTGCTGTTCGGCGGCGCGACCGCGCTGCTACCGGTTTTTGCACGCGACATCCTGCACACTGGCCCGCTCGGTCTCGGCCTGCTGCGCTCGGGCACCGCCATCGGCGCGCTCGCGGGCACCATCTGGCTGGCCCATTTCCCGCTGCGTAATCGCCCAGGCGCTGCGATGTTCGGTGGCGTGATCGCGTTCGGCGCCGCCACGATCGTGTTCGGTCTGTCGCATCAATTCTTCGTGTCGCTCTTTGCGCTCATGGTGCTGGGCGCGTCGGACACCATCAGCGTCGTGGTGCGCCTGTCGCTCGTGCAACTGCGTACGCCCGACGAAATGCTGGGTCGGGTCAGCGCGGTCAATTCGCTATTCATCGGGACGTCGAATCAATTGGGCGAGTTCGAGTCCGGCGTGACGGCGGGATGGTGGGGCGCGCAGCCGGCCGTGCTGCTGGGCGGCGTCGCGACGATCGCCATCGCGTTGTTGTGGATGCGGTTTTTTCCGGAACTCAAGCGCACGCGTTCGCTGGAACGAGAAGAGGCGCTCGCGCCGAGCAGTTGATCGATGCGGCCCACGTGCAACGCCGTCCATCGCACCGTCGCGAGAATCGAAGCCACCACGATCAATGCACCGCCGATCCACGCTACCGTTGAGATCCGTTCACCTAACCAGATGCAGGCGAACAGTGCGCCGAAGGCCGGCTCGCTGCCCATCAGCAGCGACACGCGCGTCGGGCTGCTGCGCTTGATCGCGAAGTTCTGCGCGAAGAACGCGAATAGCGTGCACGCAATCACCAGATAGCCGATATAGCCCCAGAACCCGGCGTGCCCGGCGAACGACGGCAGCGGCTGCCACTGTTGCGGCGCAACCAGCAACGCAACCGCGGCGCTGCCGAATGCCACCACGCCCGACTGAACCGCGGTCACCGCCAACGGCGGCAACGCGGAGTCGCGCATCACCCGTTTAGTCACACATACATTCAATGCACGCAGCAGCGCGGCGAGCAGAATCAACGCGTCGCCGGAACTGAAACTCAGCGCGCCATCCCCCGCCAGCAGCCAGGCGCCGAACAGCGAAAGGGCGACCGCCATCCATTCGATGCGGCTCGGCCTGCGTTTGAGCAGCCACCATTCGACGAGCGGCGTCAGCACCACGCACAGGCTGATCAGAAACGCCGCATTGGCCGCGCGCGTCAGCAGAATGCCGAAGGTCTCGCAGAGAAAGATGCCGAGCAGCAGCGCGCCCGCGATGAGCACGCCGCGCAGCGTGCGGGCATCGGCGGCGCGCAAATGGCGCAACGCGGGCGACAGGATAACAAAGGTGATGCCAAAACGGATTGTCAGCAAACCCAGCACCGGATAGAACACTAGAGCGCTTTTGACGACGCCGTAACTGGTGCCCCACACCACGGCGACGGCGAGCAGCATCAGATCGGAAAGCAGAAGCAGGCGTTGTTGTTTCGACATGGCGGGGCGGACCTCAAGCGGATGAGCGGGTATTGCGCCCATATTGTGGAACTTTGCGTGCAAGGAGATAATCGGGTCGCCATGCACAGCTTTTATGTCTCAAACGCATCAATAGATGCTCCCTCAGCGAGCTTCACACGATGAACCCAACCGACCTTTTCGCGTTGCTGCCGGACATGGCGGTTTTCGCGCGCGTCGTCGATGCAGGCAATTTTTCGGTGGCCGCGCGTCAGCTCGGCAGTACGCCGTCTACCGTCAGCCGTCAGATCAAGCGGCTCGAGGACGCTTTGGCGACACGCCTGCTCGAACGGTCGACGCGCACGGTGCGGGTCACGGAATCGGGCGCCCAGGTCGTGCGTTTCTGCCGCGACATGGTGAGCGCCGCGTCGGGCGCGGTGGATGCCGCCGGGCAGCTGGCCGATAGACCGCAAGGCAAGGTCAGCGTGAGCGCGCCGACCGCGTTTGCGAAGACGGTGATTCATCCGCTGATTCCCGGCTTCCTGCGCGCGTATGACGAAGTCGACCTGCAACTGCTGTTCACCGATCACGACGTCGACCCGCTTGCCGACGATGTCGATCTGGTGATCCGTCTTACCGAGCATCCTCCGCAGGGACTCGCGGGACGCAGGCTGGGCGCGGTGCGCTGGCTGCTGGTCGCGTCGCAGGCTTACCTACGCGAGCGCGGGATGCCCGTGCAACCGCGCGATCTCCTCAAGCACGATTGCATTTATCTGGGCGAAACCGCCGATGACAACCGCTGGCGCTTTCGCCGCGTCACGGAGACCCAAAGCGTCGACGTGAAAGGGCGTTACATTGCCAATCATGTCGGCGCGCGGCTCGAAGCGGCACTGCTGAATTTTGGCATTGCGAGCTTGCCCGAATTTGCCGCTACCGATGCATTGCTGAGCGGCGATCTTGTGCAGGTGCTGCCCGACTGGAATCTCGAAGCGCGCGCTTACGTGGGGGCGGTGTGGCTGTTATATCCGTCGAATCGCTTTTTGCCGCCCAAGGTAAGGGCACTGATCGACTATCTTGTGGAGCACATTCACGAAGCGGCTTGAGCAGCGCGCTGACCCCTCCGGGCCCGAAGACCTGCAAGACGGCGCTTGTTATGCGTCGTCTTTCTTGAAGCGATCCTGTATGGCTACGAGTTGATC
>NZ_JAXDPY010000193.1:0-19963 GCF_034668105.1 Paraburkholderia sp. | reverse complement strand
GCGCCGGATCGAGGCTCACCTGGATGTTGCCCGGGTGCATGTCGGCGTGGAAAAAACCATCGCGGAACACCTGGGTGAAGAAAATCTCAACGCCTTCACGCGCCAGCTTCGGAATGTCGACCCCCGCTGCGCGCAGCGTCTCCACCTGGCTGATCGGCACGCCGACCATGCGCTCCATCACCAGCACCGTGGGCGTGCAGAATTCCCAGTACATTTCCGGCACCAGCAGCAGATCGAGCCCAGCGAAGTTGCGGCGCAACTGGCTGCCGTTCGCCGCTTCGCGCATCAGATCGAGTTCGTCGTGCAGATACTTGTCGAATTCGGCGACCACCTCGCGCGGCTTCAGGCGCTTGCCGTCGGCCCACAGCCGCTCGGCCCAGACGGCGATGTCGCGCAGCAAGGCGAGGTCGGAATCGATCACCGGCAGCATGTTCGGCCGCAGCACCTTCACGGCGACGGACTTGCCCGCGTGCTGCCCGGCTTTCACCTTCGCGAAGTGAACCTGCGCGATCGACGCGCTGGCGACCGGCACCCGCTCGAAATCGTCGAACAGCACGTCGACCGGTGCACCGAGCGACTTCTCGACCAACCCGATCGCCACCGCCGAGTCGAACGGCGGCACCTGATCCTGCAGCTTGGCCAGTTCATTGGCAATGTCGACCGGTAGCAGATCGCGCCGCGTGGACAGCACCTGACCGAACTTGACGAAGATCGGCCCGAGGCTTTCGAGCGCGAGCCGCAAGCGCACGCCCGGCGGCGCGTCGAACTTGCGACCGATCGTGGTGATACGCAGCAGCAGACGCACGCGCCGGTCCTTGATGCGGCCGAGCATCATCTCGTCGAGACCGAAGCGGATGACCGTGAAAAAAATCTTGAGGAAACGCAGAAAACGCATAGTTGTGCCCGGTGACTAGCGCGTGCCGCGCAACGTGGCGGCGCCGCCCGGCACATGGGCGCCGCGGGCTTCGACCTTCTGTTCAAGACGCTCGATGCGCTTCTCCACGCGCGCCAAGGCATCGCGGGCGCGGGCCAGCTCGACGTTGAAATCCTCCAGCGCGGTGCGCCGCACCAGTTGCGGATTTTCGTCGAGCAGATATTCGGCGGCGGTGTCGAGCAGATTGCGCCCAGTACGGCGCGCGTGTTCGCCGACCGTGCGCACGAGCGACGCGACCCGCCACGCCGGCCCGTCGCCGATCAGCCTGGCCAGATCCTCTTCCGGCTCCCAGCGCAGATGTTCGGCGAGCTTGGCGATCACCGTGGCGAACTCGGCGTCACCTTCGATCTTCACGTGCTTCATGACGGCGGCCTGGCCGCCTTGCACGAAAGCCGGCAGGGCCTCGGACGGCACCGAGATGGTCACGTCGAACTGTTGCGCCTCGGTTGCCTCGACCGCGCTCAGGTGGCCGTCCGGCTGCACCAGCAGCATCAGTACGACGGGCGGACAAGAGAGGCTCGCGGTCTTGCCCGCGTAAGGGGCGAGACGCTCGCGGGCCCACGATTCGCGGGCGAGCAGATGATTGACAGCAGCGGCGAAGGGCTTGGCGGCGAGGGTCATTGAAAGTGGCAAGAAAAAACCCGCGCAGGCGAGGTGCCCGCGCGGGTTCCTATTGTAACGTCCGTTGGCTTCGCGGCCTGCTATGCCGAACGGCCAATCCTGTGCGCAGAATCAAGGCGGGCAGGACTGCCCTGTCCCCGCCCTGCTACTGCTTCAGTGCTGCGCTACCTGCTGAATGCCGGCCAGCAGCCAGCCTTCACCCGGCCGGTTCGCCTTCGTCAGGTTCCAGACCTCGACGAAAGGCTCAGCCGCCGCACCCGCCGATTCGCGGATCAAGCCGGAGAAGCGCACGCTGGCGAAGTATTCGGTCGCGCGCTCTTCAACGCCCAGCAACTCCGCGTTCAGCTGCACCACGTCGGTCTGATTGGATTCAACGCCGCGCGAGGTCAGATCGACCTTCACTTCGGCGAACATTTCCGGCGTGGTGAATTCGCGGATGTCTTCCGTGTTGCCGACGTCCCAGGCGGCTTGCAAGCGCACGAAGTACACCTTGGCGTTGCGCAGGAACGCTTCCGAATCAAAGCCGGCCGGCACGACGGGGGCAGCGTTGATAGTCGGCGTGGTCAGCGGGTTGCCTTGCGGCTCGAGATACGAGCCAGCGGGCGGAGCGCTGTAGCGCGGTTCCTGCGAATAGCCGGTGTTACCCGCATTCACCGACGGTGCGCTGCCCGCGTACGCCGGTTGGGCGGTACCCCGCTTGCGGCCCATGAAACGGCGAATCAACCAGATGCCGATCATCGCAATGATCGCGATCACGATGATATTGGCCATGGCGCCGGCAAAAGCGCCGCCCAGACCGAAGTGCGACAACAACGCGGCGATACCAAGACCTGCCGCGAGACCGGCGATCGGACCAAGCCAGCGCGAGCGATTAGGCGCGGCGGCAGGCGTCGGCGCGGGCGCCGGAGCCGGCTGGGCGCGCTGCTGCATCGCCTGATTGCTTTGGGAAGGTTGCGACGGCGCGGATTGCTGTTGAACGGTGTTCGACTGACGGCCAAGACTACGGCCACCGCCCATGCGGCGAGCTTCCGCATCGAGCGAGGCGAGAGAGCCGGCCATGATCAGACCGACCATCGCGATCAGTCCGATTCTTCTCACCAACGACCGCTTAACCTTACGGGGAGATAACACACCTGAATCGGACATTTTCGTACTTTCCTTTAAAAATCGATGGGTTAGGAACCCTAGTATTTGGTCCCCATATGTAAAGCTACCACGCCAGCTGACAAATTGTAATATTTGACGCCGTCCAGGCCCGCTTGTTCCATCATTGTTTTTAAAGTTTCCTGGTCCGGATGCATCCGGATCGATTCCGCCAGGTAGCGGTAGCTATCGGCGTCTTTCGCAAAACGGTCGCCGAGCCACGGCAACACCTTAAAAGAATAAACGTCGTAGACCTTTTTGAGCGGATCCCACACCTTCGAGAACTCCAGCACCAGCAGACGGCCCGCCGGCTTCAGCACGCGGCGCATTTCCGCCAGCGCGACATCCTTGTGCGTCATGTTGCGCAAGCCGAATGCCACGGTCACCACGTCGAAGTAATTGTCCGGAAAGGGGATTTTCTCGGCGTCGCAAAGCAAGGCCGGGGTAATGACGCCCTTGTCCAGCAGGCGGTCGCGGCCCACCCGCAGCATCGATTCGTTGATGTCGGTATGCCAGACTTCGCCGGTTTCGCCCGCCTGTCTGGCGAATGCTTTCGACAGATCGCCCGTGCCCCCCGCGATATCGAGCACCTTGAAGCCCGGCCGGACGTTCGCCTGGGCGATCGTGAACATCTTCCACGCCCGGTGCAATCCGCCCGACATCAGGTCGTTCATCAAGTCGTAGTTGGAAGCGACCGAGTGGAACACGCCCGCCACCTTCTGCGCTTTTTCCTGCTCGTCGACCGATTGAAAGCCGAAGTGGGTTTTGCTCATCGCGCTCGTCCTTTCGCGTATTCTGAAATGTTGCGCCGCATCAGTGCGGCGACCAGGGCGAATCGTATCAGTGACAGTGCCCGTGCGCAGCGCCCGCTACGGCCATCGGCGCATCGCGATCGACACCGGCCGCTGCCAGTTTGGCGAGATAGTCGCGCCAGAGTTCATCCTGACGAACAGCCATGTCGCGCAGCAGATCCCAGGAATAGATGCCGGTGGCGTGCCCGTCGGAGAACGTCGGCTGCAACGCGTAGTTGCCGACGCCTTCGATCATCGTGATCGTGACGTCACGCTTGCCGGTTTGCAGGGTTTCCTGGCCGGGCCCATGGCCCATCACTTCCGCCGACGGCGAATACACCCGCAGCAGTTCGAACGGCAGGCGATACGATTCGCCGTTTGCGTACTGCAATTCAAGCACGCGCGATTTGGAATGCACGACCACGCCGGTCGGCACCGGGGTATCGGGAGTCAGACCACTCATATTGACCTCGTAAGAACACGCCGGGCTGCCCCAGGTTTTCCGCCCCGCGGGAAGACCCGGCGCCAGGCGACAGATTCAGCGGCGCTCAGCCGAGCGCCTGTTCGATTTCCTGTCTCACCGCTTCGCGCAGCAGGGTAGCTTGCGCACGGCGCGACGACAGCATGGCCTCGGACACCGTGCGCTGGCGCGGCGCCCAGATGGGCAGGGGAAAATGCGCGTCGTTCGAATAACGCGGAATCACATGCCAATGCACGTGCGGCACCTGGTTGCCCAGGCTCGCCAGGTTGACCTTGACCGGTTGCATGATGCGCCGCATTGCGTGTTCGACCGCGTACACGGCTTTCATCACGCGATCGCGGTCGCTTCCGGCAAGATCGGAAAACTCGGCCACATGCTTGTTCCAGATTACCCGGCAGAAGCCCGGGTAATCGTGTTCATCGGCGAGGACGACGCGCAAGGTGTCGTCCTGCCACAGCACATCACCACCATCGTCACGGCAAAAAACGCAGTCCATCGTCGTCCTCAGGCAAAAATCGTCAGTGGTGCCATTAAACCAGCACGCGCTCGATTCCGCCATTGTTCGCCCGTTGGACGTAATCCGCCATCCAGTCTTCGCCCAGCACGTGACGTGCCATTTCGACGACGATGTAGTCCGCCTCGGTGCCCGCGTCTTCGTTGTAGCGCGACAAGCCCTGCAGGCAGGACGGGCAGCTGGTCAGAATTTTCACTTCGGTGGCGCCGTTGGGTTGCGGGCCGTCGCCGGCCTTGAGCACGGAACCGTTCGGCGCGCCCGCGGCGCCGGCCGATGCATTGGCCGTGTTGATCGCGTTGGCGCCGGCCTCCGCCACCAGAGGAATGCCGCGCAGCCTGGCCGCCCCCTTGCGCATTTCCTCTTCCTTGCGGAAACGGACTTGCGTCGAAATGTCAGGGCGCGTCACCGCGAGCGTGCCGGATTCGCCGCAGCAGCGATCGTTCTTCTCGATCTTGTAGCCGTCGTTCTCCGAACCCATCAGCTGATTGACGAGCTTGACCGGATCCATCGTCTTGATCGGCGAGTGGCACGGGTCGTGGTACATGTAGCGCACGCCGTTCACGCCTTCGAGCTTGATGCCCTTCTCCAGCAGAAACTCGTGGATGTCGATGATCCGGCAGCCCGGGAAGATCTTCTCGAATTCGTAACCGGCGAGCTGGTCGTAACACGTGCCGCACGACACCACCACCGTCTTGATGTCGAGATAGTTCAGCGTATTGGCCACGCGATGGAACAGCACGCGGTTATCCGTGACGATCTGCTCGGCCTTGTCGAACTGGCCCGAGCCGCGCTGCGGATAGCCGCAACACAGATAGCCCGGCGGCAAGACGGTTTGCACGCCCGCCTCCCACAGCATGGCTTGCGTCGCCAGACCGACTTGCGAGAACAGCCGCTCCGAACCGCAGCCCGGGAAGTAGAAGACCGCTTCCGTGTCGGCGGTGGTCGTCTTCGGATTGCGGATGATCGGGACGATCTTGTTGTCCTCGATGTCCAGCAACGCGCGCGCGGTTTTCTTCGGCAGGTTGCCCGGCATCTTCTTGTTCATGAAGTGGATCACCTGCTGCGTGACCTTCGGCTTGCCGACGGTGGCAGGCGGGTGCGCCGTCTGCTTCTTCGCGAACTTCTTCAACACGTCGTTGCCGAGGCGCTGAGCTTTATAGCCGATGCCCATCATCGCGGTGCGCGCGAGATTGATGGTCTGCGGATTGGTGGCGTTCAGGAAGAACATGCCGGCCGCGTTGCCCGGATTGAACTTCTTCTTGCCCATCTTGCGCAGCAGGTTGCGCATGTTCATCGTCACGTCGCCGAAGTCGATCTTCACCGGGCACGGCGTCACGCATTTGTGACAGACGGTGCAGTGATCGGCGACGTCGTTGAACTCGTCCCAGTGCTTGATCGATACGCCGCGGCGGGTCTGCTCTTCGTACAGGAACGCCTCGACCAGCAGCGAGGTGGCGAGAATCTTGTTGCGCGGGCTGTACAGCAGGTTGGCGCGCGGCACGTGGGTCGCGCACACCGGCTTGCACTTGCCGCAACGCAAACAATCCTTGATCGATTCCGAAATCGCGCCGATGTCGGACTGCTGCATGATCAGCGATTCGTAGCCCATCAGGCCGAAGCTCGGCGTGTAGGCGTTGCGCAGGTCGGCGCCTTCGAGCAGCTTGCCCGCGTTGAAGCGGCCATGCGGATCGACGCGCTGCTTATACGCGCGGAATTCGCCGATTTCCTCGTCGGTCAGGAATTCGAGCTTGGTAATGCCGATGCCGTGCTCGCCGGAAATCACGCCGTCGAGCGAACGCGCCAGCTTCATGATGCGCGCGACCGCCGTGTGGGCGTCCTGCAGCATCTCGTAGTTGTCGGAGTTGACCGGCAGATTCGTATGGACGTTGCCGTCGCCCGCGTGCATGTGCAGCGCGACAAACACGCGGCCACGCAGCACCTTCTTGTGGATCGCCTGCGCTTCGTCGAGGATCGGCTTGAATTCGCCGCCGTTGAAGATCTGCCGCAGCTCTGCCCGGATCTCCTGCTTCCACGACACGCGGATCGTACGGTCCTGCGTGATGTGGAACACGGTGGCGTCCGGCTGCGCGTCCGCGCGATCGGCGAACTTCTCCGCCAGACCTTCATAGCCGAGGCCGACCAGATAATGCTGCGCTTCGCGCACCGACAGATCGAGCCTGTCGCGCAGGAATTCCCAGCGCGTGCGCACCTTCTTCAGCAGATCCAGCGCCTGTTGCACGCGATCTTCGAGCAACTCGGCGCTCGGGATTTCATTGGCGTCGTCGCTCTTGCCGAGCGGCAGCTTGCCGGCCTTGAAGAACGCTTCGAGCGCGTCGACCAGTTGCAGCTTGTTCTTGACCGACAGTTCGATGTTGATGCGCTCGATCCCGTCGGTGTACTCGCCCATGCGGTCGAGCGGAATCACCACGTCTTCGTTGATCTTGAAGGCGTTGGTGTGCTTCGCGATCGCGGCGGTGCGGCTGCGGTCGAGCCAGAAACGCTTGCGCGCTTCCGCGTTGACCGCGACGAAACCTTCGCCGCTCTTGCCGTTGGCCATGCGCACCACTTCAGAAGTGGCTTGCGCGACCGCGTCCGCATCGTCGCCGACGATGTCGCCGATCAGCACCATCTTCGGAAACGCGTTGCGCTTGGACTTGGTCGCATAACCGACCGCGCGCAGATAGCGCTCATCCAGATGCTCGAGACCGGCGAGAATCGCGCCGCCTTGCCGCGACGTTTCGAACAGATAATCTTTGATCTCGACGATGCTCGGAATCGCTTCGCGCGCCTGGCCGAAAAATTCGAGGCAGACCGTGCGCGTATGCGCCGGCATCTTGTGCAGCACCCAGCGCGCGGACGTGATCAGCCCGTCGCAGCCTTCCTTCTGCACGCCCGGCAGACCGGCGAGGAATTTGTCGGTCACGTCCTTGCCGAGACCTTCCTTACGGAACACGCGGCCCTTGATGTCGAGCGCTTCCGTGCGCAGCAGCTTTTCGCCCGGCGCGTAGCTGCCGTCGAACCACTTCAGCTCGAAACGCGCGACTTCGATGTCGTGAATCTTGCCGAGGTTGTGATCCAGACGCGTGACTTCGAGCCAGTTCCCTTCCGGGTCGACCATGCGCCACCAGGCGAGGTTGTCGAGCGCCGTGCCCCACAACACCGCTTTCTTGCCGCCCGCGTTCATCGCGACGTTGCCGCCTACGCAGGATGCATCCAGCGAGGTCGGATCGACCGCAAACACGAAGCCGGCCTGCTCGGCCGCTTCGGTCACGCGGCGTGTGACCACGCCCGCACCGGAGAAAATCGTCGCCACTTTGCGGTCAACACCCGGCAGGTCGGTCATCTCGACCGCACCAAGTTGTTCGAGCTTCTCGGTATTGATGACCGCCGAGAACGGCGTAAGCGGAACAGCGCCGCCGGTGTAGCCGGTGCCGCCTCCGCGCGGGATGACGGTCAGACCGAGCTCGAAACACGCCTTGATCATGCCGGCGATCTCGGCTTCCGTATCCGGCGTCAAGACGACGAACGGGTACTCGACGCGCCAGTCGGTCGCGTCGGTCACGTGCGAGACGCGGGACAAACCGTCGAACTTGATGTTGTCTTTTTCCGTGACGCGGCCCAGCACCTTGTTCGCGCGACGGCGCAAATCGAAGGTCTTCTGGAACTCGCTCTCGAAATCGTCGACGGCACGGCGCGCGGCCGCGACCAGCATTTCAACGCGGGCGGCCCGATCGACGCCCGCTTCATCGCCATGCTCGACCAGATCGGCGCGGCGACGCTTTTCGATCTCGGTCAAACGATGGTGCAGCGCCTCGATCAGCAGCGCACGGCGCTTCGGATTGTCGAGCAGGTCGTCTTGCAGGTAAGGATTGCGGCGCACGACCCAGATGTCGCCGAGCACTTCGTACAGCATCCGCGCCGAGCGGCCGGTGCGGCGTTCCGCGCGCAGTTCGGCCAAAGCCGTCCAGGCGTCGTCGCCTAACAGACGGATGACAATTTCGCGGTCGGAGAATGACGTGTAGTTATAGGGAATTTCGCGCAGACGCGCTTCAGGATCGGCGGCCACCGCAGTGGCGGCCCCGTGCGGATCGAAAACTTGAGGTGCGTTCATGTTTGGACGACTCGGTGGGTCAACCCGGCGCGCTCATCGGTGAGGCGCTGGCTGACGGTGCGCGTGGCGCGCAATGCTGGAAATTTTCTAGGGGAGCGAAGCGCAACCGACGGCTTACCCACATCAGTCGCTTCACGGCGCTCAGAGACAGCTACACGATCGTGCCTGACGGACGTGACGCTCCGCCGCGGGACAAGACTCACGCGGGACGGGCATCAAATGGGCGATCCGCGGCTGCCAGTGCATCTTCCGATCCTTATTCCAAAATGGAATTCTACCCCATGATCCAGCCGCGCGTTGACGCCTGAAATCAGGTCTGTGGCTGGAGTTTGAGCGTTTTTGCGCTGAACGGGGCCCACACGCGCATACGGATAATTCTCCGACCGAACGGTCGGGCGGGCCCTTGGTGGCGGCCCTCGGGAATATGCGGAAGGTTCGTTGACGATTCGCCAAAAGGCCAGAGCGGACACCGTTGGCGCTATCATTGACCCTTTCCCGTCTCGCAAAGCGCACCGCGCCACCCGCATGGCTTCCCACGACTACCTGAAGAAAACCCTGACCGCGCGCGTCTACGACGTGGCCCGCGAGACCGAACTCGAACGTGCGCCGAATCTGTCGGCACGGCTGCGCAATCCGGTGTATCTGAAGCGCGAGGACAACCAGCCGGTGTTCTCGTTCAAGGTGCGCGGCGCGTACAACAAGATGGCGCATATTCCGGCGGATGCGCTCGAACGCGGGGTGATTACCGCGTCGGCGGGCAATCATGCGCAGGGTGTGGCGCTCTCGGCGGCGCGCATGGGCGTGAAGGCAATCATCGTCGTGCCGGTCACCACGCCGCAGGTCAAGGTCGACGCCGTGCGCGCACATGGCGGCGCGACCGTCGAAGTCGTGCAGTTCGGCGAGTCCTACAGCGATGCGTACGGGCATGCGGTCAAGCTGCAGGAAGAGCGCGGCCTGACCTTCGTCCATCCGTTCGACGATCCCTACGTGATCGCCGGCCAGGGCACGGTCGCGATGGAGATCCTGAGCCAGCATCAAGGGCCGATCCACGCGATCTTCGTGCCGATCGGCGGCGGTGGACTCGCCGCGGGCGTGGCGGCGTACGTCAAATCGGTGCGCCCGGAGATAAAGGTGATTGGCGTGCAGACCGACGACTCGTGTGCGATGGCCGCGTCGCTGAAAGCCGGCGAACGGGTGACGTTAAATGAGGTCGGGCTGTTCTCGGACGGCACTGCGGTGAAGCTCGTCGGCGAAGAAACCTTCCGCCTGTGCAGCGAATATCTCGACGACGTACTGCTCGTGAATACCGATGCGTTGTGCGCGGCGATCAAGGACGTGTTTCAGGACACCCGCAGCGTGCTCGAACCCGCCGGCGCGCTGGCGGTGGCCGGCGCCAAGCAGTATGCCGAGCGCGAAGGTCTGGAAGACCAGACGCTGATCGCGATCACGTCCGGCGCGAACATGAATTTCGACCGCATGCGTTTCGTTGCCGAGCGTGCGGAAGTCGGTGAAGCCCGCGAGGCGGTGTTCGCGGTGACGATCCCCGAAGAGCGCGGCAGCTTTCGCCGTTTCTGCGAACTGCTGGGCACGCGCAGCGTCACCGAATTCAACTACCGGATTGCGGACGCGAATTCAGCGCATATCTTTGTGGGCGTGCAGATCAGGAACCGCAGCGAATCCGCGCAGATTGCGGGCGCGTTCGAAGCGCACGGTTTTGCCACCGTCGATCTGACGTTCGATGAACTGTCGAAGCAGCACATCCGTTATATGGTCGGCGGCCGCTCGCCGTTGGCCCATGACGAACGTCTGTTCCGCTTCGAGTTTCCCGAACGGCCGGGCGCGCTGATGAAGTTTCTGTCGTCGATGGCGCCGAACTGGAATATCAGCCTGTTCCACTATCGCAACCAGGGCGCGGACTACAGTTCGATTCTGGTCGGCATCCAGGTGCCGGAAAGCGAGAACAGCGAGTTCGAGCGCTTTCTGACGACGCTGGGTTATCCGTACTGGGAAGAGACGAAAAACCCGGTGTACCGCTTGTTCCTCGCTTGATCTTTTTGGACTGAAACGCGCAGATGGCACTTTCGCTCGTCGACAAACTGGTGGTGGCAATCTCGTCGCGCGCGCTGTTCGACTTCGAGGAAGAGAACTGCGTGTACGAGGCAGGCAACCTGCGGGCGTATGAAGCGTTGCAGCGCGAGAGGCTGGCCGTGCCTGCCAAACCGGGCGTGGCGTTTCCGCTGATCCGCAAACTGCTGGCATTGAATGCCGGCGGTCATCGTGTCGAAGTGGTGATCCTGTCGCGCAGCGATCCGATCAGCGGACTACGCGCGTTTCATTCGTGCAGGGAGTATGGACTGGCGATCGAGCGCGGCGTGTTCACTCGTGGACGCGCGCCGTTCGGTTATCTGAAACCGTTGAACGCGTCGCTGTTTTTGTCCGCGAATCAGGACGATGTGCGCGACGCTTTGGCGGCCGGATTTCCGGCCGCGCGCGTCTTGCCCGAATCGGCAAAGATGGCGAGCAAGTATCCCGACGAGATCCGGATTGCTTTCGACGGCGACGCCGTGCTGTTTTCCGACGAAGCCGAGCGCGTGTTTCAGCAGGATGGCCTGCGGGCATTTGTTGGCCATGAGATTCACAACAAGGATCTACCGCTTGCGGATGGTCCTTTGAAGCCGCTGCTCGAAGCGCTGCACCGGCTGCAGAAACTCGCGGACGAAGCCGCGCCGATGCATATTCGTACGGCACTGGTGACGGCGCGCTCGGCGCCGGCGCATGAGCGTGCGATCCGCACATTGATGGCGTGGAACATTGAAATCGACGAAGCGATGTTCCTCGGCGGCCTGGACAAGAGCGCATTTTTGCGTGAGTTCGAGCCGGACTTTTTCTTCGACGATCAAATTGGCCATTGCGAATCGGCCCGCGTCGTGACGGCGACGGGGCACGTGCTGAGTGGCATCGTGAACGCATCATGACACCCGAACAATCACCGCTGGGCAAGGCTTCCACTTACACCGAACAATATGACGCTTCGCTGCTCTTTCCGATTGCCCGGAAGAATGCACGCGAAGCGATTGGAATTGGCGCGCAGTTGCCGTTCTTCGGCACGGACATCTGGAACGCTTACGAGCTTTCGTGGCTGAATGCGCGTGGCAAACCGCAGATTGCAGTGGCGACTTTTTTTGTGCCCGCTGATTCGCCGAATATTGTCGAGTCGAAGTCGTTCAAGCTTTATCTGGGGTCATTTGCGCAGACGGCATTTGAGTCGATGGAAAGTGTGCGAGACACGATCAAGCGGGATGTGTCCGCTTCTTGCGGCGCGACTGTTTCTGTCCATCTGACTGCGCCGTATGAGTTCGGCAAGTTGCAGATGGAAGAGTTTGAGGGCTTGTCGCTGGACCGGCTCGATCTGGACACGGATGTTTATCTGCCTGACGCTTCATTGTTGAAGGCGGCGCTCGATGAAGCGCCGGTTGAGGAGACTTTGGTTTCTAATTTATTGAAGTCGAATTGTCCGGTGACTGGGCAGCCTGATTGGGGCAGTGTGCAGATTCATTACATTGGGCCGCAGATCGATCATGCGGGATTGTTGAGGTATATCATTTCCTATCGGAATCACACTGGGTTTCATGAACAGTGTGTTGAGAAGATTTTTCTTGATGTGCTGGGGGCCTGCCGGCCGGTTAAGCTGGCGGTTTATGCGCGCTATACGCGGCGCGGGGGGCTTGATATTAATCCGTTCCGGACGAATTATAATTTGCCGATGCCGGATAATATGAGGTTGGCGCGGCAATAAAAAATTGCGGTTTTTGCCTGAGCGGCGCTGGTTTTTTTGCCTATGACATTGGTCTTTTTTGATCTGGGTTTTTGGCCTTTTCTTGATTTGTTATTGGTCTATTAGTGTTGCCCCTGTGCGGGGCGGCACTTACTTTCTTTGCCGCGGCAAAGAAAGATAAGCAAAGAAAGCCGCTCAAACCGCTAATTCTTAAGCGGGTCCCCCGCACAGTCACGCTATTGGTACATCTGGAATCTGTGTTCTCGCACACTCCGCGTCAGTGACAAAGCCGTCATTCTTCCGGCGGCGCTGCGCGCGCCGAAGCGCATTTCTTAAAAGCACCCACTACGTTCAACAAACCACTGGTTTGCATAATCAACCCTTCCGGCGAGCACGCAGTGCGAGGCGGGAAGTATGACGCCCTTGTCACCAGGGCTGAATGTGCAAGGACACAGATTCCAGATGCACCACTACCGTGACTGTGCGGGGGACCCGCTTAAGAATTCGCGGTTTGAGCGGCTTTCTTTGCTTATCTTTCTTTGCCGCGGCAAAGAAAGTAAGTGCCCGCCCCGCACAGGGGCGACGCTAATAGACCAATAAGAAATCAAGAAAAGGCCAAAAAATCCAGATCAAAAAAATCCAATGCCGCAGGCAAAAACCCTATCCACCGCCTGCGGCGAAAAAAACCCACTAAGCCGCAGGCTTTTTATAGGCAACGCAATCAACCTCAACCCGACAATCAATCACCATCGAAGAAACCACACATGCCCGCGCAGGCGGATTCTCCCCAAAATACTCCCGAAACACCTTATTGAAAGAAGCAAAATCCCGCGGATCATCCAGCCACACACCACAGCGGACAACATGCTCCGCCCCATACCCGGCTTCCTTCAAAATAGCGAACACGTTCTGAATCGCCTTGTGCGATTGCTCAACAATGCCGCCGTTGATCACCTCGCCGTTTTCCATCGGCGTCTGCCCGGACACGAACAGCCAACCATCCGCTTCGACCGCCCGAGCAAAAGGCATATGCTGCCCACCCGTACCCTTGCCACCTTCAACGCCATATCGCTTCATCACCCAGCTCCTTAAAAAGTCCAGCAGGCGGCGCAAACAACGCCACAACCGCTTGCCACATCAATCAGAAACAAACCATCAAAACGCGCCGTGCGCATCACCCTTCGACGCCGCGCCGCGCGCCACAAAATGCCCTGCCCGCTCGCCGGTCACTGCCCCATCTCGGTAGGACAGCACGCCGTTCACCCACACCGCGTCAATGCCGTCCGCCGCCTGCTGCGGCTTTTCAAACGTCGCCGCGTCACGCACCCTGGCGGGATCGAACAACACCAGGTCCGCGTGAAAACCCATGTGCACCTCGCCCCGCTGCGCCAGACCAAACCGGCGCGCCGACAAGCTGGTCATCTTGCGCACCGCCTCTTCGAGCGGCAGCAACTTCGCATCGCGCGCGTAATGCCCAAGCACGCGCGGAAACGCGCCCCACAAGCGTGGATGCGGCAAGGGATCGTTCGGCAAACCGTCTGAGCCGACCATCGTCGCGGGATGCGAAAGGATGCGGCGCACGTCGTCCTCGGACATGTTGTGATACACCGCGCCAGCCGGCTGCAAGCGCTTGCCCGCCTCCTGCTGCGTGACGCCCCACTCGGCGGCAATGTCCTTGATCAGCTTGCCCGCCATCTCGGGATGCGGCTCCGACCACGTGATCGTAATGTCGATGTCGCCGCTCACCTGCTTCACGTCGAGCGTCGACGAACTGCGGTTGTACGGATAGCAGTCGCAACCGATCGGCTGCAAACGACGCGCGCCTTCCAGCGATTTCAACACCTCCTCACTGCGCCCCCAGTTCGACGGCCCCGCACACTTCAAATGCGAAATCACCACCGGCACATGCGCGTGACGGCCCACCCGGTAAGCCTCGTCCATCGCGTCGAGAATCGCATCGAATTCGGTGCGCATGTGTGTGGTGTACAACGCGCCGGCAGCGGCGAGCGGCTCGGCCAGCGCCATCACTTCCTCAGGCGGCGCGGCAAAAGCGGAGCCATACGCGAGTCCGGAGCTCAGTCCCAACGCACCGTTGGCCAACGCCTCTTCGAGTTGCGCGCGCATCCCGTCGATTTCTGCCGCGCTCGCCGCCCGATCGAGCCGATCCATCTGATTGCTGCGCAAAGCCGTGTGCCCAATCAGCGCGCCCACATTCACCGCCGGACGCGCGGCATTCACCGCTTCAACGTACGCAGCGAAGGTGGGGTACTGAAACGCGTCGCGTTCGCCCAGCAGATTCATCGGATCAGGCGGATCGCCCTTCAACGAAACCGGCGACGCGCTGATCCCGCAATTGCCGACGATCACCGTCGTCACGCCCTGCGTGATCTTCGGCAGCATTTGCGGCGAACGGATCACGTGCGTGTCGTCATGCGTATGAACGTCGATGAAGCCCGGCGCCAGGGCGCGGCCATTGGCCTCGATCACTTCTTCGGCGAGCCAGTTCGAGAGATTGCCGATCGCGGCAATGCGGCCTTCGCGGATCGCAACGTCGCGTTCGACCGGCGGCGCGCCCGTGCCGTCGTACAGTTGCGCGCCGACGATCAGCGTGTCGGCGGCTTCGGGATGCGAATGCATGAATCAGTCTCCTAACGGTTGTCGATCGCCGCCGCCACGGTGTGCGTCGAGCGCGTGCTTCATGCGGCGCAGCAATTCGCGGCTCTCGTCACCCTGGCTGACGGCGAGTTCGGTGACGAGCACATCGAGCGCCATCATCATCGCGTAGCGCGACGACGACGGCTTGTAAATGAAATCGGTTTCAAAGGCGACGATCGGGATCACCCAATCGGCCAGTTTGGCAAGCGGCGACGCCGGCGCGGTCAGCGCGATCACGATCGCGCCGTAGCTGTGCGCGATCTTGCAGTTCTCGACCATCTCGGGCACGCGACCGGTAGTAGACAACGCAAGCACCACGCATTCGCGCGACACGGTGCTCGCCACCATCCGCTGCAACAAGCCGTCCTGATAGGTCGCAACGGGCCGGCCGAGACGCACGAGCCTGAAGCGCATCTCGTCGGCCAACGCGGTCGAACCGCCGCCCATGCCGAACACGTAGATCATCCGCGCGGCGCGCAACGCGGCCGCCGCCTCGTCGAAAGGCGCCTGGCGTAGCAGCCGGTGGTTATGGGCAAGCGCGGTCTGCACCTCGTCGAACACGCGAGTGGCAATGGGCTCGGGTGCGTCGGTAGCTGCGCCCGCTTGCAGGAAGCGCTGGCCGACGGCGGCCGCCTGCGCAAGCCGCAACTTCAACTCCCGCACGTCACGGCAACCCACCGCCTTGGCAAAGCGGGTGACAGTCGCAACGCTCACCTCCGCCTGCTGCGCAAGCGCGCCGATGCTGGCGCGCGACGCGCCGGTCAGATCGTCGAGAATCAACGCCGCGACCTTGCGTTCGGCCGAACGCAGTTCCGGCGCGCACTCGGCGATGCGCGCGACGATGTCGAAGGTCAGCGGTTCGGCGGTTGAGTTCATTGCAGACTGTAGGAGGCCGCTGGAAGACTTACAAACCGCCTCCGGCAAACCTTGGTACTAAATAACATTTCTTCAACCATCGTACTTTCGGTAACATAGTAAAGTCAACTTCGATTCAATTTAACCGGACGATGGAGCTGGAGACATGAAAGTTACAAACTATCAGGGCGCAACGATTGATCCTTATAGCAAGGGCTTGGGCATGGTTCCGGGCGCCAGTATCCAGCTCACGGACGCCCCGCGTCTCGAGTGGAATCTGCTGAACGAAGACGTGAGCCTGCCCGCCGCGGTGCTGTACGCGGATCGTGTGGAACACAACCTGAAATGGATGCAGGCATTCGTCGCGGAATATGGCGTCAAGCTCGCGCCGCACGGCAAAACCACCATGGCGCCGCAGTTGTTCCGCCGTCAGCTGGAAACCGGCGCGTGGGGCATCACGCTCGCCACCGCGCATCAGGTGCGCGCGGCGTATCACGGCGGCGTATCGCGAATCCTGATGGCCAATCAGCTGGTTGGCCGCCGCAACATGATGATGGTCGCCGAGTTGCTGAGCGACCCCGATTTCGAATTCTTCTGCCTCGTCGATTCGGTCGAGGGCGTCGAGCAGTTGGGCGAGTTTTTCAAGTCGGTGAACAAGCAGTTGCAAGTGCTGCTCGAACTCGGCGTGCCGGGTGGCCGCACGGGTGTCCGTGACCAAGCGCAGCGCAATGCGGTGCTCGAGGCAATCACGCGCTACCCGAATGTGTTGAAGCTGGCAGGTGTCGAGTTGTATGAGGGCGTGCTCAAAGAAGAGCACGAAGTGCGCGAGTTCTTGCAGAGCGCCGTCGCGGTGACGCGCGCGCTCGTCGAGGAAGGAGGTTTTGCCCGCACGCCGGCCGTCCTGTCTGGCGCGGGCTCGGCCTGGTACGACGTCGTCGCGGAAGAATTCGCGAAGGCCTCGGAGGCCGGCAAGGTGGAAGTAGTGCTACGGCCCGGCTGCTATCTGACGCACGACGTCGGCGTCTACCGTAAAGCGCAGACGGACATCTTCGCGCGCAACCCCGTCGCGAAGAAAATGGGCGAAGGCCTGTTGCCGGCGCTGCAACTGTGGGCGTATGTGCAGTCGATTCCTGAACCGGATCGCGCGATCATCGGCCTCGGCAAACGCGATTCCGCTTTCGACGCGGGTATGCCCGAACCGTCGCGCCATTATCGTCCGGGCACTGAAGCACCGCGCGATATCGCGGCGAGCGAAGGCTGGGAGATTTTCGGTTTGATGGACCAGCACGCGTATCTGCGGATTCCCGCCGGTGCGGATCTGAAGGTGGGCGACATGATCGCGTTCGACATCTCGCACCCGTGCCTGACGTTCGACAAGTGGCGTCAGGTGCTGGTGGTCGATCCGTCATATCGCGTGACGGAAGTGATCGAAACGTTCTTCTGATTCTGAACTTGATGCACCCGGCGCGCCTCATCGCACGGTGCCGCGCCTTTCACGACGTCTATGACATTGGTGTCGAGTCGTGGCGCCGGGGCGTTCGATTTGCGGTGGCCGCGGTGTTTGATAGGCTGCGCCTTCGATGCGGCGGCCGCGATGTTTGATCGGCTGCGCCTTCGACTGTCATGCTAGAGCAATGGATCGTCGGCGGCCGAGTCGGCCGCCTGCTAAAGCACTGGGTCACCACCGCCCGCGTCAAGCGCTTGCGCAGCAGCGGCAGCTTCTACCGGCGAAGCGTTAGCCATGGCCGCCACTTCACCGATTCGCACCTCCAGGATCTTCAGCGCGCCCGACAGCGCGCTCAACGCATCGTCCGGCAGCGCGGCCATCGTGTCGTGCAGAAATGCGTTGCGGCGCGGCAGGCTGGCTTCGGTCACCGTCCTTCCCGCTTCGGTCAAACGCACATTGGTCACGCGGTTATCGCGCGTATCCATGCTGCGCGCAATCCAGCCTAAACCCTCCAGCGTTTTCAACTGCCGCGTGAGCGCGCCCGGGTCGACGCGCAGGCGTTCGACCAGACGCTTCTGCGACGACTCGCCGGCATGGTCGTGCAGCGCGAGCAGAATGCGCCAGCGCGGCAACGGCTGGCCAACGTGGGCTTCGAACGCCGACATGAACGCCCGATAAGTGCGGCCGAATTGTTGCATGACGGCGACGCGGTCCTGTTCTTCCATGATCTATCTGTAAAACGGTAAGGCTAAAAAATCAATCCGCGTGAATCACCGGCTCGAGCTTGCGTTGAAGCTTGATCGGCGGCACACGGCGGCTTTGCCACACGGACACCACGGCGATGATCGCCGCGAGCGCGAGACCCAGATGAATCGCCGAGACGAGCGTCTCGCGCGCGCCTTCGAGCAGCATCGCGCCGTTATGGCCCGCGTGCGTCAGTTGGCCGAGCAAGGTGTCTTGCGCGTCGCGATTGATCAGGATTTGCGGGTCGCCGAGATCGGGGAACCACTGCGACGCATGGTCGTTTTCCAGCATGCTGCGCACGCCGCTCGCGTACATATGGCTGACCAGCGTGCCGGTCAACGCGGTGCCGATCATCCCGCCGATCATCCGCAGCGACTGCAACAGCGCGGTGGCGATACCGAGATGTTCGCGGCCGGCTGTCTGCTGCGCGAAGATCGTCAGATTCGGCATCACGAAGCCGAGACCGAGACCGCCGAGCACCATGAACGACATCAACAGCCATTGCGGCATGGAGCGCGTCGCGACGACCACGCCGAGGCACGCCAGCGCGAGCAGCGCGAAACCGATGTACAGCATCAGATTGGGGTTACGCACACGCGAGACGATGCGGCCGTTGGCGATACTGCCGATTGTGATGAACACGACGAGCGGGGTAATGACCAGACCCGCTTCTTTCGGCGACAACCCGAAGCCGCCCTGGAACAGCAACGGTGCGTAGAACAGTAACGAGAACATCGAGAAGCCGCCCAGCACAGCGAGCGTGAAGAGCGCCGCCAGACTGCGGTTGCGGAACATGTCGACCGGCAAGATTGCCGTCGGGCAACGCTTTTCCCACTGCCACAAGCCGTATGCCGAGGCCACGCTCAGGGCCAGCAGCGCGAAGGCGCTCAACGTCACGCCATGCTTCGGCAACAACTCGACGAACAGTTGCAGCGAGCCGAGCGCTATTGCGATCAGCACCGCACCGGGCCAATCGAGCCGCATCTTGCCTTCGTGCTCGACATGCCGCAAATGCGGCAGAAAGCGCCAGACGAAAAACAGCGACAGCAAGCCGACCGGCAGATTCACATAGAACACCGAGCGCCAGCCGTAGTACTGCGTGAGAAAGCCGCCGAGCGACGGCCCCACCGCATTCGCGATACCGAACGCCGAACTCATCAGCACCTGCCAGCGCAGCCGTACGACGGAGTCGGGAAAGAGATCAGGAATGCACGCGAAGGCGGTGCCGACCAGCATGCCGCCGCCGATGCCTTGCAAGCCGCGCGCGAGCACGAGGAACAGCATGTTGTTGGCGGCGCCGCACAACACCGAAGCCCCCGTGAACACGACGATCGAGGCGATCACGAACGGCTTGCGCCCGTAGTAATCGCCGAGCCGGCCGAAGATCGGCACGGTAATCACCGAGGTCAGCAGATACGACGTGGCGACCCACGCGTAAAGCTCGAAACCCTTCAGTTCCGAAACGATCGTGGGCAATGCGGTGCCGACCACGGTCTGGTCGAGGGCGACCAGCATCGTGACGAAGGAAATGCCGAGCATTGCCAGTAGCGATTCACGGAAAGGTAAAACTTGCCCACTCGAATGGTGGGCCGCGGTATGGACAGCCATTTTTGATAGCGCAACAGTTGACTTGTCAAACGATCGGGAATCATAGCACGAGACGAGGCTCTAAGCTGGAGCCGGGCGATGCGGGTTCATCGCGTTGGTAATCGACTGAAGAATCATCACAACACATGACGCCAGGGAGGCATATGGAGCCCAGTTCGCTCGCAACACGATCGTTGTCGGATGAAGACCTGCGCGCGCTGCGGCGCGCGAAACACGAACTGGAGAGCCCCGCGCTGGCGATGAAACTGGCCAGCATTGTTGGTTCGCCGCTCGAAAAGCTGCTT
>NZ_JAXDPY010000192.1:0-8259 GCF_034668105.1 Paraburkholderia sp. | reverse complement strand
ATTTGACAAGAGTCAAATACTTGCGTTTTGCTCGCGCCACTGAGGCAGAGATTTTCCATTTTCCCTTCTTTGGAAAATTATCGGGAGTGTTTCACGGGAGTTCCTTGGAAGTACTACTTATCACCCCAGACTGTGGCAACGTTACAGGAATGAAACGTTTATAATTCGTCTGCCAAACGTTGATGTAAGTAATGCCGGGCGGGCGCCAAAACCTTTTCCATTCAGTAAAGATTGCGTGGGTGGGTTTGTGTGCGGCGCCGGGGTCAGCGTCCTCTGATTGCGACTGAGTCGATCGACTTGAGCGCGACTTGTCATCGTTATTCACTGTGGTGTCTCGTCCGAATTAGGCTCGAAACCCAATTAGGTTAACGTTCCGCACGAGGCTTCTCCTCGCGGATTTGATTTGGCCAATGTGTGTCCGCGGCTCGCACCGCGATGCACCGCCAGAAGTGAAAAGGAGCTGAGTGGACTTTAAGTCATCCTAAATGTAGAGATTTAATGCGACGAAGAGGATTCGTTTGTCGCTTCGACGCTGCGCTGAACTGATAGCGCGCAACAGACCAGTTTTTATTGGCCATATCGTCGTCGCGCCGTTGATCACTCATGCAAGGTTTCGTCCGTTGCGCCAAGCGGGTGGATGGTGACGCCAGCTACACGCAACGTTGACAGAACTCGTCACGCAATGAGTATGTAGAGCACGGGTCGCGGCTATGTGTGGATCTGGATGCTCGGCGCGGCAGCTCAAAAAGTGTCATCACTCACAGTGCATCGTCGAGTGAGATTTTTTGCCTAATAGTAAGCATGACGTAATAAATATCCGTTGTCTGGTGACAGATCGAAACGTCCAGCGCTGTCGTAGCAATCAGCGCGCGTTCGAACGCCTGACGGCATCGGCTAACGGATAACGGTACATCGGAAGCGTCAGCTTCATCAGCAATGAACGCAGTCATCGCGTTCGCCGCTTCAACTCTCTCTGTATTCAAAAAACGCCACGGCGGGACGGCTTAGTTCGATCTTGCTCATCCTCGGGGACAACCTGCTTTTCACCGATACATACGGACAATGACGAGAAACTTCAAACTTTTAGGGGTTGCGGCAGCAACCGTGTTGGCATGGTTTGGTGCAGAAAACGCGCAGGCTCAGGCAAGCACCATCACCGTCTCAGGGCAGCAATACAAGTTGTGCGCACAAGAGAACGGTAGCTGTAAATTCCTCGGAACAGGCTCGGTGGTGTTCGGCGCAGTGCCGCCGAACGCGCCGTCGGTCATGTTGACGGCCCCGCGTAGCTTTAGCAACGGCGTTGGATGTTATGTCGGCGCAGTTTCGCAGACAGATCCCGCGTACGGTTACGGCAAATCATGCTGGGTGAGAGCGGTTGCCGCCAGCACGACACCAACGCCGACGCCGACACCGACACCAACGCCGACGCCGACACCGACACCGACGCCAGCGCCAGCACCGACGCCGACGCCATCGCCAGCACCGACGCCATCGCCAGCACCAACGCCATCGCCAGCACCAACGCCAACGCCAACGCCATCGCCAGCACCGGGCAGCTCGACCCTCTCGTGCGGCACGCCCACTCACACGGCTGGCGGGACCGCGAACGGCGTGATCAGCGCCGATACCCCCACCACCGACGGCATGCGCATTTTCCAGAACAACGCACCGTTCAAGCTCGCGATTACGACGAACGCACCGAACGCGGATACGGTCGTCTGGTCCGTAGCGGATTCGACTGGCGCGATCAAGACGCAGGGAAGTTTTGCGGTGAGTGCCGGCGTGCAAACCAATTCGATTCCGTGCACGTCGACGTGGTCGGGCTATGGCGCGCTGACCGCGACGCTGCGCTCAAACGGCGGCACGTTGCCGAACACCGGAACGCGTCCGGTGGGCATCGCTACCTTCGGCGTGCTGCCGAACCTGACGCCGGTGCTCGGCACCGTCACGTACGCTCATCAGGATCAGCACCGCTTCGGCATGCAGGGCTTCAACGGCAACATCGCCGCGCTGCACGATCTGGGCATCTCATGGACCATCGACGACCGTGAGGTATCGGCGATGGAACCCAATGGTCCGAATACGTACACGCCGAGCGTGAACGACCTCGATCCGTTCTATAAGGCGAATCCCGATCAGATGCGCATCGTGCGTCTCGATGGACTGCCTGCATGGGATTCGAAGACGGGCCAGTTCAACGACAGCTATTACGCGCCGTTGAACATGCCGGAATTCCAGAGCTTCATGGCCAAGGTCGGTACCGATACGAGCCTGATCCGCGCTGCAAACTACCCGAACCAGCAAAAGAATTACTATCAGGTGACGTGGGAGCCGAGCCTCGGCTGGGCGGATAGCGACGCGAACTTCGTCGCCATGTACAAGGCCGCCTATCAGGGCATCCACTCAACCGATCCGAATGCCGTCGTGATGGGCACCGGCAACCCGTTCGCCGCGAATTGCGACACCTGCACGACCGGCTATCTGCAGAAGTTCGGTGCGCTGGGTCTGTGGAATTACATCGATGCAGTCTCGACGCATGGCTACTGGAACGCGGGCACTTATCCGGCTCATCCGCCTGAATTGCAGGACTCGGATCCGAATCCGGCGAACCAGGCGAACGCGCTCGACAACCAGATGACGCAGTTGCGTTCGGTCATGCAGGCAGGCAAGCCGAACATGAAGCTGTTCTTCACCGAAGCAGGTACGAGCTACGATCCGGGTCTCAACTACGGCCCCACGGTGCCGTCGCAGAACCAGCTGTTCGCGCATGCGGCGGTTGGCGTGCGCTCGCACATCATTGTGCTTGGCGGCGGCGCGCAGTTGACGACGCTGTTCTACGGTCCTGACTATCCGGGCGAAGTGGGATACGGTTCGTTCTTCGATCTGAATGACGCACAAGGCGGGTACGGCGCAACGAACCTCTCGCCGAAGCCCGAGGCGATGGCATTCGCCACGATGACTCGTGTGCTGGATGGCACGAATACGTTGGGCCGGGTCACGGGTGCGCCGTCCGGAACCTTTGCGTATGCGTTCCAGCAACTCGGCAACGGCAAGGTGGTGACTGCTGCGTGGGCGCACAGCAATGCGCAATGGCCCACCGGCAATGGCCTCTATAGCCAGACATACTCGACGAGCTATTCGCTTCAGGTCGACAGCGCCGGAACATCTGGCAATGTGACGAAGATCGATGGTTACGGCAATACCAGCACGGTTGCCTATACCAACGGCAAAGTCACGCTGACCCTCACCGAGGTGCCGCAGTACATCGTGTCGAACAACGCGACGGTGGCCAAGGCCAATTCGACTGTGCCGGTCGGGTACATGGGCCAGTAATACGGGCCATTAAGGCTGAGTAGTATCGACGCGCCGCGGGTGATAGCGGCGGCGCGTCGATCAATTTTCCCGGCCAGCAGCCGATCGCAAAGCCTGTTGCTTGCGCAACGATCAGGCAGCGCGGCGCGTCGTCACCCCAATCGAATGCTTGCAGCCCCTGTCCGCGTTTTTTTCAGGCTGCCATGTCCCGCAGATCTCTTATGTGCTGATACACGGTGGCGCGTCCCATCCCCAGCACGTTCGCCACGTAGTTCACAGCACTTTTCCCCTTGAATGCGCCTTCTGCCCAAAGGGCTTCGACCAGTTCGCGACGGTGGTCGCGGGTCAGCGAATTCAACGCCAACTGGCGCTCCTGAAGCCATGCGTGAAGAAACGTGTTGATCCGTTCCTGCCAGTCGTCCTTGAATAATTCCTCGGGCTGTTTGATCACACCAGCGCCGGAAATGACGCGGTCGATGACATGTTTCATGTCCTCGAAGACCGCAATGTTGTAGTTCACGCACATCACGCCGACGGCAACGCCAGCGTCGTCAAAGAGCACGGTGCTGACACAGCGCATCCGCCGGCCGTCCCAATTGATCTTTTCATATGGACCGATCGTGCCTGACTCGGCCGAATGGTCGATTTCTTCCAGTGCGGATTCGTCTCCGAGTTCGCGCTTGGACAGGTTGTTTGCTATGTAAGCAACGGTCTGGCTTTGCAAGTCATGAAGGACGATCTCAACGTACGGAAAAAAGAGCAGCGCGATACCGTCGGCGACACGGCCGTATCGATCCAGAAGAAGCTTGCGTGCGGCCGTTGTCTTAGTCTTTCGCATAGGGGTGAGTGAAATTCCAGTTCCCGGAAAGTCTGCATCTTAATCGTTGCACTGCCCGGCTACGTGTCTGAATAATTCGTTGGCGATCGCCACGTCTTCAAGTCCGAGTCCAATTGAGCGAAAAAATGCGTGCTGTCGCCATGAGGGCTTTCTGGCTCTGCCGGACACTAGCTCAGGCAGGTCGCCGAGCACGCTCGCCGGCGACCAGTCATGCAATTGCGCGGCCAATTTCATTTCCCCCGCGCTGGCAGGCGTGGTTTGCCGGTAGTCACAATAGACGTCCATGTCTCGAAGCCACGCGGGCGGAATTTCGTGAGCATTCGCGACGTTCGTGCTGATCGACGTGATGAGCGCCGGCTTCGTCAGCATTTCTTCCAATAGTACCGGCGTGCCTGAGGACGTGCACAACGCCACCACATCGGCATCGCGCAAGCAATCTTCAAGCTGGGTGCAGACCCGCACCCGGTCATGGATAGCGCCGAGCGCCGCGCGTTTCGCCTCGTTCACCGCAAGGCCGGGTGAATACGCGTTGATCGAGTCCCATCGGCGCAGGGCCGCGAGGTGGCGCAAGTGAGCCTGTCCCACCGCACCCGCGCCGACGATGGCGAGCCGGCGCGCATCCGCCGCCGCAAGGTGATCCACCGCGACCGCGGTCGCACCGGCGGTGCGTTCGACGGTGAGCAGACCCGCATCGCACCACATCAAAGGCTGGCCCGTTTCCATCGACATCAACGCGGTCCACGCCGTAATGACCGGTTTCGATTCAGTCACGATGTACGGCGACAGCTTGGCGCCAAATACCCCGGCGTCCGCCATGACCCCGAGGTACGCGATGAAATCGCCGGTGCCTTGCGGAAACGGCGTGAAGGTCTGGGGCGGCTGCACCGCGGAGTCGTCCGCAAGCGCGAGAAACATACGCGTCAACGCGCCCCGCACATCGAGATGAGGCAGCGCTTTACGCACCGCCTCCTGCTGGACGATCAATGGGAATCGGTTGTCTGTGCTGTTCATGGGCCTGCTCTCCGTATCGTTGCCGGCTGGCGGCGTCGACACAATTGTAAAGTCAAAAAGTCCAATCTGGACTTTTATTTTGAAAATCGCTTGCATTTGTGCATGTCCAGAATAGACTGTGAGTCCAGGGCGAGTGTGAGGGCCGGTTTCATTGCATCTCTCATGCAGCTTCTCGCAGTCGCACCCTCGGCGATCGTCCGTGCCCTGAATCAGCGACTCTTCAACTACACTGGGACTCACCATGCCTCTGAAGCTTTCACTCTCACTTTTCGTCGCTGCTGCGTTGATCGGTTCGGTCGGCACCGTCAGCGCACAGACTCAAAGCACGTTGCGTTTCGGTATCGAGGCAGCGTATCCGCCGTTCGAGAGCAAGTCGCCGGCAGGGCAGTTGCAGGGATTCGACGTTGACGTCGGCAACGCGGTCTGCGCGAAGATGGGCGTGAAATGCGAGTGGGTGGAGAATTCGTTCGACGGATTGATTCCCGCGTTGCAGGCGCGCAAATTCGATGTCATCAATTCCGCGATGAACATCACGGACAAGCGCAAACAGTCCATCGATTTCACGCCGCCAATCTATGTGGTGCCGATCGTGATGGTGGCAAAGCGCGGTTCTCCGTTGCTGCCGGATGCGAAGAGCTTGCAGGGTAAGCGCGTCGGGGTCCTGCAGGGATCGTCGCAGGAAGATTTCCTCAAGCAACACTGGGCGAATGCAGGCGTATCGATTGTCTCGTACCAGGATCAGGACCAGGTGTATGCCGACCTCGTTGCCGGACGCCTGGATGCCGCCGTCCAGGAAGCGCAGACTGTCGAGGATGGTTTCCTGAACAAACCGTCGGGCCATGACTATGCGATTGTCGGCCAGCCGCTCAGCGATCCTGCCACGCTTGGCGAAGGGACCGGCTTTGGCATGCGCAAGGGCGACAAGGCATTGGCCGGAAAGATCGATGCCGCGCTCAATGCCTTAAAGAAGGACGGTACGCTCAGCAATCTTTCGCAGAAGTATTTCAAGCGCGACATCATCGCGAAGTGATGCGTGCATGATCCGGCGCGAATCGATTCGCACCGGATCATGCAGACCCTGAGCGAGTTTCACTGGACTCAGGCGTGCGTTGGCACATGCAGGCGCGTGAGCCAACATGAGCCAGATTGGGACATTCGAGCGAGCCTATGGATTTCGATGTGATCGTGCTGGGGGCCGGGATTGTCGGCGTGTCGTCGGCGCTCCATGTGCAGGATCGCGGACGCCGTGTGGCCCTTGTCGATCGGCGCGGCCCAGGCGAGGAGACCAGTTTTGGCAACGCAGGTCTGATCGAGCGGTCGTCGGTGATTCCCTATGGCTTTCCACGCGATCTCGCTACGTTGCTGCGCTACCTGCGCAATCGGTCGACCGACCTTTACTGGGACTACCAGGCGTTGCCGTCTTTTGCTACCTGGCTTGCGCGGTTCTGGTGGGAGTCGTCGCCTGAGCGGCTCGAGGCTGCCGCGCGCGACATGCTGCCGTTGATCCGGCAGAGCGTCGCCGAGCACGACGCGCTGATCGCGCGTGCGGGCCTTGCGAGGTTCGTGCACGACGGTGGCTGGATCGAGGCATTTCGCACACAAACGAAATTTGAACGGGAGGCCGCAGCCGCCGAAGCGACCGCGACTCAATATGGACTGCGCGTCGCGGCGCTCGACGCGGAACGGCTTCAGGCGCGCGAAGCTGGCTTGCGGGCCGGCTTTTGCGGCGCGTTGCATTGGCAGGATCCGAAGAGTATTTCCAATCCCGGCGCGTTGACGAAGGGATATGCGCGGCTGTTCCAAGACGGCGGCGGTACGCTTCTGCTCGGAGATGCAAGCACCGTCCGTCAGGAAGCCGGCGCATGGACCGTGCAGAGCGCGCAAGGCAGGATCAGCGCCAACGAGGTGGTTGTCGCACTTGGGCCATGGTCCGACACGGTTTTTGCGCCGCTCGGATATCGCATACCGCTGCGCGCGAAACGCGGATATCACATGCACTACGAGGCCACCAACGCGATGCTCTCGGTGCCGCTTGTCGACACCGAGAGAGGGTACGTCGTCGCGCCGATGGAAGGCCGGCTGCGTCTGACGACAGGTGTTGAAATCGCCCGGCGCGATGCCGCGCCGACGGGTATCCAGCTTGCGCGCGCGGAGAGCGAGGCCCGGCCGGTGTTCGGCTTGGGCCGGCGGCTGGATGAAGCGCCGTGGCTCGGGTTGCGCCCCTGTACGCCCGACATGCGGCCTGTGATCGGGCGAGCGCCTCGCCATCGCGGACTCTGGTTTGCGTTTGGCCACAACCACCACGGCTTGACGCTGGGTCCCGTGACGGGTCGTTTGCTCGCGGAAATGATGACAGGCGCCGAGCCTTGCGCCGATCCCTATCCGTTTCGTCCTGAGCGGTTCCGGTAAGCGACGGTAGCCAATCGGGTTCATCGATCAATCATCGCTGATTCGAAGCACATCTCCGAACCGCGAGATCGAATCACCAAGGAGATTGAAATGAAGATCAAGGACTTCGGTGTCGAACGCTGGATGGATCTCTACGAGAACATACTCGCTTGCCGGTCTCCGGCTCGGCTGGATTGCCGGTCCAAAGGAGTTGATTCGCGCCGTGGCGATTCATCGTGACTACAACACGATCAGCGTCGGCATGATCGACGACCACTTCGCTTCTATCGCACTTGAAAACCGGGCGGCGATTCTTGCCCGCAATCACGACATCGTCCGTACCAATCTGGCGATTCTGGACGCATGGGTGGCGAACGAGCCGGCTGTGTCGTATATCAAGCCGAAGTCGGGAACGACTGCGCTGCTGAAATACAGTCTTTCGGTTTCGTCACTGGAATTTTGCACCGCGCTGATCGGACAAACCGGCGTGATGCTCACGCCGGGCAGTGCGCTGGATATGGAAGGCTACCTGCGGATCGGCTATGCGAATAACCGGAATGTGCTTGAAGCAGGACTCGCCAGGGTAGCGGAATTTCTCGCGAATTATCGAGTGCGGCAATAAGTCCTGCAGGCATTGCGTGTTGTGGGTCGGATAGTCCTGCGCCGTTGTGTCCAGCCCGAATGAAATGGAACACCTGCATGCTTGTCGA
>NZ_JAXDPY010000191.1:0-5264 GCF_034668105.1 Paraburkholderia sp. | reverse complement strand
GCGCGTTGCCTGTCCGCGCGCGGAACCGTCCGCACTGATGTCGGTGGCGTTCGCGTTGCAGACCCTTGCCGACGTGCGCCATGCGGACGATATCGTGGTCGAGGAGGCGCCGAGTTCCCGGCCGGTGATGCAGAACATGCTGCCGTTCACGCGCAGCGGCACCTTCTACACGATGGATAGCGGCGGTCTCGGCTATGGCATGCCGGCTGCCGTCGGCGTGGCGTTGGCGAAACCCGGCACACGTGTGATCGGCGTGATCGGCGACGGTTCCAGCATGTATTCGATTCAGGCCCTCTATAGCGCCGTGCAGATGAAACTGCCGATCACATTCGTGATCCTGAACAATTCCCGCTATGCCGCGCTGCAGGACTTTGCGCCGGAGTTCGGTTTTGGTCCGGCCGATCCTGTGCAAGGAACCGATCTGCCTGGACTCGATTTTGTGGCGCTCGCAGCGGGCATGGGTTGCCCGGGCGCGCGCGTGAGCGACGCCGAACGTTTGCATGACGTTCTGCGCGACGCGCTGGCGTCGTCCGGACCGATGCTGGTCGAAGTCATCGTGGCGTGAGCGCGAGCTCAGTTCTCGCCCGCATTCATCAAACTTTCCGCAGGAGACAAACCCGATGCAAAGCATCTCAATGTTGATCAACGGCGCAGCGGTGCAAGCAAGCAACGGTGCCACTTTCGAGCGCCGCAATCCGCTGGATGGCGAAGTCGCGACGCGCGCCCCCGCAGCGACGGTCGCCGACGCGATCGCCGCCGCCGACGCCGCGGCAGCAGCGTTCCCGGCATGGTCCGCGATGGGGCCGAGCGAGCGCCGCGCGCTGCTGATGAAGGCCGCGCATGCGCTGGAAGCGCGCAGTGAAGCCTTCGCCGCGGTGATGGCGGCGGAGACGGGCGCATCGGCGATGTGGGCGGGTTTCAACGTGCACCTGGCCGCCGGCGGTTTGATGGAGGCGGCGGCGCTCACCACGCAGATCGGCGGCGAGCTGATTCCTTCCGACGTGCCCGGCAGTCTCGCGATGGGCGTGCGTCAGCCGGCCGGCGTCGTACTCGGCATCGCCCCCTGGAACGCGCCGGTGATCCTCGCGGTGCGTGCGATTGCGTTGCCGCTCGCCTGCGGAAACACGGTCGTGCTGAAGGGTTCGGAAATCTGCCCCGGCACGCACGGCCTGATTATCGAAGTCTTGCAGGAAGCCGGCTTGCCGAAGGGCGTGGTGAACTTCATCACCAACGCACCGGCCGATGCGGGCACGGTGGTCGAAGCGCTGATCGCGCATCCGAAAGTCCGGCGCGTCAATTTCACCGGTTCCACGCATGTCGGCAAGATCATCGCGGCCACCTGTGCGCGCTATCTGAAACCGTCGGTGCTGGAGCTCGGCGGAAAAGCGCCGCTGATCGTGCTCGACGACGCGGATCTGGACGCCGCCGTCAATGCCGCCGCATTCGGCGCGTTCGCCAACTCGGGGCAGATTTGCATGTCGACGGAACGGATCATCGTCGATGAAAGGATCGCGGATACGTTCGTTGCGAAGCTCGCGCAGAAAGCGCGCGGCCTGCCGCTCGGCGACCCGCGCAAGGGACCGGTGGTACTGGGATCGGTCGTCGATATGAGCACGGTGGAACGCTGCAATGCATTGATCGACGACGCGCTGGCGAAAGGCGCCACGCTCGTCTGCGGCGGCAAAGCGGACAGCACCTTGATGCCCGCCACGCTGCTCGATCACGTCACGCCCGCCATGCGCCTCTATGCCGATGAATCGTTCGGGCCCGTGAAGGGCATCGTGCGCGTCAACGGTGAAGATGAAGCCGTGGCGTGTGCGAACGACAACGAATATGGGCTTTCGTCGGCGGTGTTCAGCCGTGACGTGGCGCGCGCGATGAATGTCGCGAGGCGTATCGAATCGGGCATCTGCCATGTCAATGGACCGACCGTTCACGACGAAGCGCAAATGCCGTTCGGCGGCGTGAAGGGCAGCGGCTTTGGCCGTTTTGGCGGGCAGGCGGGCATCGCTGAATTCACGGATCTGCGCTGGATTACCGTGCAAACCACACCACGTCATTATCCTTTCTGAAGCGCAAAGTGCCGCATTGGCCGACGTGTATCGCTGTAGATCGCTGCAATACGCCGCGCGCCAGATCACCGCAGCAAGACGAGCGTCGTTAAAAGCCATACCTAAAATGTCATGGCTTTTGCGCGAAACGGCAATGCCAGAAGCCGGACGCTCGCTCACATACTGATTAAAAACCGTGACAACAAAAGCGCGGCGGGAAGAATCGCGCACACAACTCTGGAGACAGCTTCATGACCAGTTATGTACCGCCGGCCGGATCGGCGAGTGCGGCCGCCGGTGAGGCCGGCGCGCCGCTCGCCGGCTATCGCGCAGAGGTCGAGGAAGGACGCCATGCCGTCGACATCGGCCGCACGCTCGACGAAGGTCCTTACACCACCATGCAGAAGATCGTGGTGTTTCTCGCGGCGTTGTCGATCGTGTTGGACGGCTTCGATAGTCAACTGATCGGCTTTGCGATTCCCGTGTTGATCAAGGAGTGGGGCGTCTCGCGCGCGGCGTTTGCGCCGGTGGTCGCAGCCGGCTTGATCGGCATGGGCATCGGCAGCGCGTGCGCTGGATTGCTGGCCGATCGCTTCGGCCGTCGCTGGGCGGTGATCGGCAGCGTGCTGGTGTTCGGCGCCGCCACCTGCGGCATCGCCTTCGCACCCGATATTGTGACGATTGCGCTGCTGCGCTTTATCGCCGGCCTCGGCATCGGCGGCGCGTTGCCGAGCTCGACCACCATGACCGCGGAATTCACACCGGCTCGCCGCCGCACGTTGGCCGTCACCGCGACGATCGTCTGCGTGCCGCTCGGCGGCATGGTGGCGGGTCTGTTCGCGCATGAAATTCTGCCGACGTATGGATGGCGCGGCTTGTTTCTGATCGGCGGCGTGCTGCCATTGGCGCTTGCTGTGTTGCTGCTTTTCACGCTGCCCGAGTCGCCGCGTTTCCTCGCCCGGCAGCCGCAGCGCTGGCCGGAACTCAAACGCCTGCTTGGCCGGATGTCGCGTGTGGTGCCAAGCGGCTGCGTATTTACCGACATGCGCGAACAGGCCGTCGAAAAGCATACCGGCTTTACCGCGCTGTTCCGCAACGGGCTGGCGCTCGATACGCTGGCGATCTGGTGCGCGTTCTGCCTATGCCTGCTGGCGGTCTACAGTGCTTTCAGCTGGCTGCCGACCATGCTGAGCACGCAAGGTTTGTCGGTCTCGGTTGCCGGCGCGGGACTCACCGCGTACAACCTTGGCGGCGTGGTGGGCGCGCTGCTGTGCGCCGTGGTGATTGCTCGCACCGGCTCGCGTTGGCCGTTGATTCTGTGCAGCGCGGGTGGCGCGGCGAGCGCGTTGCTGCTGCTGGGCGTGAACATCTCCGATCACACCGGTTTGCTGATCTTCGGTCTCGGCGTACATGGGATGTTCGTCAACGCTGTCCAGTCGACCATGTTTGCGCTGTGTGCTTACGTCTATCCGACCCGTGTGCGCGCAACCGGTACCGCATCGGCGCTCGCGTTCGGCCGGCTCGGCGCGATCGCCAGCGCGTTTGCCGGGGCCGTGGTGATTACGGCCGGTGGCGCATCGTCGTACCTGTGGATGCTCGGCATCGCGATGCTCATCGTGATGGTCGCGCTGATGGTGGTCAAACGCCATATTCCGAAGTCGGGCGCTTAGCGCACGCGGTGTTCTGAACACGGCGACGGGGCGCGATGCGCGGATCGTCGCAGTCGGTGAAAGTCTTTCTTTAACGTATCGGACGGCTTGAATAGCGGTCGGTATCGTCACGTCGGTCATTAGTATCGCTACATAAAAACGCCTCGTATGAGTCGCGTTCGGATGGTTGCGCGCTCACGCAAAGCACCTACCACGGAGACATGGAGAAAAATGAAATACAAACTCGCTTTAGGCAGTATGTTGCTGGGTATCAGCGCTTCGTCGTTCGCACAGAGCAGTGTGACGTTGTACGGGATTATCGATACCGGCATTGAACTGGTGACGCATGCAAACGCGGCAGGCAATAGCGTCGTGCGCATGCCGGGTATTACCGGCGAATTTCCGTCGCGCTGGGGCATTCGCGGTAAGGAAGAATTGGGCGGTGGGTTGTCCACGGTTTTCGTCCTGGAAAGCGGCTTTAACACCAAGGGCGGCACGCTCAATCAGGGTGGCCGGCTGTTTGGACGGCAAGCGTACGTAGGTCTCGAGAGTCCGTACGGCACGTTGACGTTCGGGCGCCAGTACACGATGACGTATTGGGCGATTCTCGATTCCGATCTGCTCGGGCCTGACATTTACGGCGGCACAGGGTCGTTCGATCAGTACATGCCGAGCGCGCGCAGCGACAATACGATTGTGTATAAAGGCACGTTCTCGGGGTTCACGTTCGGTGCGACTTATTCCTTCGGCCGCGATTCAGCGGGTACCGGCAATTCGCCGGGGCAGGGCACCTGTGTGGGGTCGATTCCGGGCAGTTCGCAGAGTTGCCGCGAATGGTCGACGATGTTGCGCTATGACATGAACGGTTACGGTGTGGCCGGCGCTTACGACGAACAACGCGGCGGCCCGGGCGCGGCCGCCAATCTGTACGACGGCACGGCGCCTTTTGCGCTGACCGAATCGGGTGACAAGGACGTGCGGATGCAGTTGAACGGCTATGGACACATCGGGCCGGTCAAACTCGGGGCGGGCTGGCTTGGGCGTCACGTCGAAACGGTCTCCCCCGCATTGCCGGACGTGCGCTCGAATCTTTACTACGTCACGGCGGCGTATAACGTCACGCCCGCATTTATTCTGGACGGCGGCGTGTATCGCATCATCAATCGCGCCGACGATACGCGCGGCACGATCGCCGCGTTACGCACCACGTACCTGCTGTCGAAGCGTTCCGCGGTTTATCTGCAAGGCGCCTATCTGTTCAACAGCGCGCATGCCGCTTATACGGTGAGCCAGGGCGGTGGAGGCACGACGCCCGCGCCGGGTATCGGGCAACTGGGGATGATGGCCGGCATTCGGCATTCGTTCTGAGGAGAACGGCGTCTTCGGCAATGGCCGTACAGGTTTTTGCAGAGCGTAAAAAGGCCGCCTCAAAAGGCGGCTTCATTTACCCGGCGGACTCCTTCGGCAGTATTCCCCACGCTGGACGCAGCGCTGAGCCGAAACCGCTAATCGTCTTCGCGCTTGCCCTCGCCAATGATCGGCGGCCCGACATAGTTCGCCCGAG
>NZ_JAXDPY010000190.1:0-7648 GCF_034668105.1 Paraburkholderia sp. | reverse complement strand
TGGGCGCGTTGTCCGCGTTAGTCGTGGGTGCCTGCATGACGGCGCCGCTCTTCGCCGTGCTGGCATTCATTGCGCATACGGGCGACGCATTGCTCGGCGGCGCGGCGCTGTTCTCGATGGGACTTGGCCTTGGTGTGCCGCTCCTGATCATCGGTCTGGGCGCTGGTACGTTGCTGCCGCGCGCCGGCACATGGATGAACGGAGTCAAGGTGTTTTTCGGCGTGGTGCTGCTTGCTGCGGCCCTGTGGATCGTCTGGCCGGTGCTCGGGGCGACAGCAACCATGCTGTTGAGCGCGCTGTGGCTTCTGATTGCCGCCGCCGGACTCGGTCTTTTCTCGGCCCCCGCCGTTGGCGTCTCAGTGTGGCGCCGGCTCGGTCGTGGTATTGGCGCGGCGCTGGCAATCTGGGCGGCAGTACTGCTGGTCGGCCTGGCTGCCGGCTCGTCCGACCCGCTGCGTCCGCTAGCTGTTCTGGCCGCGCGCGGCGGTAGTGAGGCTAGCGTCGCAAGCACCTCCAATAAGCCGGATGCAGCGTCACAAAGCGATCTGATGTTCGCCTCGGTGCGTTCCTCGACCGAACTCGACGAGGCCGTCAAAACGGCCGCGCAGCCCGCTATGCTCGATTTTTACGCCGACTGGTGCGTGAGTTGTAAAGAGATGGAGAAATTCACGTTCAGCGATCCGCGTGTTCAGGCGAAGTTGAAGCAGATGAACCTCCTGCGCGCCGATGTCACCGCGAATAACGCCGATGATCAAATGCTGCTCAAGCGTTTCAGCCTGTTTGGGCCGCCGGGCATTATCTTCTTCGATCAACGCGGCAAGGAAGTCTTGCGCGTCGTCGGATACGAGTCGGCGGACAAGTTCCTGCGCAGCCTCGATCGCGCGAGTGCGCCGGGCGCCTAGCGCCGGTGCGGTTTGCCGCGAGGGCGTGTACAAAAAAACGGAGGCGTGACTGAGAAAGTCCGCCTCCGTTTTTCGAGCGATCGAACCGCCGCCTGCAGCTGCGGCGACGCGTCGAATCAAATCACTTCTGCGAGCGCAAAATTCGCGCAGCATCCAGCGCGAAGTAGGTCAGCACGCCGTCCGCGCCTGCCCGCTTGAACGCCAGCAGCGATTCCATCATCGCCTTGTCGTGGTCCAGCCAGCCGTTCTGCGCGGCCGCCTTCAGCATCGCGTATTCACCGCTCACCTGGTACACGTAAGTCGGGAACTTGAACTCGTCCTTGACGCGACGCACGATGTCCAGATACGGCATGCCCGGCTTGACCATCACCATGTCCGCGCCTTCCTCGATGTCCGCTTGCACTTCGCGCAGCGCTTCATTCGAATTGGCCGGGTCCATCTGGTAGGTCATCTTGTTGCCCTTGCCGAGGTTCGTCGCGGAACCGACGGCATCGCGGAACGGGCCGTAAAACGCCGACGCGAACTTGGCCGCGTAGGCCATGATCCGCGTGTGGATATAGTCCTCGCTCTCGAGCATTTCGCGGATCGCGCCGATTCGGCCGTCCATCATGTCCGAGGGCGCGACGATATCGACCCCTGCTTCAGCCTGCGCACGCGCCTGTTCAACGAGAATCTCGACGGTCTCGTCGTTGATCACGTAGCCGGCCTCATCGAGTACGCCGTCCTGGCCGTGGCTCGTGTACGGATCCAGCGCGACGTCGGTGAGCACGCCGAGGTCGGGGAAATTCTTTTTCAGCTCGCGAACCGCGCGCGGGATCAAACCGGCGGGATTGGTCGCTTCGCGGCCATCAGGCGTCTTCAAGGAAGGCTCGATCGCGGGGAACAGCGACAGCACGGGTACGCCCAACTCAACGCATTGTTCGGCCACACCCATCAGCAGGTCGACCGACACACGCTCGACGCCCGGCATCGACGGTACGGCTTGCCGCACGTTGGCGCCTTCGACGATGAACACGGGGTAGATCAGATCGTTGGTGGTGAGGATGTTTTCCCGCATCAGACGGCGCGAGAAGTCGTCGCGGCGCATGCGGCGCGGACGATAGTGCGGGTAGAAGCTCATAAACGCATCGAAGGAACGTGGATGGATGGAGTGGACAAGTAACGCCTGCCTCCGCTCCCGGAAACTTTTCGAGACAATGGTATATCATACCGATCGAGCAAGGCGCCTAGCGCTGACCTCCCCGCTTCTCCTCCCTGAGCGGGTGCCTGTCGTTTTTTCGATTAGGCTGTTTGACCCGCCGTTAAAGCGGCGGGTTTTTTTATGGGCGGCCGAAATCGGCGCAAAAGGCGCCTTTGCCCGCGCTCCTACGAGCCGTGCGGTTACTGTGGGGCGTCTGTTTCGCCCTTCGCGTCGGGGATCAGCCAGCTTTCGATCAACTCATGCGCTTCGTCGATGCCGACGCGCTTGAGCGCCGAGAACAACTGCGCGGTCAATTCGCCCTGATAGCCGGCGGTACGATATTCAGCCAAACCTTTCTGCGTCGCGCGCAAAGCATTGACGCTTTCCTGGCGCGTCAATTTGTCGCACTTCGTCAGCAGCGTGTGAATGGGCTTGCCGGTCGGCGCGAACCACTCGATCATCCGCCGATCCAGATCCGTCAACGGGCGCCGCGAGTCCATCATCAGGATCATGCCGCGCAACTGCGAGCGCGATTGCAGATAAGTGGACAGCAGGGCTTCCCAGTGGGCCTTGGCCGCGCCCGGCACTTCCGCATAGCCGTAACCCGGCAGGTCGACCAGGTGCGCGGTCGGCTCGTCCGCCTTGCCAACCGAGAAATAATTGATGTGCTGCGTACGCCCCGGTGTCTTACTGGCGAAGGCCAGCCGCTTCTGATTGCATAGAATATTGATGGCCGTCGACTTTCCCGCGTTCGAGCGCCCGGCAAAGCAGATCTCGGGTTGCGCAGTGGCCGGCAGGTCACGCAGGTGATTGACGGTCGTGAAAAAGCGGGATTGGTGGAGCAGGAAGGACATGATCAGGCCAGAATTCGAGACGCCGGGGAACCCGGAGTGGGGACGGGTCAAGCCCGACTGGCGTCTTAGCGATTAGCGAGTTATTGTACAATACGATGGTTTACTGAAAACCTGAGGGGGCCAGCCCGCGTGCCTTGGCGGCTCTTTGCGGTCACTCAGTCGCTGTCGTATCTTGCAAAACCTCTAAAATCCCACAAGACGAGACAGGGTGTGCGAATGAATCGACTGTGCAAGACTCTGATGGTGTTTCAAGTAGCGGCAGGTCTTTCAGGTTTGGCAATTCAGGCACGGGCAGCAGATTCGGCAAAGCCGGACGTCAATCGGGGGCAGGCAATCGCAGTGCAGGTTTGCGCGTCATGTCACGGTGCAGACGGCAACAGCGCAGGCGGCGCGTATCCGAAGCTGGCGGGCCAGCATCCCGAGTATCTCGTCAAGCAGCTCATGGATTTCAAGACGCAGCCGGGGGCCAAGCAACCCGCGCGCAACAATGCGATCATGGCGGCCATGGCCGCGGCGCTCTCACCTCAAGACATGGTCAACGTGGCTGCCTATTTTTCGACACAGACCCCGAAGCCCGGCTACGCGCATAACAAAGACACCGTTCCGGTCGGTCAGAAGATTTATCGCGGCGGTCTTGCTGACAAGGGCGTGCCGGCGTGCGCCAGCTGCCACGGGCCGACCGGTCAAGGGATTCCGTCGCAGTATCCGCGTCTGTCGGGGCAGTGGGCCGAATACACGGTGGCGCAGCTGATGGCGTTCACGCAAGGTCCAGGCGCGCGTAACAACAACGAGCCGATGCATGCAATTGCCACACGTCTGTCGGATAGTGACATCAAGGCTGTAGCGGATTACATAGCGGGCTTGCATTAAGATAGCCCGCACGCAGGTGCAACCGGCCCGGTGAGGTCGGTACAAAACAAGAAAAGGGTGGGGGCGTCGTGCCTACGACAGCCCTCCACCCTTTTTTGCTGTTCAGTCGGAGTATGAATGAGCGTCACCACGTCGGGTTTGCAGTCGAAGTCGGGCAATCGCATCACGCGCAGCATCATCGAGGTATTGAGTTCGATGCGCTTCGCGATCGCGCTGCTCGTGATTCTGTCGATCGCCAGCATTATCGGTACCGTCCTCACGCAGGACGATCCCTATCCCAACTACGTCAATCAGTTCGGCCCGTTCTGGGCCGACATCTTCCGCTCGCTGAGTCTGTACACGGTGTACAGCTCGTGGTGGTTCATGCTGATCCTCGGTTTCCTGATGGTGTCGGTGTCGCTGTGCGTGATCCGCAATGCCCCCAAGATGGTGGCGGACGCCAGGAGCTGGAAGGACAAGGTCCGCGAAGGCAGCCTGCGCGCGTTCCACCACAAAGGCGAGTTCGCGGTGCATGGCACGCGCGCGCAGACCTCGGCGGTGCTTGCCACACTCTCGGGCAAGCTCGGCTACAAGTTCGTCACACGTGAGTCGGACGGTGCGACGCTGATCGCGGCCAAGCGCGGCGCGCTGACCAAATTCGGCTACATCTCCGCGCATATCGCGATCGTGGTGATCTGCCTGGGTGGTCTGCTCGACAGTAATCTGCCGATCAAGCTGCAAATGTGGCTGTTCGACAAGTCGCCGATCCGCGCCAACACGGTGATCAACGACATTGCGCCGGAACATCGCCTGTCGCAATCGAACCCCACGTTCCGCGGTTACGCATGGGTGCCGGAAGGCCAGCACGTGTCGACGGCGATTCTGAATCAGCCGGACGGCTCGCTGATCCAGGACCTGCCGTTCTCGATCGAACTCAACAAATTCATCGTCGACTATTACTCGACCGGCATGCCCAAGCTGTTCGCGAGCGATATCGTGGTGGTCGATCACAAGACCGGCGCACGCGTGCCGGCGCGCGTCGAAGTGAACAAGCCGTTCACGTATGACGGCGTGTCGATCTATCAGTCGAGTTTCCAGGACGGCGGCTCGCAGATGCAGATGACCGCCTACCCGATGTCCGGCAACAGCGCCAAGACCGCGCCTTTCGGCGGCACGATCGGCGGCAACGCACCGTTGAACACGGCCACGCCGCTGGCTGACGGACAGACCGTCGAATTCACCGATTTCCGCGCGATCAACGTCGAAAACATTTCGAACGGCAGCGGCCAGAATGATGCTCGCGGTGTGGCCGCGCATCGCACGCTGAAAGAGGCGTTCGACGAGCGTCTCGGCTCCGGCGCCAAGACCTCGAATCCCCTCGATCTGCATAACGTCGGCCCGTCGGTGCAGTACAAGGTGCGCGACAAGGACGGCCAGGCGCGCGAGTACAACAACTACATGCTGCCGGTGGACGTCGCCGGCGAAAAGATGTTCCTCGCCGGCATGCGCGTGAATCCGGACGATCCATTCCGCTATCTGCGCATTCCGGCCGATACCGGCGGTACCGTCAAGGAATGGATGAACCTGCGCGCCACCCTTGAAGATCCGGCCAAGCGTGCCACGGCCGCACACCTTTTCGCCTTGCGCTCGGTGCCGGGTTCGAATGCCGAACTGCAGCAACATCTGGAAGAAAGCGCGTTGCGTGTCCTGACCCTGTTTGCCGGCGGGGACAACGCCATCAAGATGCCGAATGGCCAGCCCGTCGGCGGCTTCCAGGCGATCGCCGGTTTCATCGACCATTCCGTGCCGAAGGGCGAGCAGGAAAAGGCCGCGGGTCTGCTTCTGCGCATGCTGGAAGGCGTGACGTGGGACCTGTGGCAACTGTCGCGTGAACAACTGGGCGAGCCCGATGCGCAGGCGAATGCGGACAGCAGCCGCTTCGTCCAAAGCTCGCTCAATGCGATATCCGACAGCTTTTTGTATGGATCGCCGGTCTACTTGCAGCTTGATTCCTTCAAGCAGGTGCAAGCCTCGGTATTTCAGTTGACGCGCGCGCCGGGCAAAAAAGTCGTGTATCTTGGCAGCCTGCTCCTCGTGTTGGGCATCTTTTCGATGTTCTATGTCCGCGAACGCCGCCTCTGGTTCTGGCTCAAGGATACCGATCACGGCACGAACGTCGTGATGGCCATGTCGAGCGCACGCAAAACGCTCGATTTCGAAAAGGAGTTCGTCCAGACGCGCGACGCTGTAAGCGCCGCGTTAGGCACCAAACTCACTGATGCATCCGGCGCCTCCGACAAGCCCGGCAATGCCGGCACGCCGTCCGCAGGCTCACAAGATTCGACCCGGTAAGATCATGGACTTGACTCAGGTTTCCTCATCCTCTTCACCCTCGCGGCCGCAGAAGGCGTTTGCGAACGAGGCACTCAACGTCGCGCAGTTTGACGAGCGGCCGTTTTTGAAACGGCTCGGTGTTGTCGACTGGCTGTTCGCCGTGGTGATGGTTGCGGGCGCGGGATTCGCGTTGTCGCGCTACCACCCGTTCATGAACTACTACGACAAACTGGTGCTGTGCTGCGCCGTGCCGGTGTTCGTCGTGTTGGGCTGGCGCTGGAAACCCGTGCGTCCGCTGATGATCGGCATCGCCGCGCTGTCGCTGCTGGCGATCCAGATCTATCACGGCGATCTGACGCGCGCGGATAACGCGTTCTTCCTCAAATATTTCCTGTCGAGCCAGTCCGCGATTCTGTGGATGAGCGCGCTCTTTGTGTTCGCCACCGTCTTCTATTGGATCGGCCTGCTGTCGCGTTCACCAACAGGCGCTGCGATCGGTTCCAAAATGACCTGGGCCGCGGTGGTGATGGGCTTTGTCGGGTTGATGGTGCGCTGGTACGAGTCGTACCTGATCGGCGCGGACGTCGGCCATATTCCAATCTCGAACCTGTATGAAGTGTTCGTGCTGTTCAGCCTGATTACCGCGCTGTTCTATTTGTACTACGAGCAGCATTACAACACTCGTGCGCTCGGCGCGTTTGTGCTGCTGGTGATCAGCGCGGCTGTCGGCTTCCTGATGTGGTATTCGGTCGCCCGTGACGCACAGCAGATTCAGCCGCTCGTGCCCGCGCTGCAAAGCTGGTGGATGAAGATCCACGTGCCGGCTAACTTCATCGGCTATGGCAGCTTCGCGCTGTCGGCCATGGTCGGCGTCGCGTATCTGTCGAAGGAGCGCGGCGTGCTGGCAGACCGCCTGCCGGCGCTCGACGTGCTCGACGACCTGATGTACAAGTCGATCGCCGTCGGTTTTGCGTTCTTTACGATCGCGACGATTCTCGGCGCGCTGTGGGCCGCTGAAGCATGGGGCGGTTACTGGAGCTGGGACCCGAAGGAAACGTGGGCGCTCATCGTCTGGCTGAACTACGCGGCGTGGCTTCATATGCGCTTGATGAAGGGCCTGCGCGGCGCAGTAGCGGCATGGTGGGCGTTGACCGGCCTGTTGGTGACGACCTTTGCGTTCCTCGGCGTCAACATGTTCCTGTCGGGGCTGCATAGCTACGGCAAGCTGTAAGGTCCGTCGTTCCAAGCCGGCCAAGAACCGCCGCGTGCTTCGCACCGGCGGTTTTTTTATGTCTGGCGGAATATTCGCTGCATCCATAGTGTTCGTTAGAGCAGTACCTATGGATGGCTGGGCGAGTGCCTGAACGAGCCTATCATCAATATGGCCCCGTAAGATATACAACCTGATGGGCCGGCAAGGAGCAGCACGATGTGGATCAAGCGAAGCGACCGTATTCAACTCATCGGCGATGACATTGCGCGCAGCGAAATCACGCCGCAGCGCGTCTTCGAGAACCGGCGGCGCGTGT
>NZ_JAXDPY010000189.1:0-3078 GCF_034668105.1 Paraburkholderia sp. | reverse complement strand
CTTGCGACAAATCATATCGAGTTTGTCAAACTGCGCCTGTTCCAGATCTTTGGCGGTTTCCCAATAGCCGCATGAATAGATCATGCGACTGTCCAGCATAGCCTCGAATACATCGTTTCCTGCGTCGTAGTGACGCTCGCCTACCTGGAATGCGCGGTCTTTCGATTGCAGGTTAAAAAAGCGATGGCGGAGATACTCGAAGACGAGTCGAATCTTCGAGATGCCGACCGCCGCCGAATCGATATCGGTACGGAGCAGCCTCGTGAACAATTCGTCGAGTTGGTCGCAATCCCACTGACCATCCATATACGACTCGCCGAGGCCAAGGGACCAACTCGAAAAGACGCGCTTGTAGACTTCCCGATCGCGAACCTGAATGTCCCAACCACGGTCACCGTGGATTGCCACGTCCGCCTTGCCGAGAAGCGACGCCAGAATGTCAGGCGGGTGGCCGGTTTGGTCCGACATGTCGTAGTCGGATTGGCGCAGGGATTGCTGTTCACGATTCATACCGGTTCCAGTTACGCGAGTGTTGTTTGCCGCTGGCTTACTGCGGTCGAGCTTTGGGGCAACACTATGGCTGGTACCGCCGAAGTTGTGAAATTTAATCTACGTATTGATCCGATAGGATCAGGCCGCCTCGCGGATTACACCGTTTGCGGCGTCGCCGACCCGGAACACCGCGACTGCGCCGTACAGCGCGTGTGCCTGCTCCTTCAGCGTATGTGCCGCTGCCGCGGCCTGTTCGACCAGCGTGGCGTTCTGAAGCGTTGCGTCGTCGATGTGTGCAATTGCGCGCCCGACCTGCTCGATGCCGTCGTTCTGCACATCGGAAGCCTCCGCGATCTCGCCCATGATCTGGTTGACCTGGCGTACTGCGCGCAGGATTTCGTCCATCGTCGCTCCGGCTTCTCGAACCTTCTCTGAGCCCTCATGGACGCGCCGCACTGAATTTTCGATCAGTTCCTTGATCTCCTTCGCCGCCGTCGCCGCGCGTTGCGCGAGGGAGCGCACTTCGGTCGCGACTACCGCGAAACCGCGTCCCTGGGTACCGGCCCGCGCCGCCTCGACGGCCGCGTTGAGCGCGAGAATGTTGGTCTGGAACGCGATGCCTTCAATGACGGAGATGATGTCGCCGATCCGTGCCGAGGCGGCGGAGATGCCGTCCATCGTCTCCACGACGTCGGTCATGCTGTCGCTGCCGCGCGCGGCGACATTCTCCGCCGTCGTTGCGAGACCGCTTGCCTGTTTCGCGCTGGACGTGTTCTGTCTCACGGTGTCCGTCAATTGCTGCATCGAGGCGGATGTCTCCTCGATCGACGCTGACTGCGATTCGGTGCGGGTCGACAGATCCGCGTTACCGTTCGAGATTTGCAGGCTCGCACTGAGTACGCCATCGGCATGCGTGCGCACACCTTCGACGACCTCGCGCAGCGCGTTTCGCATGCGGTCCATCGTCGCGAGGATGCTGTCGGTGTCGCCCGGTCGCACGTGCACCTCGTGGACCAGCGAGCCATCGCGGATCGCATCGGCAAGCCGGCGCACATCGTTGGGCTCGCCGCCGAGCGCCTTTGTGATGTACCGCGTGATGAGCCAGGCGATCACCGATCCGATCGCTATCGCCGCAGCGGTGAGCGCGATCATCAGCAACTCGAATGTGCGGCCGACGTTGCGCGCCGTCTGCGCCTGGATCTGATTCAGTCTCTCTTCGAGATCGATGAAGCGGTTGACGTCATTGAGCCAATCGACGAAAGCTGGAGCGGCGGAATCGAGCACGACCTGCTGCGCGCCGGCCTGGTCGCCGGCCTCGCGCTTCGCCAGTACGTCGGCGATCAGCGGCATCGTGCGTGCCTCGTCAACTTCGATTTTTGCGAGAATTGCGCGCTCTTCATCGGAGGCCTTGGTGCGATCCGAGACCATTGCGTCGAGTGGCGTGGCGGCTTGCTTATAGTCGGATTCAAGCGCATCTATGTGATTTGCGACGCCGTCCACCTGGGCAGGCGGCACGAGTACCGCATCGCGCACCGCGATCGCCCGGTCGTGCACGCTGCCGCGGAATGCAATGGCATACGTTTCCTTGACACTGTTCACGTCGTTGATCGTCGCCAGGCTCGCGTTGATCATGTTGACACGTACGATGCCGACCAGAGTCAGCGCGACGAGCACGAGCAGCACGAGCGCAAAGCCGCTCGCGACTCGCGTGCCGGTACGGAGGTTTTTCAGCATGGACATTCCCCGATCCTTCCTATCGTTTTGTTGGCGTCGATATTCGCACGCCATAGATAAGGTTGTGAAATGCTTATCGTTAATCGTTGCGATTGGCGGGCGTTATTGGGGAGAGCTTGCTTGCAGGGAACAGTCCGTACAGACCCGCCGGACGCTACTTGAATGAAACGATGCTTCAGGTGACCGCGCCCGTGCTCAAATTGAGCGACCGGAGCAGTGCAGCGTGAACGGTGTCCCTATTCGGGCGGGACACCGTCATTTGATGGGCTTTTGCGCCGGACCGGACGCATTGCTTGCTTTAGTGGCGAAGGAGGGCGGTCCTGTTTGCCGCTCAATGAACCCGACAGTGAACGTAATAAATAGAACCTTCGATATCTGAGGCAGCTTTCTTCAGCAACTCGTTGCCGAGTTCAGATTCTTTCACAGTGATAGACCCGAGCAGATCGTCCCGCGAACCTGAGTCATAGTCCCAAAGCGACAGGTTCAAAGAACCATCGAAGGAAAGTGCGAGATTGGGGCGGTGCTTTGTCCGGTACCTACCGGCATTGTTTCTCTATCGGTTGGCCAGACCTTGTTTGCCAGGCCGCGTTCCGTGTTCGTGGTCAGATACAGATCATCCGGATCACCACGTGCTCCGTCGATAGCAGCAATGAGACCGGGAACGGCCTTGACGGCTGCGTCGATTGATCCAGGTCCGGTCGCCGCGGCAAGCGTGCCCGGGACTGGATTGGCCGCGCCAGGACGTCGCCGAATTCGCGTTCGTGCGTCCCTGGCGTCCGGTTGCGGCGGCTAACCCGGTCTCGCGTAGAAAGCAGGTTTCAATGCAGCAGACGGTTGACCTGACGCTCACAC
>NZ_JAXDPY010000188.1:0-7396 GCF_034668105.1 Paraburkholderia sp. | reverse complement strand
GAAGCCGTTGTGGACGCGGGATGAGCCGTCTACCAGGTAAGAATCGTGAAAAAGCTATAATATTAGGCTAAACCATAGTTTCCCCCCATATGCAGCTTCTCACGATCGGAATCAATCACCACACTGCGCCTGTCGCCTTGCGCGAACGCGTGGCGTTTCCGCTCGAACAGATCAAGCCTGCGTTGGACACCTTCAAGAACATCTGGCTGGGCCGCACCGCCCGCACGGCCCCGGAAGCAGCCATTCTGTCCACCTGTAACCGCACCGAGCTCTACTGCGCGACCGACGACCAGGCCGCGCGTGAAGCTGCGATCCAGTGGTTCTCGAAGTACCACGATCTCCCCATCGACGAACTCGCGCCCCATGTGTACGCATTGCCGCAGTCGGAAGCCGTGCGTCACGCGTTCCGCGTCGCCTCGGGGCTCGATTCGATGGTGTTGGGCGAGACGCAAATCGTCGGACAAATGAAGGATGCGGTACGCACGGCGTCTGAAGCCGGCGCGCTCGGCACCTATTTGAACCAGTTGTTCCAGCGCACCTTCGCCGTCGCGAAGGAAGTGCGCACCACGACCGAAATCGGCTCACAGTCGGTTTCCATGGCGGCCGCCGCCGTGCGGCTCGCGCAGCGGATTTTCGACAAGGTTTCGAACCAGCGCGTGTTGTTCATCGGCGCGGGCGAAATGATTGAGTTGTGCGCCACGCACTTCGCGGCGCAGCAGCCACGCGAACTGGTGGTCGCAAACCGCACCGCCGAGCGCGGCACGCGCCTCGCCGAACGCTTCAATGGCCGGGCTATTCCGCTGTCGGAACTTCCCGCGCGCATGCATGAGTTCGACATCATCGTGTCGTGCACCGCCTCCACCCTGCCGATCATCGGCTTGGGCGCGGTCGAGCGGGCCGTGAAAGCGCGCCGTCACCGGCCGATTTTCATGGTCGATCTGGCGGTGCCGCGCGATATCGAAGCCGAAGTCGGCAAGCTCGAAGACGTCTTCCTGTACACCGTCGACGACCTCGGCGCGATCGTGCGCGAAGGCAATGCGTCGCGCCAGGCCGCGGTCGCTCAAGCGGAAGCGATCATCGAAACGCGTGTGCAGAACTTCATGCAATGGCTCGACGCGCGCAGCATCGTGCCGGTGATCCGCCACATGCATACGCAGGCCGACGTGCTGCGTCGCGCTGAAGTCGAACGCGCGCAGAAAATGCTCGCACGCGGCGAAGACCCGGCAGCGGTGCTCGAAGCGCTGTCGCAATCGCTCACCAACAAACTGATTCACGGCCCCACGCACGCGCTCAATCGCGCGAGCAGCGAGAACCGTGACACGCTCATCGAGCTGATGAGCGGCTTCTACAAACACTCCGGTTCCACGGAGCGTTAGCGGCGCAGCCACTGCCGCACCGTCCGCGCCACCCTGTGGCCCGCGACGTGCTTCCGACCAGGGCATCCGCCCACTCCCCTATGTCGTCCTTGCCGGAGTCCGCTCCGATACCGTCAGATGAAAACGAGCATGCAACGCAAGCTCGACCAGCTCACTATCCGGCTGGCCGAATTGAACGACCTGTTGAGCCGCGAGGACATCACCTCCAATCTCGACCAATATCGCAAGCTCACGCGTGAGCATGCCGAGCTCGGGCCGGTCGTCGAGCATTACGCGCTGTGGCGCCATGCAATGAACGACGCGGCGACCGCGCAGGAACTGCTGGCGGACGCGTCGATGCGCAACTTCGCGGAAGAAGAAATTCGCGCGGCACGCGAGCGGATGGAAAAGCTCGGCGGCGAATTGCAAAAAATGCTGCTGCCCAAAGACCCGAACGACGACCGCAACATCTTCCTCGAAATCCGCGCCGGGACGGGCGGTGACGAATCGGCGCTATTCGCGGGCGATTTGCTGCGCATGTACTTGCGCTTTGCCGAACGCAATCGCTGGCAGGTCGAGATGATGTCGGCGAGCGAATCGGACCTGGGCGGCTACAAGGAAGTGATCGTGCGGATTGCCGGCGAAGCGGCTTATTCCAAGCTCAAGTTCGAGTCCGGCGGCCATCGCGTGCAGCGCGTGCCGGCAACCGAAACACAGGGCCGCATCCACACATCGGCGTGCACGGTCGCGGTCATGCCGGAGGCGGACGAAATCGGCGAAGTCGAGATCAATCCGGCCGATCTGCGAATCGACACGTTCCGTGCGTCCGGCGCGGGCGGGCAGCACATCAACAAAACCGACTCGGCCGTGCGTGTCACGCACTTGCCGACGGGGATCGTGGTCGAATGTCAGGACGACCGCTCACAGCACAAGAACAAGGATCGTGCGTTGAAGGTGTTGGCCGCGCGCATCAAGGACAAGCAGTCCCATGAGCAGCAGGCAAAGGAAGCCGCCACGCGTAAAAGCCTGATCGGTTCCGGCGACCGCTCGGAACGGATCCGCACTTATAACTTCCCGCAAGGCCGTCTGACGGATCACCGGATCAATCTGACGCTCTATCGCCTCGACGCAATCATGGACGGCGATCTCGATGAATTGATCGCAGCCTTGGTCAGCGAGCATCAGGCCGAGTTGCTGGCATCGCTCGGCGACGCAGACTAAACCCCAATGGACTCGGTCACGCCCGCCGCGCTGTTGCGCGCCTCGCCGCTGCCGCCGCTCGAAGCGAGAATTCTGCTCACGCACGTGCTTGGGTGGCGGCCTACGCAGTTGATTACGCGCAGCGATGAAGCGCTCGACAGCAAAGCGGTTGAGCAATACCGGACCCTGGAAACGCGGCGTGTCGCCGGTGAGCCGGTCGCGCAACTGGTCGGCGCACGCGAGTTTTTCGGGCTTGATTTCGAAGTGACGCCACACGTACTGATCCCGCGTCCCGAAACCGAATTGCTGGTCGAAACGGCGCTGACCGCCATGGAAAACATGTCGCGGCCGCGCGTGCTCGATCTCGGCACCGGCACCGGTGCGATTGCGGTGGCGATTGCGTCGATGCGGCCGGATGCGCGGATTTGGGCGCTGGATCGTTCGGCCGAAGCGCTGGCGATCGCCACGGGCAATGCGGCGCGCCTGCTCGACGCGCAACGCCCCGGCGGCGCTTTAGTGCTGCAGCAAAGCGACTGGTACGGCTCGCTCGACACCGCCTTGCGCTTCGACGTGATCGTCAGCAACCCGCCGTATATCGCGAGCGGCGATCCGCATCTGACGCAAGGCGATCTGCGCTTCGAACCGCGCGGCGCGCTCACCGACGAAGCCGACGGGCTCAGCGCAATCCGTAAGATCGTCGCGGGAGCGCCCACACGGTTGGCTGGCAACGGCGTATTGTGGATCGAACACGGGTACGATCAGGCAGAAGCCGTACGCAATTTGCTGACGGCGCAAGGTTTTACGCACGTGCGCTCGGAGCGGGATCTCGCCGGCATCCAGCGAATCAGCGGCGGACAGTGGCCTGGCTAACCTCGACGGATAGCCTCGAGCGCCAGGGGACGAAGCGGCCCTCGGCCGGCCGTACCGAAATCCGCTATCATTTCAGCCTATTCCCTACACATCACGGAACCGCAAGGTCAGTCATGGATACGCAACAACGCATCAAGCAAATCGTCGACGACAACAACGTCGTCCTCTTCATGAAGGGTACCGCTCAGTTCCCGATGTGCGGCTTTTCCGGCCGCGCCATCCAGATCCTGAAGGCGTGTGGCGTCGGTGAAATCAAAACCGTCAACGTGCTCGAAGACGACGAAGTCCGCCAGGGAATCAAGCAGTTCTCGAACTGGCCGACCATTCCGCAGCTCTACGTGAAGGGCGAATTCGTCGGCGGCTCGGACATCATGATGGAAATGTACGAATCGGGTGAACTGCAGCAGCTGTTTGCCGCGGCTTAAGTGCCCGTTGTAGTGGCCGCTGTCCGACCCTCTGCTGTGCTCCGATAAGGTGCCGCGAGCCATGGAAACACGCGCTGCGGCACCCCGCCGGCTGATCGTCGCGATCACCGGTGCAACCGGCGCGATCTACGGCATCCGGTTGCTCGAGACGTTACGCAGGCTGGGCGGCGTCGAAAGTCATCTGCTGATTTCGAGCGCCGGCTGGCTCAATATCCAGCATGAACTCCAGTTGAGCAAAGAAGACGTGCATCCGCTCGCGGATGTCGTCCATTCGGTGCGCGACGTCGGCGCGAGCATCGCGTCCGGCTCGTTTGCCACCGACGGCATGGTCGTCGCGCCCTGCTCGATGAAGACGCTTGCCAGCGTCGCGCACGGTTTTTCCGACAACCTGATTACCCGCGCCGCCGATGTCACGCTCAAGGAACGCCGCCGCCTCGTGCTGCTGGTGCGCGAAACGCCGTTCAATCTCGCGCATCTGCGTAACATGACGGCCGTCACCGAAATGGGTGGCGTGATCTTTCCGCCTGTTCCCGCCTTCTATAACCAGCCCGCCTCGATCGACGAAATGGTCGATCACACGACGGCGCGCGTGCTGGATCTGTTCGCACTTGCGCCGGCCATGTCGCCGGCGTGGCACGGATTGCGCGGCGCGCAGGAGTAATCACGGCGCAACCGTGCCGCAGCTGCGAGTAGCGCAACGGCAGGCGCTGTGTTGCAGGGGCTTGGCGAGTGGGACGAGCGGAGCCCGAAAATCATGCAATTGCCTTTAATAACCCCCGCGACATAATCAATTCCGTTTTCACCTGTTTATTAAACACGGGTACGGACTTATATTGATAGTAACCCTACTTTCGCGCCGCGTTCCCGCGGCGGCGTTGCTGCCATGAATCGCTTACCGTCGCTGTTCCTTTCCCACGGCGCGCCTACGCTGCCGATCGACCCGCTCCTGCCGTCCGCCGAATTCGGCACGCTGTCGGCGCACCTACCGCGTCCCCAAGCCGTTCTAATGCTGTCGGCCCATTGGGGCACGGCGCAGCCGGTGGCGAGCACGTCCACGGCGCCGGAAACCATTCACGATTTCTCCGGCTTCCCGCGTCAGTTGTATGAGATTCAATATCCGGCGCCCGGCGCGCCCGAGGTGGCACGCCGGGCTGCTGCGCTGCTCGGCGAACACGGCATGCTTGCCGCCGCGCAGCCGCATGGGCTCGACCACGGCGCATGGGTACCGATGCTGCTGATGTTCCCGGCGGCCGACGTGCCGGTCGCACAGTTGTCGATCCAGCCGCACATGGACGCCGCCCACCACTTCCGCGTGGGTCGCGCGTTGCGCTCGCTGAAAGACGACGGCGTGATGGTGATCGGCTCGGGGCAGATCACCCACAACCTGCGCGCCGCCGACTTCTCCGCGCGCCCGGAAGACGCCGATCCGCGCGTGGCCGAATTCACCGACTGGTTCGAGGCCAGGCTCGCCGCGCATGACATCGACGCGCTGCTCGACTACCGCCGTCGGGCGCCGCACGCGGTACTGATGCATCCGACCGACGAGCACCTGTTGCCGGTATTCGCCGCGCTGGGCGCGGCGGACGACGATTATTCGCTGGCGATTCAGTCGCTCGGGACTTATCAGCGCTCGCTCGCCATGACGAATTACGTTTTCGGCACTGCCTGATTCCAGGCGAACGCGGCAGCATCCTGGCAAGTAAACGAAAAAGCCCGCCTGAGCAAGTCAGGCGGGCTTTTCCATACTGCGCCCGATCAGCAAAATCCTGCAGAAGACTTAGCGCAACGCGGCAACTTAATGGGCGCCCATGCCTTCGAGCACTTCGTCGTGCGTCTGACGCTCTTCGAGGTAGTCCGAGCGATAGCCGCTGTGCACACCCCAGTAGTAGAACACCAGAGAAAACGCGATCACCACCAGCATGTCCCAGCCATACGGCAGGATGCCGTGGCCGCCGAATTCCTTGCTGCCGATCAGCGACAGGATCGCCATTACCGGCAGATAGGCCACAAGCCACCATGCAGCCTTCAGGTCACGCCCCCAGCCGCTGAAACCCGACTTTGCCTGGAAGTAGAAGTACACCGGCAGCGCGACGACCATCAGCAGAATGATCTCGCCGGTCAGCGGCCACTTGGCCCAGTACAGAATCAGCGATGCACACACGAAGGCGAACGGCGCAATGATTTTCATGCCCGGAATGTGCAGCGGACGCTCCAGATCCGTCGCCGCACGACGCAACGCCATCAGGCTGATCGGGCCCGTCAGGTACGAGATCACGGTTGCAACCGAGATCACCGCTGCCAACGAGCTCCAGCCGCGGAAGAAGAACAGAAAAATGAACGACACGAACAGGTTGAACCACATCGCCTGACGCGGTACGCCGTAGAACGGGTGCACGTTGCCGAACATCTTCGGCATCGTGTTGTTGCGCTCCATTGCGTAAATCATGCGGGTGGTGGTCGCCATGTAAGTCGTGCCCGTGCCGCTCGGGCTTACGAACGCGTCGACGTACAGCAGGATCGCCAGCCAGTTGAGGTTCAGCGCGATCGCCAGTTCCGCAAACGGCGAAGCGAAGTTGAAGTGGCTCCAGCCTTTCATCACATCGCCGGGGCTCACCGCGCCGATATACGCGATCTGCAGCAGCACGTAGATCACGAGTGCCAGCAGGATCGAGCCGATCACCGCGAACGGCACGCTCTTGGCCGGATTGCGCGCTTCGCCGGCGAGGTTGATCGGGCTCTGGAAACCGTTGAAGGCGAACACGATGCCGCTGGTTGCCACGGCCGTCAGCACAGCCGACCAGCCATATGGCGCGAAGGTGCTCACTTCGCCGAAGTTTTCCTTGTGGAAACCCGTCAGCATCAAGCCGAGAATGGTCGCACCCGGAATCAGGAACTTGAAAACCGTAATCGCCGAATTGGCGCGCGCGAAGAGTTTCACGCCCCAGTAGTTCAACAGGAAGTAAATGATCACCAAGGCCGCGGACAGCAATAGCCCATTGGTCGTCAATGAGCCATCCACGAATAACGCATGCGCCCACGAATACGGCCAGGTGCTCATATATTGAATGGATGCTTCAGCCTCGATAGGAATCACCGAGACAATAGCAATCCAGTTGGCCCATGCACTGATGAACCCCACCAGCGCGCCATGCGAATAGCGAGCGTAACGCACCATCCCGCCCGACTCGGGGAACATCGCGCCGAGTTCCGCGTAGGTCAGTGCAATCGCGAGAATCACGACCGCGCCGATGACCCAAGCACAAATTGCAGCGGGTCCGGCGATTTTTGCAGCCTTCCACGCCCCGAACAGCCAGCCCGATCCGATGATCGAACCCAAGCCGGTCAGCAATAGCGCGACCGGCCCAATGTTCCGTTGTATGGAACTTTTCACATCTTCTCCTGTGTCGACCAGAGTTAGCGCTTTAGCGCTTACTCTGGTCCCATACACCAAACGTCGATCAGAGTTCGTGCGTCAGCACTTTCCGGTCCCGAGCAAATTGCAGCAGATCCATGCCGACACCCCGTGACGTCGCTTGTGGCGTGCAG
>NZ_JAXDPY010000187.1:0-25277 GCF_034668105.1 Paraburkholderia sp. | reverse complement strand
GCAGCGTGCGCACGATTTCGCCGGCGAGATCGGCGGACTCGACATGCGCGGCATGGGCCGGCAGCAACGCCGCCACTACCCGCGCGGGCGCCAGCGACACACTGCCGAGCGCGAGCGACGCCAGCAGCACCAGCAGCGCGATTCCCGCGAGCACGAGCCAGATCGCGGCCGCGCGCTTCGCACTCATCACGCGCAGGGTAGTGGTGGGCAGCGGACTCGAGCTGCGGCTCATCGGCACGTTCTCATGGAAATACGTTCGTCACGGCTACGGCCAACCGACCGTGACATACGCACCGCGCCGCGGCGAGTGATACGAGTAGGCCGTTTCATAGTCCTTGTTCAACAGGTTCTGGATTTGCGCGGCCACGTACCACGCCTTCTTGATTTTGTCGTGCGCCGGCAGATTCCACACCATGGCCGCTCAGCGTACCGCTGCTATTTTTGCGGTCAACGCCAACGTATTCGAGTCGTGGGTAGCGTGCCCGGTCCGCTTCGCCGCTGGCCGATGCGTAGTGAGACACCCGCGGAGACACCCGCCGAGGCACCCGCACTGTTTTACGTTTGCGCTGGGACGTCCCGCGCCCTATGGCCGACATCCGGGCTGGCGACACATCGATTCCGTCTTCCCACGCGTGGCGCGCAGTGGCACACTCGCACGTTAAGCTTCAAAACACGCGATCAGAATCGATCTGCGTGCTGCATGCCGAATGCGCTCGCTTACCGTCGCGAGGACAGCACGGGTTCGCGCGGTCATGCGAACGGCGTGTCCTGCTTTCCGTTCAACAGAACGCAGCCGAACGTGCGCACCGCACTGAGCGCACTTTGGAAAGCACCGGGGCGCCAAAGTGCGGCCAGTTTAGGAGTGGCCTTCGGGTCCGTCAAGAATGGTTGATCTGCACGCGATCCGTTCTGTTAAGTGCAGGTTATTGTCCGATGCCCGCATCGTTTTTCATCATAAGGTCGATAAAAGCCTGCACAAAGCGATGTTGTTACGTCTCGAAACGAGACAATTGTCGGAACCTGCGATATTCCGCGCTAAAATGCGATGTCTTTAGAGGACGCAGCAGATGCTCACCGAACTCGAAACACTTTCACAAAATATCGGCAAGCTGATCGCGATCAGCCAGCGCCACAATGAAGCGCGGCTCGCGCTCGAAGATCAGCTCGCTCAAACGCGTGCCGAAGCAGAGGCCACACGCACTGAACTCGTGTTGATGCGCGAGGAGCGCGATGTCCTGCAAGCAGAACGCGACGCGCTGTCGGCAAAGATCGACGACGCGCAGGTGCGCCTGAATGCGATCCTCGAAAAGCTGCCGCGGGCTCGCGCGCACAACGAGCCGGACAATCAGCTCGATCTGCTCGAGACCGCGCCGCATGAGGTCGAAGCGGAGAGCGACGTCACCCGCCACGGAGAAAATGCATGACCACCAAGCAGATCGAAGTCTCGATTCTCGGCGTGCCCTATCGCCTTGCCTGCTCGCCCGAAACTGAAGGCGCGCTGCTCGAAGCGGTTGCACGTGTCGACGCCGAGATGTCGAAGATCCGCAACAATAGCAATGTGCGCGGCACGGATCGCATTGCCGTCATGGCTGCGCTGTCGCTGGCATCGGAACTGCTTAAGCTGCAAACGAGCGTGCGGCACGGAGAAGCATTTCCCGCAGAAGAAATCCGGCGTACAATGCATCAAATGAACGAACAACTGGGTACTGTGATTCAGCAGTACAGCATGCAGTAAGTATCTTGTAGCCGGTCCTGAGATCGGCTGCGGATTCAAGCGAAGTGCATGGGCGAAGACTCATGCAAACGTTTTGAATTCAATCGGTTTGACTTCCCTGCCTGGTTCGCCAAGGTCATATATTCCTTGAACCAATGCCATGTGCACGGTTGTGGAAATTTGTAGCACGGGTGTGCGCGTCACTCTGTCTGATGTACCCGAAGTGCTGCTAACTGCGACCAATTCTGAACCCCCGGTTCAGGATGCCGGCCTAGCGGCTAAGGCGGGGACCCATTCAAACGGCATCGGACTTCGGTTCGGTGCCGTTTTTTCTTTGGGCCTCGATTTTTCTTCCTGCATCTTCAACCTCTTAACGTTCAATTCGATTCATGCGCTACTGGCTAATGAAGTCCGAACCGGACGAAGCAAGCATCGACCATCTCGCCCACGCGCCGCATCACACGTTGCCGTGGACTGGCGTGCGCAACTATCAGGCGCGCAACTTCATGCGCGACATGATGCAGGTCGGCGACGGTGTGCTGTTCTATCACTCGAGTTGTCCCGAGCCAGGCATTGCGGGGCTCGCGGAGGTATCGTCCACGGCCTATCCCGACCCGACTCAGTTCGACAGGAAAAGTCCCTACTACGACGCGAAGTCGTCGCAGGAAACGCCGCGCTGGCTGCTGGTTGATGTGGTGTTCAAGAAGAAGATCCCGTTGATTCCGCTTGCCGCGTTGCGTGAGCATGAGGAGTTAAAGGACATGCGCGTGCTCGCCAAAGGCAACCGCCTGTCGATCACGCCGGTGACCGAAGCCGAATGGCGCTTCATCACCAAACGTCTTGTTTGACGGTGCCTTCGCGCACAAGACCCGCTGTCGCTTGAATGGCGCGTGAATCATGCGCAAAATCCGCGCGTGGGAAAGGCAAACGTCAAATTAGGGAACCAAGCTAAGGTTACAAGCGCCTAACGGACTCGCAAACGTCGTGCCATCGCACGCGTTCGCTTCAATCGTGCACCACTGATCAAGCAAGGAGTCCAGGAATGACGAAAAACACCGCACGTGCACTCGCTCTCGCACTCGTATGCGCTGCCCCTGCCGCGCTCGCACTCGCGCCGGCCATGGCCCGCGCGCAGAGCGTGACACAGTATCAGCCCGCGGGCGTACTGTCGCTGAATGCACAGGCGAGTTCGGAAGTGCCGCAAGACGTCGTCGACATCACGCTGTTCTACGAACAGGAAGCCAGCGATCCGTCCGCACTGACTTCCACGCTGAATCAACGCGCCGATGCAGCGCTGCAAAAAGCCAGGAGTGTGAACGGTGTGACGGCCCGCACCGGTTCCTTCTCGATCTACCCGTCCACCGATCGTGACGGCCGCATTTCCGCATGGCGCGGCCGCACGGAAGTCGTGCTCGAATCGCACGACTTCGCCGCGGCGTCGAAACTCGCGGGCCAGATGGCATCGATCATGCAGGTCGGCAATGTGCAGTTCTCGCTGTCGCCTGAAGCGCAGCGCGCTGCTGAGCAGAAGCTCACCGGTGAAGCCATCAAGTCCTTCCGTGAGCAGGCGGCTTCGTCGGCGCAAGCGTTTGGCTATAGCGGCTATTCGATTCGCGAAGTCAACGTTGGGCACAACGGCGTCATGCCGCGTCCGATGATGATGATGAGTGCACGTGCCATGGGTGCCGATGCGAAGGCATCCGCGCCGGTACCGCTCGAAGGCGGTACGTCGACCGTGACGGTCAACGTGTCGGGCTCGGTGCAGATGAAGTAACGCGTTCTACGTGAGATGTGCTTGCGTTGAAGCAATCAAGGAGCAAGTAAAAAGCCACGGCATGCCGTGGCTTTTTACTAAGGTTGCCCACGACGATAAAACGTAAGGGACAGTTTGCGCTAATGGACCGCGCCGGCTTCGCGGCGCGTCGACACCTGGAAACTTACCCGTACGATAAGCCGCAGCGCTCAGTTCGCGCCGATCGCTTGCGCCGGCTCGCGCCGCGCACGGCGATAGGACCACACCAGCATCCCGATACCCGCGAGGATCATCGGCAGCGAGAGCCATTGGCCCATCGAGAGGCCCATTGCAAGCAAGCCAAGGAAGTCGTCCGGCTCACGCGCGAATTCCACCGTGAAGCGTGCGAGGCCGTAGCCGATCAGGAAGACCGCGGAAATCGCGCCCAGCGGCTTCGGCTTGCGCGAAAAGAAGAACAGCACGAAGAACAGCGCGACGCCTTCGAGCGCGATCTCATACAACTCCGACGGATGACGCGGCAGCATGTGATATTGCGCGAACACCTCGTTCAAATGCCACTGCGCGGCCAGTTGAGGATGCGCGGTGAGCCACGCGGCGTCGTCCGGCGCGGCGCCAGGAAACAGCATCGCCCACGGCGCCGACGGGTCGGTCACACGGCCCCACAACTCGCCGTTGATGAAGTTGCCGAGGCGCCCTGCCGCGAGCCCGGTCGGCACCATGGGCGCGACGAAATCGGTGACCTGCAGCCACGAGCGTTTGCGCTGATACGCGAACAGCACCATCGCCAGCGTCACGCCGAGGAAACCGCCGTGAAACGACATGCCACCCTCCCACACCTTGAAGATGTCGAGCGGGTGAGCGAAATAAAAACTCGCCTTGTAGAACAGCACATAGCCGAGCCGGCCGCCGAGAATCGTACCGAGCACGCCGTAGAACAGCATGTCGTCGATATCCTTCGCGGTCCAGCCTTGCGCCGCAACGTACGGCAAACGCAGTCGCAGCCGGCCGACGACGATCGCCGCGATGAACGCAACGAGGTACATGAGTCCATACCAGCGCACGGCGAGCGGCCCCAGATGAATGGCAACGGGGTCGAAATTCGGGTGAATGAGCATCGTGTTGTTATGGGCAGTTCAGGTTCAGAAGCGGATTTCTAATGGATTTCGGGTAGCAGCCAGCGGTTTGCGCATCATGCGGCGCATGCGTTGGATGGTTCGGCTTGCAATGCGTTCGCGGCCGTGCCGAATCTAACTAAGAGGCGCCACGTACTGCGCCCCGGCGCCGGCCGCATGCGCTCGCACGATCTCGATGAAGCCGGCCAACACCGGGCTCACCTCCGCCGTGCGCCAGACCAGCCCCGTCTCGATCGCCGGCACCGCTTCGCAGAGCGGCCGGTAGACTACACCGGTGCGACGCAGATTACGCAGCGATTGCGGCACCAGTGCGACACCCATTCCGGCCGACACGAGGCTTACGATCGTCTGCATCTGGATCGCCTCCTGGCCAATGTGGGGCGCCAGCCCCGCCACGCCGTAGCAATCCATAATGATGTCATAAAAGCCTGGCGCCAACCGTCTTGGGAAGATCACGAGCGGTTCGTCGGCGACGTCGCGCAGGCTGATCGGCGTATCGAGCCACTCGGGTCGCGAGTTGTCGTGCCGCCCGGCGGTGGCTTTTGCGTCGGCTTTCACGTCGGCTGTTGCGTTGATCCGCGTGTCAGACCCGCCTGCGCCGCCCAAACGGGCCGCCATCTCCGACGACATCGCGATCACCAGCGGCTCACGCGCGATCGGCAGCCATGACAGCTGCGTGGCGTGGCGCGACGGCAGCGGCGCGATGACGAGGCCCGCGTCGATGCGCCCGGCCACCAGTTCGTCGATCTGCACGTCGCTGGTGGCTTCGGTCAATTCGAGCCGCACTCGCGGACGGCGCGCGCCGAAATCGCGCAGCAACAGCGGCAGCAGGCCGTAATCGGCCGTCGAGACGAAGGCCAGCGACAGCACCCCCGCCTCGCCTCGGGCAAGGCTCTGCGCCAGCGGCTTCAATCCCTCGGCACTCGCCAGCAGGCGCCGCACTTCGGGCAGCAGGTCGGCGCCCACCGGCGTGAGTTCCACCGAGCGCTTGGTCCGCGCGAACAACGCGACGCCGAGGGTCTCCTCCAGCGCCCGAATCGCCTGCGACAACGGCGGCTGCGTCATGGAAAGGCGCGCGGCCGCGCGACCGAAGTGCTTTTCTTCGGCGACGGTCACGAAATAGCGCAACTGGCGCAAATCAGGAATGGCAGGCAGCATGATTAATACATTTTACGACCTAATCAAGGCTAAATAATATATTGGACACACGTTTCGCAAAACTGCATCCTTGCGCGACGCGTCGGAACTAAACTGGACTGACGCACCGGCCGAAGCCGCCGGCGACGCATTGGCAATGCAGTTACCGCCTTTGCGGCAACACTGAGCCCCGAACACGCTGCACGGGCCAAAACAAAACAGATTGGAGTTCCCCATGGCATACAACCGTCGCTCGAAAAACATCACGCAAGGCGTGGCGCGTTCACCGAACCGCTCGATGTATTACGCACTCGGCTATCAGAAGGAGGACTTCGACAAGCCGATGATCGGCATCGCCAACGGCCACTCGACCATCACGCCGTGCAACGCCGGCCTGCAGCGTCTGGCTGACGCAGCGGTCACCGCGGTCAAGGGCGCCGACGCGAATCCCCAGATCTTCGGCACGCCGACGATTTCGGACGGCATGTCGATGGGCACCGAAGGCATGAAGTACTCGCTGGTGTCGCGCGAAGTCATCGCCGACTGTGTCGAGACGTGCGTGCAAGGCCAGTGGATGGACGGCGTGGTGGTGATCGGCGGTTGCGACAAGAACATGCCGGGCGGCATGATCGGCATCCTGCGCGCCAACGTGCCGAGCATCTACGTGTACGGCGGCACGATCCGCCCGGGCAACTGGAAGGGCACCGACCTGACCATCGTGTCGTCGTTCGAAGCAGTCGGCGAATTCACGGCAGGCCGGATGTCGCAGGAAGATTTCGAAGGGGTCGAAAAGAACGCGTGCCCGTCCACGGGTTCGTGCGGCGGCATGTACACCGCCAACACGATGAGCTCGTCGTTCGAGGCACTCGGCATGTCGCTGCTGTACTCGTCGACGATGGCCAATCCGGATCAGGAAAAGGTCGACTCGGCCGCCGAATCGGCACGCGTGCTGGTCGAAGCGGTCAAGAAGGACCTGAAGCCGCGTGACATCGTGACGAAGAAGTCGATCGAAAACGCCGTGGCCGTGATCATGGCGACGGGCGGTTCGACCAACGCCGTGCTGCACTTCCTCGCCATCGCGCACGCGGCTGAAGTGGAATGGACTATTGAAGACTTCGAGCGCATGCGCAAGAAAGTGCCGGTGATCTGCAACCTGAAGCCCTCGGGCCAGTTCGTGGCGACCGATCTGCACAAGGCAGGCGGCATTCCGCAAGTCATGAAGATCCTGCTGGACGCGGGTCTGCTGCACGGCGACTGCATCACGATCACCGGCAAGACGATCGCCGAAGAACTGAAGGACGTGCCGAGCAAGCCGCGCGCTGATCAGCAGGTGATTTTCCCGATCGAACAGGCGCTGTACAAGGAAGGCCACCTCGCGATCCTGAAGGGCAACCTGGCCGTCGACGGCGCAGTGGCCAAGATCACTGGCCTGAAGAACCCGGTCATTACCGGCCCGGCTCGCGTGTTCGACGACGAACAAAGCGCGCTGGAAGCGATCCTCGCCGACAAGGTCAAGGCCGGCGACGTGGTGGTGCTGCGTTACCTCGGCCCGAAGGGCGGCCCGGGCATGCCGGAAATGCTCGCGCCCACCTCGGCGATCATCGGCAAGGGGCTCGGCGAAACCGTCGGCCTGATTACCGACGGCCGCTTCTCGGGCGGCACGTGGGGCATGGTGGTGGGTCACGTCGCGCCGGAAGCGTTCGTGGGCGGCACGATCGCGTTCGTGCAGGAAGGCGATTCGATCACCATCGACGCGCACAAGCTGCTGTTGCAACTGAACGTGGACGAGGCCGAAATCGAACGCCGCCGCGCGGCATGGCAGGCGCCGAAGCCACGTTACACGCGTGGTGTGCTGGCCAAGTATTCCGCGTTGGCGCTGCCCGCCAACAAGGGCGCGGTGTCGGGTTGAGCGGGCAGCGAGCACGCTTTTGAGTCGCCTCCGTCAACGGGGCGGATCTGAAGTGCCGCTCGGGGCTGCATAAGCTACCTACGCTGCCTAGGCTGCATAAAGCGACTTAAAGGTAGGTAAAGCTACGTAAAAGCGCAAAGGGGCGCACGGGAAACCGTGCGCCCCTTTCCTTTTATAATGCGTCCACCACGAGTCGGGCACTTGCACCGACGGAGACCAGAATGAAATCAATGTCGTATGCAGCGCTTGCAGCGGCGGGTGTGCTAAGCGCTATGTTAAGCGTCGGCAGTCCGGCGGCGCACGCCCAGGCCCCCACGGGCCTGGCGCTTGCCCAGCAGCAGAACTGCATGAGCTGCCACTCGGTAACGCGACCCTTCATGGGACCGGCGCTGCGTGACGTCGCCGCGAAGTATGCCGGCCGCGAAGATGCCGCCGCCTATCTGAAGCACAAGATTCTGGATGGCAGCACGGGCGTGTGGGGCCCGGTGCCGATGCCCGCGAATACGCAACTCACACCCGATCAGGCGGCTACGCTGGCGAACTGGGTGCTGACGCTGAAATGAGAGCGCTCGAATAAGGACATTCAAAAGAGCCCTCAAAAGAGGACCGCTCAAATGAAACACTCACACGAACGCGCTTTGTCGAGCGTGGAGAGAGCGCCCGGCTGAAGGCGCGCTCTCTGCTCACGATCAAACGCTGTCCGAGCGCCGCGCAAGCTCCTGATCGACGGCTTCCCTGACCCAGCCTGTCAACTCGGTCTCCAGCGCCAACGCCACTTCGCGCGTGATCTGGTTGACTAGCCATGACGTGTGATCCTGCAACGCATCGCGGCAGCGTGCCTCGATGATGCCGCGCCCTTCGCCCGTCAGAAAACCCGCGAACCGTCCACGCAGACGTTCGGCGATGACATCCGCATCGAGATTCGACTGCAACTGTGCGGATATTTCGTGCGCGAGATCCGGGGGCACGATCGCGCCTGCTTCGATCGGCGCATGCGGCTCGGCTCGGTCGAAGACGCCTGCGGACGGCACCACGGCCGGTTGATGCAACGCCCGCTCATGGTCATGCCGATGGTCGGCGCCGTGGTGCGCCCGCGAGCGTTTTCTCGGATGCGCGGGGTCCGCCGGATGCGCCTGCGCTGACCCATGCGCGGGTTCCGGCGCGAGCGTCGGCTCCTCCCGCGTGTGCAAAGATTCGGGCGCAAGCACCGGCTCAGGCTCGTGGCTAGGTTCCGGTGCGAAGACCGGCATTTCCCCGGCCTCGGGATCCGACACCGGCTGCGCAGCCGGCGCCCCCGCGTCGCTCGACGCAGTGCGCGCCTGGGCAGGATTGCCCGGTACGAGAATCTCGTGCAGAACCGGGATCGAACTATCGTGAGGATCGGACACGTGCACTCTCCGTGTTTGAGTCCATGCTGAAGCAGGCCGCGCTCGCGCGAATCCGTACGACAAAACACCGCGCGACGCGGGCGGAATGGGACCTAGCTGCCTTGCTTGTAGTTGTTCAAAGCATAGCCGCGATCGCGATAGAAACGATAGCGTTCGCGGCCCGCCGCGAGTTCCTCGTGTGCGTTACCGACCACTTCCAGCAACCTTTCGAAGCGCGCGAATTGCGCCGGCACCGTGGCGCCGAGATTGAGCAGAACCTGATGGTGCGGCACATCATCGAGACTGGACGCCAGCACGATCGGCGTTTGCGCGGCGAGCGGGGTGCCCGCCATGCAGTGCGGCACGAAGTCGAGCGGTGAGAACGTCCACAACTGCTCGTCGAAAGCCCGCAGGCGGTCGGGCTCGGCCAGCACGATGGTGGGCTGGCCGGCCAGATACGCCTTGCGAATGAGGCGGCACGCATACAGCAGCGAATCGCCGACGTTCGAATGAAAATCGATTCTCGTCATCGGCGGCTCCGCTTTACGTCCACCGCTACGGCCGCAACGTTACTGCAATGCGTCATTGTGCAGCGCGACCGTCAGCGGCCCTGTCGATCAGGAACTGCGCGAGCAACGGCACCGGGCGGCCGGTGGCGCCCTTCGCCGCGCCGCTCTTCCATGCGGTGCCGGCGATGTCCAGGTGCGCCCACGGATACGCGTCAGTGAAGCGCGACAGGAAGCACGCCGCGGTCACGCTGCCCGCCGGACGGCCGCCGATGTTGGCGAAGTCCGCGAAGTTCGACTTGAGTTGATCCTGATACTCGTCGTCGAGCGGCAGGCGCCAGGCGGGGTCGGACGCCTCGCGCGACGCGTCGAGCAATTCGCCCGCGAGCGCGTCGTCTTTCGAGAACAGAGCGCTATTGTGATGACCCAGCGCGATGATGCAGGCGCCCGTGAGCGTGGCGATGTCGATCACCGCTGCTGGCTTGAAGCGCTCGGCGTAAGTCAGCGCGTCGCACAGAATCAAGCGGCCTTCGGCATCTGTGTTCAGCACTTCGATCGTCAGGCCCTTCATGCTGGTGACGATGTCGCCCGGCTTGGTGGCAGTAGCCGACGGCATGTTCTCAACCGCCGGGATAATGCCGACCACGTTGATCTTCAGGCCCATTTCGGCGACCGCGCGCAACGTGCCCAGCACCGAACCGGCGCCGCACATGTCGTACTTCATCTCGTCCATGCCTTCGCCCGGCTTGAGCGAAATGCCGCCGGTGTCGAACGTCACGCCCTTGCCGACCAGCACCACCGGCGCGGCCTTCGCGGAGCCGCCGTGGTACTGCAGCACGATGAACTGGGCCGGTTCGACCGAGCCGGCCGTGACCGACAGGAACGAGCCCATCTTCAGCGCTTCGCATTGCTTTTCGCCGAGCACCTCGACCTTCAGCTTCCAGTCTTTGGCGAGCTTCTTGGCGGTGTTCGCGAGGTAAGTCGGCGTACAGACGTTGCTCGGCAGGTTGCCGAGATCGCGCGTCAGGTCCATGCCGTTGGCGAGCGCGGCGCCTTGCCTGGCCGCGAGCTTGGTGGCTTTCTCGTCGCCGGTGTTGACGCTGAAGACGATGCGCTTCAGCGCGCGCGCGGAGTTGTCCGGCTTGCTCTTCATCTGCGTGAACTTGTAGGTCAGTTCGCGCAGTGCGAGGATCGCGGCGCGCACGCCCCAATCGGCCGAGCGCTCGAGAATCGGCAGCTGGGCGAGCGTGAAGGTGACCTGGACGATCTTGGTGCCAAGCAGTGCGCGCCATGCAGCCCGAACGGCTTCACCGTAGGCTTTCTGATTGAAAGCATCCTGCTTGCCGAGGCCGACCAGCAGCACGCGCGAGGCGCCGATGCCGGAGACTTCGTGCAGGAACAGCGTGGTGCCCGCCTTGCCGTCCATGTCGCCGGCCTTGATGACACGGGTCAGCAGGCCCTGGGTGGCCACGTCGATCTCCAGCGCGGCGCCCGCGAGAGTTTGCGACTCGAACACGCCGATTACGATGCAATCGGATTTCCCGGTCAGGAAACCGTTTGACGAGCCTTTGGTCCAATCACAGGCTTTTATGCTAAAGTCCATCGCGCTTGTCCTCGGATAAAGTCTGGGCTTAGGATGAAAGCCGCAATTATCCGCTATTTTTCCTGCGGCGGCTGCACCGGAGGCGTGACGGGAAACATACCGCGTGCCACTGAGAGCGCCCCCTCTCATCATCAATAATGATCTTCGAACGCTCCCTCCAGCGCGAACTCGCGTATACGGCTGGTGCCGTGTTCATGGTTCTGCTCACGCTCGTGTTGACGACGATGATGATCCGCATCGTCGGCTTCGCCGCGTCGGGCGAGATCGATCCGCGCGACGTGCTGGTCCTGATCGGCCTGACCGTGATCGGCTACATCGCCATCATGCTCGTCGCGACCCTGTTCGTGTCGATTCTGTTCGTCCTGACCCGCTGGTACAAAGACTCCGAGATGGTCGTCTGGCTTGCCTCGGGTGTCAGTTTGACCCGCTTCATCAAACCGATCGGTATTTTCGCCACGCCGATCATCATCCTCATCATGTTTTTCGTGTTCGTCGGCTGGCCCTGGTCGAATCAGCAGAGCAAGCTGATTCGCGCGCGTTTCCAGCAGCGCGACGAGGTTTCACTGCTCGCGCCGGGTCAATTCCGCGAATCGGCCACTAGCCACCGCGTATTCTTCATCGAGAAGATGTCGCCCGACCAGGCGCGCGTCGAGAACGTGTTCGTGACCAGCACGGAAAACGGCAAGGTCAACGTGGTCGTGTCGAAAACCGGCCACACCGAAACGCACAAAAACGGTGATCGCTTCGTCGTACTGGAAAACGGCCGCCGCTATGACGGCGAACCGGGGCACCCCGACTTCCGCATCATGGAATTCGAACGCTATGGTGTGAAGATCCAGAGTCAGCCGGTCGTCAATACGCCGACTACCACCGGCTTGCCTACGCTCACGCTCCTGCGCAATCCGACCAAGGACAACCTCGCCGAATTCGCGTGGCGCGCGGGGCTGCCGCTGATCGCGATCAACCTGATGCTGCTGGCGATTCCGCTCGCGCACCAGAATCCGCGACGCAGCCGCACGATCAATCTGGTGATGGCGGTTCTGATCTACCTGACGTATTCGAATTTGTTGAACGTGGTGCAGTCGTGGATCGAGCAAGGCAAGATGTCGTTCGGGGTTGGGCTGGTGGGCCTGCATATCATTGTCGCGGTGATCGTCGCGTTCATCTTCTGGATGCGCGTGCGCAACCGGCCGCTGTTCACGCGGGCGATGTTCAGCCGTTCGCAGGGGGCCTGACCGATGCGCATCTATGAAAGGTACTTTGCGCGTCAGATCTATCTCACGTTCATCTTTATTCTGTTCGCGTTTTCGGGTCTGTTCTTCTTCTTCGACCTGATCAACGAACTGAACTCCGTCGGCCACGGCAACTACAAGTTCCAGTACGCGGTACTGCGGGTTGCTTTGCAAACGCCGTCGCGCTTTTACGAAATCATTCCGGTCGCCGCGTTGATCAGCGCGATCTACGTGTTCGCGCAGATGGCGGCGAACTCCGAGTACACGATTTTCCGCGTATCCGGCCTCGCCACGAATCAGGCGCTGCGCTCGCTGATGAAGATTGGCATTCCGCTGGTGATCCTGACTTATATCATCGGCGAAGTGATCGGACCGTACACAGATCAGTTGTCGGAACGCGTGCGGCTCGAAGCGCTGGGGTCCTCGGTATCGAGCAATTTCGAGTCGGGTGTGTGGGTGAAGGACACGCTCACGGCGCGCGCGGACGGCGAGCAGGTCACGCGTTTCGTGAACGTCGGCGAATTGAAGCCGGACGCGACGATCAGCAAGGTACGGATTTACGAATTCGATTCAAAGTTCCGGCTCTCGAACGTGCGGATTGCTCAAAGCGGAAAGTATCAGCCGCCGGGGCACTGGCAACTGACGGGCGTGACGGATACGCAACTGATCGACGTGCCCCCGCCTCCGGGCACGCCGGCCGATGCGTTGAATCCGGTGTATCGCGCGAAACAGGTGGTGTTGCCGGAATATTCGCTGCGCTCGGAACTGACGCCGCAGATCTTGTCGGTGCTGCTGGTGTCACCGGACCGGATGTCGATGTTCAACCTGTTCCGCTATATCCAGCATTTGACCGAGAATCATCAGGACACACAGCGGTATGAAATTGCGCTGTGGCGCAAGTTGCTATATCCGTTTGCGGTGTTTGTGATGCTGGTGTTGTCGTTGCCGTTTGCGTATTTGCATACGCGTGCCGGCGTGGTGGGGGTCAAGGTTTTCGGCGGGATTATGCTGGGGATGAGTTTTCAGCTGTTCAATACGCTGTTCTCGCATATTGGCACGTTGAATACGTGGCCTGCGCCGTTGACGGCGGCTACGCCCGGGTTGGTTTATCTGGTGTTGGGGCTGGTTGGGTTGAAGTGGGTTGATCGGCATTAGGAGCCGTGGGCATGGCTACGCATGGGATGGTGCTGTTTGCGCATGGCGCGAGAGATGAGCGGTGGCGTGAGCCGTTTGAGAGGCTCGTCGAGAAGGTTCGCGCTGCGCGCGGGGTTGATGCTGCCGCTGGGCCAGTTTTGTTGGCTTTTCTTGAGTTGATGGAGCCGGATTTGCCTGCGGCTGTGGGGGAGCTTGTCTCCGACGGGTGTTCTGTTGTCACCGTTGTGCCGGTTTTTTTTGGGCAGGGTGGGCATGTCAGGAAGGATCTGCCGGACGTGATTGAGCGCTGTCGCGGGTTGTATTCCGGTGTCGAGATTCGGTGTGCTGTGGCTGTTGGTGAGGATGAGGTTGTGCTGGATGCTGTAGCAGAGTATTGCCTCCGGCAGGGGTGAGGTTTTTTGCCCGCGCAGCGGTTGTTGTTTCTGTGTGCCTACGGCGTTGGCCTCTCGTTGATCTGATTTTTTGGCCTTTCCTTGAATTGATATTGGTCTATTAGCGTCGCCCCTGTGCGGGGCGGGCACCTACTTTTCTTTGCCTGCCGCAAAGAAAAGTAGGCAAAAGAAAGCGGCTCACCCCGCTAATTCTTAAGCGGGTCCCCTGGCTTGGAGGGGGCAGCGGTGCATCTGGAATCGGGGCTCTCGCACACTTCGCGTCAGTGACACAGCAGTCATACTTCCGGCGGCGCCATGCGCGCCGAAGGGTACTTCGAAACCCCGTTGCTACGTTACGCGCTCACGCAATTTGACACGCTGGCGCAAGGTTCGCTATCCCACCACACAAACGAAGCCACAGCCCCGATGATCGACCCTTCCGGCGAGCACGTAGTGCGAAACGGGAAGTATGACTGCCTGGTCACTAACATCGAATGTGCGAGAACACAGATTCCAGATGCACCACTACCGCGACTGTGCGGGGGACCCGCTTAAGAACTAGCGGTTTGAGCCGCTTTCTTTTGCCTACTTTTCTTTGCGGCAGGCAAAGAAAAGTAGGTGCCTGCCCCGCACAGGGGCGACGCTAATAATCCAATAACAAATCAAGGAAAGGCCCACGCCATAAAAGCACAGCCCAACAAGCGCCGAGCAGGCAACCAGATCAAGAAAAGCCCAACGCCGTAGGCAAACAGCCCAATCACCGCATGGCAAAAAAGACCATCATTGTGCCGCCATCCCGGCTCTCCGACCCTTCCTCCTCTCCCACCTTACCCGAATCCGATCCATATAAAGATAAACCACCGGCGTGGTATAGAGCGTCAGCATCTGACTCACAATCAACCCACCCACAATGGAAATCCCCAGCGGAGCCCGCAACTCAGCCCCTTCGCCACGCCCGAAAGCCAACGGCAACGCCCCCAGCAACGCGGCACACGTCGTCATCATGATCGGCCGGAACCGCAGCATGCAAGCCTGAAAAATCGCATCCCGCGACGATAACCCCTGCCGGGAGGCTTCAATCGCAAAGTCCACCATCATGATCGCGTTCTTCTTCACAATACCGATCAGCAAGATCACCCCAATCAGCGCGATGATGCTGAACTCAATCTTGAACAGCAGCAATGCCAGCAATGCCCCCACACCCGCAGAGGGCAGCGTGGACAAAATCGTCAGCGGATGGATATAGCTCTCATACAACATCCCCAGCACGATATACACCGCCGCCAACGCGGCCAGAATCAGAATCGGCTGGTCGGACATCGACTGCTGGAACGCCTGTGCCGTCCCCTGAAAGCTCCCATGGATCGTGCCCGGCATGCCGAGCTGCGCCATCGTGTCGTAAATCGCCTGCGTGGCCGTCGATAAAGACACGCCCGGCGGCAAATTGAACGAAATCGTCGACGCCACGAACTGGCTCTGGTGATTCACCGACAGCGGCGTATTCCCCTGCCCAAAGCTCGCGATCGCCGACAACGGCACCATCGTTTCCTTCGACGTCGACACCGCCGCGCCCGACGATGCACTCGACTTGCCGCTCGCCGCAATCGAATTGATCGCCTGGTTGCGCGCGGAGTCGGCCGCGATGCTCGCCACGCTCGACGCCGTCGTGCCCGCCGTGCCGCCCGTCGTCGCACTGGTGCTGGCCGTGGCGGGAGTCTGCGCAGTCACCGTGCCGGCCGGCGCGTTGGTGGTCTGCGCGCCGCTCGCGCTGCCGCCCGAGGTGCTGACGTAAATCTGGTTCAGCATGTCCGGACTCTGCCAGTACTTCGGCGCGACTTCCATCACGACGTGATACTGGTTCAGCGGGTTGTAGATCGTCGAGACCTGGCGTTGGCCGAACGCGTCGTACAAGGTGTTGTCGATCTGCGCCGGCTTGATGCCGAGACGCGCCGCGCTCGCGCGGTCGATCGTCACCATCGCCTCGAGACCACCCTGCTGCTGGTCGGAATTCACGTCGGCGAGTTCGGGGCGCGCTTGCAGCGCCTCGGTAAGTTTCGGTCCCCACAGATACAGGTCAGGCGTGGAATCGGCCAGCAGCGTGAACTGATATTGCGCGTTCGATTGCCGGCCGCCCACGCGAATGTCCTGCACCGCCTGCAGGAAGGTCCGCGCGCCGGCCACATCGCCGAGCGGGGCGCGCAGTTGCTGGATCACCTGGTCGGCGGACAGCTTGCGCTCGCTCTTCGGCTTCAACGAAACGAACATGAACCCCGAGTTCGTCTGGCGGCCGCCAGTGAAACCGGCCACGCTGTCGACCGCGGGATTCTCGCCGACGATCTTCATCATCTCGGCGAACTTGCCTTTCATCGCCTGGAACGACGTGCTCTGGTCGGCCTGGATGCCGCCGACCAGCCGGCCCGTGTCCTGTTGGGGAAAGAAGCCCTTCGGCACAATGACGTACAGCCAGATGTTCAGTCCGATCGTCAACAGCAGAATCGTCACGATCAGACGCGGATGCAGCAGCGCCCAGCCGAGGGTGCGCTCATAACCGCGCTGCATCGACGTGAAGCCGCGTTCGAGCCAGAGGCCGAAACGTCCTTCTTCTTTTTTCTCGTGCGGCTCGCGCAGGAAACGCGAACACAGCATCGGCGTCAAGGTCAGCGAGACGATCAGCGACACGCCGATCGCCAGCGACAGCGTCAGTGCGAACTCGCGGAACAGCCGCCCGACAATGCCGCCCATCAACAGAATCGGCAGGAACACGGCCACCAGCGAAATACTGATGGACAGCACCGTGAAGCCGACTTCGCGCGCGCCGAGGATCGCGGCCCGCATGCGCGGCACGCCGTTTTCGATATGCCGTGAGATGTTCTCCAGCACCACGATCGCGTCGTCGACCACGAAGCCGGTCGCGATCGTCAACGCCATCAGCGACAGGTTGTCGATCGAGAAGCCGAGCATATACATCGCGGCGAACGTGCCGATGATCGAGATCGGCACGGCGACGCTCGGAATCAACGTGGCGCGCCAGTTGCGCAGGAACAGGAACACCACCATCGTGACCAGCACGACGGCAATGATCAAGGTGCGCTCGGTGTCTTTCAGCGACGCGCGGATCGTCGTGGAGCGGTCGGCGGCCGGCGCGATGTCGACGTCGGCCGGCAGCGACGCGTGCAACTGCGGCAGCATCCCCATTACGCGGTCGATCGTGTCGATAATGTTCGCGCCGGGCTGGCGGTACAGAATCACCAGCACCGAACGTTTGCCGTTGAAGAGGCCCAGGTTGCGCAGATCCTCGACCGAATCGACCACTTCCGCCACGTCGGACAGCTTCACCGCCGAGCCATTCCGGTACGCGATGACCAGGTCTTTATACTGCGCGGCCTTGCTCGCCTGGTCGTTGGTATAGATCTGCACGCGGTTCGGACCGAACTCGATCGAGCCTTTCGGGCTGTTCGCGTTGGCGGCGGCGAGCGCCGCGCGCACGTCTTCGAGGCCGATACCGTAGTGGGACAGGGCGTTCGGTTCCAGTTCGACACGCACCGCCGGATTGGCCGAGCCGCTCACATCCACTTCGCCCACGCCATCCACTTGCGAGAGCGACTGTTGCAATACGGTGGCCGCCGAGTCGTACAACTGGCCGGCGGTCAGCGTCTTCGACGTGAGCGCGAGAATCAGGATCGGCGCGTCGGCCGGATTCACCTTGTGGTACGTGGGATTGCTGCGCAGGCTCGCCGGCAGATCGGCGCGCGCGGCGTTGATGGCCGCCTGCACGTCGCGCGCGGCGCCGTCGATGTCGCGGTTCAGGCCGAACTGCATGGTGATGCGGGTCGAGCCGACCGAGCTCTGCGAGGTCATTTCGGTGACGTCGGCGATCGAGCCGAGATGCCGCTCGAGCGGACTGGCCACGCTCGTCGCCACGGTGTCCGGGCTCGCGCCCGGCAACGTGGCCTGGACGGAAATGGTCGGGAAGTCGACCTGCGGCAGCGGCGCGACCGGCAGCCTGGTGAACGCGAAACTACCGGCCAGCGCAATGCCGATCGCCAACAACGTGGTGGCGACCGGGCGGGAGATAAACGGGCGCGACAGGTTCATCGCCTAGTTCCCCGCATCGGTGGCGGGCGGGGGCGCGCCTTTCGACGCATCGCCGCGATGGAACCGCTCGCGCGCGCGGCGGGCCAGCGCATCGAAGCCGAGGTAAATCACCGGCGTGGTGAACAGCGTGAGCAGCTGGCTGACGATCAGACCGCCGGCAATCGCGATACCGAGCGGGCGGCGCAGTTCGGAACCGGCGCCGGTGCCGAGCATCAGCGGCAGCGCGCCGAGCAGCGCGGCGAGCGTGGTCATCAGAATCGGCCGGAAGCGCAGCAGACAGGCCTGATAGATCGCCTCACGCGGCGGCTTGCCTTCCTCGCGCTCGGCGTAGAGCGCGAAGTCGATCATCATGATGGCGTTCTTCTTCACGATACCGATCAGCAGCACGATGCCGATAATGCCAATGATGTCCAGATCGTGCCCGGTGATCAGCAGCGCCAGCAAGGCGCCGACGCCGGCCGAGGGCAGCGTCGACAGAATCGTGATCGGGTGAATGAAGCTTTCATACAGCACGCCGAGCACGATATACATCGTGACGATCGCCGCCAGGATCAGGAACAGTTCGTTCGACAACGACGCCTGGAACGCGAGAGCCGCGCCCTGGAAGCGCGTCTGGAACGACGGCGGCAGCCCGATATCCTTCTCTGCCTGGTCGATCGCTTTCACCGCCGCGCCAAGCGACGAGCCGGGCGCGAGGTTGAACGAGACGGTGGTGGCCGGGAACTGGCTCAAATGCGTGACCAGCAGCGGCGCGGGCTTTTCGATGAAGCGCGCGATCGACGACAGCGGCACCTGCCCGCCTGAGGACGTGGAGGAGGGCAGATAGATCGACTTCAGCGACTCGGTGTAATGCTGCATCTGCGGCTGCGCTTCGAGAATCACGCGGTACTGGTTCGACTGCGTGAAGATGGTCGAAATGATGCGCTGGCCGAACGCGTCGTAGAGCGCGCTGTCGACGGTAGCCGGTGTGATGCCGTAGCGCGATGCCGTGGCGCGGTCGATTTCGATGTAGACCGACTGGCCGTTATCCTGCAGATCGGTCGCCACGTCGGCCAGTTCAGGCGACTGCTTCAAGCGGTCGACCAGCTTCGGCACCCAGGTGGTGAATTCGCCGATGTTCGGGTCGGTCAGCATGAACTGATACTGCGTCGGGCTGACGGTGGAATCGATGGTCAGATCCTGCACCGGCTGCATGTACAGCGACGCGCCCGGAATATGCGCCACGTCCTGCTGCAACTGGCGGATCACCTGGCTCGCGGTGTTGCTGCGGTCGTCGCGCGGCTTCAGGTTGATCAGCATGCGGCCGCTGTTCAACGTAATGTTGCTGCCGTCCACGCCGATGAACGAGGTGAGGCTTTCCACGTCGGGATTCTTCAGGATCTGCTCGGCGAGTGCCTGCTGACGCTCGGCCATCGACGCATACGACACCGACTGCGGCGCCTGCGTGATCGCCTGGATCACGCCGGTGTCCTGCACCGGGAAGAAGCCCTTCGGAATGTACACGTACAGCACGCCGGTCAGCACCAGCGTGAGCAGCGCGACGAACAGGGTGGAGCGTTGCCGGTTCAGCACCCAGGTGAGCGCGACCGCATAGCGTGCGATGACCCAGTCGATCGCATTGTGGGCCTTCGCTTCGAACCGGTGGCTCTCGTGCGGCGGCGTGTGGCGCAGGAGCTTCGCGCACATCATCGGCACGAGCGTGAGCGAGACGATGGCCGAGATCACGATCGTCACGGCCAGCGTGATCGCGAATTCATGGAACAGGCGTCCAACCACGTCGCCCATGAAGAGCAGCGGAATCAGCACGGCGATCAGCGAAACCGTGAGCGAAATGATCGTGAAGCCAATCTGTTTCGAGCCTTTCAGCGCGGCTTCCAGTGGCGATTCGCCGTCTTCGACATAGCGCGCGATGTTCTCGATCATCACGATGGCGTCGTCCACCACGAAGCCGGTGGCGATGGTCAGCGCCATCAGCGACAGGTTGTCCAGCGAGAACCCGCACAAATACATCACGGCAAGCGTGCCGATCAGCGAGAGCGGCACCGACAGGCTTGGGATGATGGTGGCGTAGACGTTGGCGAGGAACAGGTACATCACCAGCACCACCAGCACGACCGACATCAGCAGCTCGAACTGCACGTCGCGCACGGAAGCGCGGATCGTGGTGGTGCGGTCGGTGACGATCTGCACGTCGAGCGCGGCGGGCAGCGACTGCTGCAGTTGCGGCAGCAGTGCCTTGATGCTGTCGACCACCTGGATCACGTTGGCGCCCGGCTGGCGCTGCACGTTCAGGATGATGGCCGGCGTATTGTCGACCCACGCGCCGAGCTTGGTGTTCTCCGCGCCCTGCACGATGGTGGCGACGTCGGTCAGCATGACCGGGCGGCCGTTCTTGTACGCGACCACGGCGCTCTTGTACGCCTCGGCGTCGGTCAGCTGGTCGTTCGCGTTGATCGTGTAGTTGCGCGTCGGGCCGTCGAAGTTACCCTTCGGCGTGTTGACGTTCAGGTTCGAAATCGTGGTGCGCAGATCGTCCAGATTCAGCCCGTACGCGGCGAGCGCGCGCGGATTCGCCTGAATCCGCACGGCCGGCCGTTGACCGCCTGACAGGCTCACGAGACCCACACCCGCCACCTGCGAGATCTTCTGCGCGAGACGCGTGTCGGCCAGATCCTGCACCTGGGTGAGCGGCAGCGTTTTCGAGGTGATCGCGAGCGTGATGATCGGTGCGTCGGCAGGGTTGACCTTGGCATAGATCGGCGGCGCGGGCAGATCGGACGGCAGCAGATTGCCCGCGGCGTTGATGGCGGCCTGGACTTCCTGCTCGGCGATATCGAGCGGCAGATCGAGGCTGAACTGCAGCGTGATGATCGACGAGCCGGCCGAGCTTTGCGACGACATCTGGTTCAACGACGGCATCTGCCCGAACTGGCGTTCGAGCGGTGCGGTGACGGAAGACGTCATCACATCCGGGCTCGCGCCCGGGTAGAAGGTCTGCACCTGGATGGTCGGATAGTCGACCTCGGGCAACGCGGAGAGCGGCAAAAAGCGCAGCGCGACGAGACCGACCAGCATGATCGCCGCCATCAGCAGCGCAGTGCCGACAGGACGCAGAATAAAGGCGCGGGATGGATTCATGCGATAGTGGCCGTGCCTTTATTCCGAGGCTTGCGCCGCGTGTTTGCGATGATGTCCCTGTGCGCCGGAAGCGCCCGACGCAGCCGCCGCGCCGCTTGCTCCACGCGCGCCCGAAGCGCCGCGCGGCTTGTCGGCCGGAATCGTGATTTTCGCGCCTTCCTTCAGGCGATCCGAACCGTCGATCACGACGCGTTCGCCGACCTGCAGGCCGGATTTGATACTGGTGCGCTCGCCGTCCACCGGACCGATCTTGACCGGACGCACGGTCACCGTATTGTCCGGTTTCACCACATACACGAACTGCCCCATCGAGCCATTGAGCACGGCCGGCGTCGGCACGATCACCGCGTCCTTGATCGTGTCCACGAGCAGGCGCGTATTCACGAACTGATTCGGGAACAGCACGTTCCTGTCGTTCTGGAACGTGGCGCGCAGCTTGACGGTGCCGGTGGTGGTATCGATCTGGTTATCCAGCGTTTCGAGCGAGCCGCCTTCGAGCGAGGTGGTGTTGCTGCGGTCATAGGCGGTGACCGACAGCTTCGCGCCCGTTTGGGTCTGCTGGAGGATCTGCTGAAGGTTGTCTTCGGAGGTCGTGAAGATCACGCTGATCGGCTGCAACTGCGTGATCACGACGAGGCCGTTGGTCAGGCTCGGCGTCACGTAGTTGCCCGGATCGACCTGGCGCAACCCGACGCGCCCCGACACCGGCGCGGTGATGCGCGCATAGATCAGGTCGAGCTTGAAGGTGTCGATGTTCGCCTGGTCGGACTTCACCGTGCCTTCATACTGCCGCACGAGCGAGGCCTGGGTATCGACCTGCTGGCTCGCGATCGAGTCTTGCGAGAGCAGCGTCTGATAGCGCTTCAGGTCGAGGCGGGCGGTTTGCAGCAACGCCTGGTCGCGCGCGAGGGTGCCTTGCGCGTTTTCCAGCGAGATCTGGTAGGGACGCGGATCGATCTGGGCGAGCACGTCGCCCTTCTTGACCATCTGACCTTCCTTGAAATAGACGTCTTGCAGCACGCCGCTCAACTGCGGCAGCACGGTGACGCTGGCGAGCGGCGTGACCGTGCCGAGCGCGGTGAGCACCACCGGCATTTCGCCCTGCGTGGCGCTCGCCACATGAACCGGTTGCGCCATGTTGGCGAGGCCGGCACCCCCGCGGCCTCCCCGGCCCGCATGGCCGCCGCTTGCACCGCCTGCGCCGGCGGCTCCGCTCGCGCCGCCGCCGGGACCGCCCCACGGATGCCAGCGCCACAGCACGATCCCGAGGATGACCAGCGCCGCCACGATCAGCGCGATGTTGCGCCCGCGATGGCTTACCGGTTCAAGCGGCGGGTATCCCGGACCGCCAGCGGGCTTTCCGGACGCGGAGGGTTGCGAACTACCGGGTTGGGAGGCCGGCGGGGTAGGGCGTGAGGTTTCCGGATGCTTTTGTTGTTCGTCCATCGTTCGGTCAGGTGACTGGCTTTGATGTGAGCCGCTCGTGCGATTTTGCCGCTTCGATAATTCGGCGGACCGGCACGCAGGCGGCATGACAGGCGGTTTCGACAGCAGGCGCGCCGCGCATGTTCAACGCGATGCTACCCGAGGCGAGGGACAAAGATGTTAACGCAATGCGGCATCATGCAGGTCGGCCGGACCGTTATTAAAGGATGATGTCGGCAAGCCCGGCGAGCGCCCCGCGACAGGAAAAGCAAGATCCTACGTTGCGGGCTCTGTAACAGTCCACCAATGTATTTTTCTTTTGATTACGAAGGTTACAGAATCACAACGTAACTGGAATGCCGATTCCGCCGGCCGTCTGCGCGTTTCAGTTGTCCAGCCGGCGACCGGGGGTGCCGCCGATCTCGAGCACGATATTGCTGATGCATTCGAGCAGGGCTGGCGCGGCGCGCGATATCAGCCAGTCGCGCGGGCACTGATCCGCGGAGCCGCCGCAATTGACCGCGTAGCGTTCGCCCGAGGGGCCGACGAACCCCGACGCGATGGCATTCAGTCCGTTGTACCATTCGCCCGTCGCGATCGCGAAGCCTTGTTCCTCGGTTTCCCGTAGGGCGCTGGTGAGACGGCTGCTGACGTGACTCCAGTCGTCGCCTTCGGCGGCCTGCAAGCCGATCAGCAATTTTTCCCGTTCTGATTCGGTGAGTGCCGCCATGTAGGCGCGGCCCACCGCCGTGCGGCTAAGATTCATGCGTGAGCCGATTTCGAGGCGCGACACGAGCACGGCCGAGCGTGGCCGGATCGCGTCGATCACCACCATGTCGAGGCGGTCGCGTACGGCCAGATGCACGGACAACGCGGTGCGTTCGGCGAGTTCGATCAGGAAGGGGCGCGCGCGGGCCCGAATGTCGAAGTTGCGCAGAAAGCCGTTGCTCAGCTCCAGGACCGACGATGTCAGCACGAAGCGCTCGCTTTCGGGCAAGCGGAACAGGAAGCCGGCGCCGACGAGCGTAGCGGTGATTCGCGAGACCGTGGGTTTCGGAATGCCGGTCAGCTCGGCCAGCTCGCGATTGCTGAGCGGTCCGTCGGCGGCGGCGATCGAGCGCAGCACGGTCAAACCACGCGCCAGCGCGGTGACTTCGTCGCCGGAGCCGTGTTTGTGTTTGGCAAGGGTTGCGGGGGTTCGTGAGGGCGTGGGTCGGTTCATAGTTTTTTTGGAACTATATTTCAGTTTTTGTTCTGTTGGCTGCCGGCAATCGTTCCGCAAGAGCATGGCGGAAGCCCCGAAGTAGGGCGTGCGGTGCGCTTTCGTCTTAAGATTCATTGTATCGGAATATTTTTCCGCAACGAACGGCGCCGTTTGAGATTTTGCTTGACTTAGTCAGCGTAACCATAAAAAATGGAATCTCATTTCGAAAGACGGTTCCGGATTCTGCATTTGAAATTCCGAATCCACCGTGGCCCGCGGAGTGTCTGGTCGAGTGCCTGTAACAGTCCCCCGTAACAGTCTCCGCAGTGTCAATTCTGCATCCAGCGTCGGGCGCCGGGTCCGCTTTCGAATACCGTCTCTCAGGTTCTAGCACGGCCCTCGGAATGGCTAGAACTTTTTAAGGCGTCACGGCAACGTGACGCCTTTTTTTTTGCCCGTGTCTTCTGCTTGCCGTCCGCGTTTATAGAGGCTCGTTCACGTTTTCTCAAGTTTCCTTTTAATTGCTTTCTCCAAGGTAGCTTCGAACGGAGCGATTGCCGTAGGTGGATTCTCTTCAATGACTCCAATGGCCGGCCGCAAGTATGGCGCTCGCCCGCGAGTTGGAGAGATTTTCTTCGGCGGGCGTGGCTTGGGCCGATCGGATGAACCTGGCAGCCGCAGGGAATGTGGCGCTCGCTAGCCTTCCTTTACTGGCCGTCCGCTTTAGTGTCCTGCCCGGCCTGAGCCGCCGTCTGCGCTTTCGGTGGAGTGCCCGTAATTCTGGGCACGCACTCGCTGCGAAACCACGCAGTCGTCACCGGTTCGCCGGCCATCACGCGCTTGACCGGAGGCAGCACCTGTTCGCCGATCAGCATGCCCAGCAGGCCAATCAGCGCCACCGCGGGCGGTGCCGGTGAACGCACGCCAAGCAGTGAATAGATGATGCCGACCAGAATTCCGGCTCCCAGAGAGATCAGATAGATTTTCACGATTCGGCTCCTTCTGTAGCATGGGTTGACCAGCACGAAGTTGAAAACGATGGCGCATCACGAACAATCGTTCAGGGAAAAATCAATCGCACCGACAGCGGGTCCATTGCTCGCGAAATTTTTCGTTCACGCTATCGTTGTTGAAGTTTTCTTTGCATGCTCATTTGAGCGTTGCTACCTGGACGTAATCGTCGCGTCTTCGCTGGTGAGACCATCCCCGTATTTGACGTCGCGGCCCGCGACGATGTGCCATAGTGTTGTGAACTGACCGGTTCCTAATTTCAGACGACAGAACTCACTGGGACGTTCGGTTTCCCAATGTTATTGAAACGAGGCTTTAAAGTCCTAAGCTGCGCCTTAAACATCCTTGAATTAACTTAGTTACTGCCTCTTGACGTTGCGCTGGAACTGGCCCGGCTGAGACCATCGTCTTCGTCGGATTTTGATCATATGATTGAAGGCGATCGAGACATGATGTGGGAGCATCGCGCGGCAGCCCTTTCGAAGTCGTACGTTGCGCTCGCTGAATGCCCCTGCAATGACCTG
>NZ_JAXDPY010000186.1:0-3690 GCF_034668105.1 Paraburkholderia sp. | reverse complement strand
CGGCTGATTGACCTCATGGGCGATCGACGCGGTCATTTCGCCGACCACCAGGACGCGGTTCAGTCGCGCGAGATCGGCCTGGGCCTGCTGCAGCGCCACTTCCATCCGCTTGCGTTCGCTGATGTCGATGTTGGTCTCCAGGATCAGCGCGGGTTGTCCCGCATTGTCGCGCTGGAGCGACCAGCGGCTCGTTACGGCGACGGGCGTGCTGTCCGCCTTTCGGTTGATGAGTTCGCCTTCCCAGCGGTCTTCGCGCAGCAGCCTGGTCATGATCTGCTCGAGCGACGTGACGAACGTTGTTTGCAGGAGCGTGTGCGCGACAGCGCCGAGCGCCTCGGCGCCCTTGAATCCGTACAACTCTTCGGCGCCGCGATTCCAGTAGAGGATTTTGCCGTCCATGTCGCGCGAGAAGATAGGGTCGTGCGTCAGGTCGAGGAGATTCGCCTGATTGCGCAGTGTCCATACCGTTTGCTGCGCGTGCAAGGCGAGGGCCGTCACGAGGCCGATCGTAACGATGCTGATGCACTCGTTGATAAGGGTCTCCGCGTTCGGGCGGGCGGGTGGCGAGAGCACCCAGCTCGAGATCGCGAGCGCCACGCAGCCGAGTCCGACAAGCACGACGCTGCGCGGCTTGCAAAAGCGCGCGGCGATCAGCACGACGACCACATAGAGCGTCGCGACGGCGATGTCGAGCACCGTAGCCGTATCGACGATGAAGATCACCGCCGCCAGCGCGGCGGTCGCGACAGCGAATGTGACCGTGGTCTTGCGTGACGCGCGCGTTTCGTCTGTCATTGCGGCTCCAGCTCGATGCGTTTGAGCGGCACGCGGGTGTACAGCGTGAGCGACTCGCGCTTGCGACTATCTCCGGCGAGGAGAAACCAGGCAAGCGGATTAAGTATAGGAATGTTGACTATCCCCTTACAAGCGCCGCGTTGCCGTGTCCTGGAGGAACAGGTCGGGATAAACGCGCGCCGTGTCGAGGCCCGCTACGGGATATCGCGGGGTGCCCGTCATCGTCTGCCGGCCCGACGTGTTCCCGGCTGCGGACGTCCGCGCCGCGCGCGTGGGCCGCTCGCGCGTGGGCCGCTCGCGCGTGGGCTGCTCTATATGGTTCCGGTGCGAATGGTCGTGCGGACGGTTGAGAAGTCGAGAGGCTCGGCTATTATCTGGAGACGATGCAAGCGGCTGGTGCAGTCGCGCCAAAGGGAGACGTTCTGTGCGGGCGACTGTTTCTTCACATGAAAGCCGAGGCTTGCGATATCTGGCGGCGTTGTGGCTTGGGGGCTGTATCGCGCTCGGCGCCGTGACTGCAACCTGTGTCTTTCTGAACCAGGAAGAGAGCACCACCGGCTTCTTCCTTCTGGTTGTCATTGTTCTGCTGTCACTTCTGGACTGTTTCATCTCATCGGTCATTTTCTCGGTGGTGGGCGCCGCGCTGCTCAGCTATTTTTTCACGGAACCCATCAATAGCTTCCACATCAGCAAACCCCAGGATTCCCTCTCCCTGGTTGCCTTTCTCGTCACGTCAATTGCAATCACCACGCTTGTCAGGCGGATTGGCCGCGTTGAGAAGACGCAGCGCGCGCAGGCACAGCTGCTGGAGCTGACGCACGACATTATCATCGTGCGCGATAAGAAAAACGTCATTACGTACTGGAATCACGCAGCAGAGACACTCTATGGATGGAAGAAGGAAGAGGCGCTTGGGAAGTCCATTGACGAATTTCTGAGTTCGGTTTTTCCGCTCCCTCGCGATGAGCTCCAGCGGATTTTTCTTCGCGACGGCCAGTGGGAGGGCGAATTGATCCACACGCGGCGGGATGGCACCGAGATAATCGTGACGAGCCGCTGGGCACTGCAGCGCGACAGTGCGGGAAATCCGTTGGCCACGCTTGAGACCAACAACGACATCACGCAGCGCAGACGTGCCGAGGAACTGCTTCGAAAAAGTCAGGCGGAGTACTTCGCCGAAGCGCAGAAGCTGAGCACGACCGGCAGTTTCGGCTGGAATGTCCCGACCGGCGAAATCTTCTGGTCCGCGCAGACTGCTTCGATCTTCGAATACAACGTGGCGGTCGTGCCCAACATCGAGCTGGTCAGGCAGCGGGTGCATCCAGACGATCTACCCCTGTTCGAGGAGAAAGTTGCAAACGCGGGCAGTCTGGCTGCCGGGTTTGACATCGAGCATCGGCTGCTTTTTCCTGATGGACGCATCAAACATCTCCACGTCGTCGGCAAGAGAGCGGACGGTCAGCCGGATAACAGAAAGTTCATCGGGGCCGTGATGGACGTGACGCGGGCGAAGCAGACCGAGGAGCAGTTGCGGCATGCGCAAAGCGAACTTGAACGCGTAAGCCGGATGACAGCGCTTGGCGAGCTGAGCGCATCGATTGCCCACGAAGTGGGGCAACCCCTTTCCGCCATCGTAACGAACGGTGAAGCATGTCTGCGCTGGCTGGATCGCCAGCCTCCGAACATGGCGGAAATCGAGAGCTGCGTGAGGCAGATGACGGACCAGGGAAATCGCGCCGCCGCAATCGTGCAACGTGTGCGGGCGCTCATGAAGGGAGTGCCGCCGGAGCGGACGCCGATTGCAATCAACGAGGTGGTCGACGAGGCGATTGCCGTTATCAGACGCGATATCGAGCGCCAGGGCGGCTCGCTGACACGTCGTCTTGCCAGGGGGCTGCCGCCGATACTGGGCGACCGTGTGCAGCTCCAGCAGGTGCTCGTCAATTTGATCATCAACGGTCTGCAGTCGATGGCGAGCGTCAACGGCAGGCGCGAACTTATCGTCCAGTCCCGCCTCGACCCTGAAGGCAATGTTGTCGTGGCTGTGAGGGATTCGGGGGCCGGCATCCAGGAGGCCAATCTTCCGCAACTCTTTGAACCGTTCTTTACGACCCGCAGTGCCGGCATGGGAATGGGGCTTGCTATAGCCAGTTCTATTGTTGAAGCCCACCGTGGGCACATCTGGGCTTCCAATAACCCTGAAGGTGGTGCGACGTTCTCGTTCAGCCTTCCGCCAGCCATGACCATGAAGGAGGAGGCGGTGCGAAAGTGACGCACCGCGGGCGGCGCGCACAAGGTTCGGTTCACCTATACATTCGTACGATGTCACTGAACGCCGTTGTGAAGTAATCTGCTAATCAGGAGAGGCGGGCGGCACTGACCACACGTCATCCCGAGAGAGATAATCGAGGGCCTTATTTTGCAAATTACACCAGTGGTGTCGATTGTGGACGATGATTCAGCCGTCCGTGTAGCGCTAAGCAGCCTCATCCGGTCGCTTGGCTGGCACGCGCGCATGTATGAGTCGGCAGAAGAATTTCTTGCCTCCGGGCAGGCCGCCCATACCTCCTGCCTGATTTCCGACATCCGCATGCCCGGGATGTCGGGTATCGAGATGCACGAGCGCCTTCGTGCGCAGGGACATGCCCCGGCCACCATCTTTATCAGTGCCTATCCGACGCCGGCATTGGAGGCGAAAGCGGCGAGCAACGGCGCACTTGTGTTGCTGCAGAAGCCTTACCAGGCCACTGCAATGACTCACTGGCTCTCGGTCGCGCTCGGGAATCCCTAGCGAATATCGACGCTGGGCAGAAGTGCCCACGCACGACGGTGTTCAACGCTGATCGCGGTGGGACAGACGGGGCTGGATACCAAGCGATTCGGCCTTGCGGACAA
>NZ_JAXDPY010000185.1:0-4909 GCF_034668105.1 Paraburkholderia sp. | reverse complement strand
TGAACGCGATGCCGTAGATCACGTGCACGACCACCAGACCCGTCGTGGTGTTCGAGAGGCCGAGCGCGCCTTCGAAACGCGCCATCGGCAGGAGGATCGCCTGGAACGGAATGAAGCAGCCGACCAGCAGCATCGTGAAGATCGGATCGGCGCCGCGAAAACGCCAGTGCGTGAGCACATAACCATTGAACGCGCCGATGATCGACGAAATCAGCACCGCCGGAATGACCATCCGCACCGAGTTCATGAAGAACGGCTGCATGCCGTCGCAACGCACACCCGTACACGCGCCGCTCCATGCCTTGATCCACGGGTCGATGGTCCAGTGAGTGGGCGGCGTGAGCAGGTTGCCGGTGCGCAGCTGATCGATGTCCTTGAACGACGTGGACAGCATCACGTACAGCGGAAACAGGAAATACAGGGCGAACAGAATCAAGGCCGCATAAATGACGGCACGGCTGATCGTCATCTTAGGCTGCATTGCGGGTGCTCCTCGATTCCAGATACATCAGCGGCACGAGCACGGCCACGACGGTCGCGAGCATCATCATCGACGATGCCGCGCCGACGCCCAGCTGCCCGCGATTGAACGAAAACGTGTACATGAAAATGGCCGGCAGTGACGAAGACGTACCCGGACCGCCCGCCGTCAACGCGACGACCAGGTCGAAAGTCTTGATCGTGATATGGCAAAGAATCAGCAACACGGAGAAGAACACCGGACGCATGCTCGGAATCACGATCTTGCGATAGATGGTGGGCAAGCCGGCGCCGTCCATCTGCGCGGCCTTGAAGATTTCACCGTCGACACCGCGCAGGCCCGCGAGAAACAACGCCATCACGAAGCCGGTGGATTGCCACACCGCCGCGATCACGACGCAGAAAATCGCCTTGTCGGGGTCGCCGAGCCAGCTGAACGAAAAGCTCGTCCAGCCCCAGTCGTGGAACACCTTCTCGAGGCCGACGCTCGGCGTCATGATCCACTGCCACGCCGTACCCGTCACGATGAACGACAGCGCCATCGGGTACAGGAACACGGCGCGCAGCGCGCCTTCATTGCGGATCTGCTGATCCAGCAGAATCGCGAGGAACAGACCCAGGCCGATGCATATACCGATGAACGGAATCCCGAACCAGCCGAGATTGGCCGCCGAGGTCCAGAACACATCGTTATCGAATAGCTCTCGATAACGATCGAGACCGACAAATTCATAACGTGGCATCAGTCGCGAATTCGACAGCGACAGAAAGCCGGTGATGGCAATGAAGCCATACACGAAGATCAGGCTGATCACGACGCTGGGTGCGAGCACCAGCTTCGGAATCCAACGGTCGGCAAGGGCCGCCATCGGCGACGTGCGGCGGGTCACGGAAGCCGTGGTTTTCCCGTTTCCGCTGATAGAAGCAGTCACTACTCGACTCCTGCTGAACTGTACCGCCGGGGCGCTCGCGCAGGGAAACCGCGAGGCCGGAACGGCATAGGTGTGACACGATGAAACCAGGGCCGAACGCTCACCCTAAGTAACGCACCTGCTGCAAGCAATCAGAAGTGCGCACCCGGCGCCCACGAGGGGAACCGCCTGGTGCGCCACTTCACTTACATCACTTACTTGGTCTTCGCTGCCTTCGCGAGCGCGGCAACCGCGCTCTTCGAATCCTGCTGCGAGTTCATGAACTTCGTGACCACGTCCGAGATCGCACCGGCTGCTGCATCCGGTTGCGCCATGCCGTGCGCCAGCGAAGGCACATAGCCGCCCGACTTGATCGCTACCTGTTCATCCGCGTACGACTTCTTCGCGCAGTCGTCGAACTTGGCCATCGACACGCCCAGACGAACCGGAATCGAGCCCTTGTTGAGGCTGAACTGTTCCTGGAAGTCCGGCGTCATGATCGTCTTGGCGAGTGCCAATTGACCCGGCGTCGCGGTCTTCTGGCCTTTCTGCTGGAAGAACACGAACGAGTCGACGTTGAACGTGTAGGCCTTTTCGGTGCCCGGCACGGCGGCGCAGACGTAGTCCGTGCCCGACTTCTTGCCGGCGTTGGCGAATTCGCCCTTCGCCCAGTCGCCCATGAACTGCATGCCGGCCTTGCCGTTGATGACCATCGCCGTTGCCAGGTTCCAGTCACGGCCCGTGCGGCCCGCGTCGAAGTAACCCTGGATCTTGCGGACCGTGTCGAACACGCCGACCATCTGGTCCGACGTCAGCGTCTTCTCGTCGAGATCGACCAGCGCCTTCTTGTAGAAGCCCGCGCCTTGCGACAGCACGACGTCTTCCCACAGCGTCAGGTCTTGCCACGGCTGACCGCCCATCGCGATCGGCTGGATGCCGGCGGCCTTCATCTTGTCGGCCACGGCGAAGAACTCAGGCCACGTGGTCGGCGCCTTGCCGCCTGCCTTGTCCAGCGCTGCCTTGTTGATGTACAGCCAGTTCACGCGGTGCACCGAGAACGGCGCCGCCACGTAGTGACCGTCTGCGTGCATGATCTTGTCGATTTCCGGCGGCAGGTTTTTCTTCCAGTCGCCCGCCACGGAGTCGATCGGTACCAGCACGCCTTGCGAAGCCCAGTCCTGGATCAGCGGACCCTTGATCTGCGCAGCGCTCGGCGCGTTGCCCGAGATCACCTGCGTCTTGAGTGCCGTCATGGCAGCCGCACCTGCACCGCCAGCAACCGCGAAGTCCTTCCACGTGTAACCCTGCTTCGTCATGTCGTCCTTGAGGACGCCGACGGCTTTCGATTCACCGCCCGAAGTCCACCAGTGCAACACTTCGACCGACTCGGCGGCTTGCACCGCCGAGACGCCACACATCAGACCCGCGGCGCACAAAGCGCCCATGATCGCGCGAAATTTCATTGCTTATCTCCTCCAGACACCTGAACAAAAAACAAATGGCCCCTGATGTCGCCAGGGTGCTGTGGTTGGTTCAAACAGGCAAAACACTGGGCGATCGAGCACGGTCGGGCGCATGCGTCGAGGCATGTGCCGGCGGACCGATGTCCGGCCGCTGGAAGCTCAAGAGATGAGTGGTTCGGGATGCAACTGACTGTCTCCTCTTTTGATTTTTGCCTGCCCGCGTCGCGCGCGGCAGACTCGAGGTACCTCACACGTTAACCCTGACACCAGCTCAGCCCTCCAGCTTTCCGTAAGGTCTGCCGATGGCATGCTGGCACGTGCTCGCACGCAATGTCCGTTAACATGCAGGGGACGCCTGCCGATTCGGGAAAACGTGCATCTAGCCCCACAGCGCACGCTTTTTTCATCGAATTAGCGCTACCTCTTGATTTGGCTTGTCGTTAAACTACAATTCAGTGTCAAAACATATTGTATCGGACTACGGTCGCCCTTTTCCGGTCATCACGGCGGCTCTCAGGATATCGACGGAGACTCATGCAAACCGATTCAAGTTTCACCTTCGTGCTCTTCGGCGGAACCGGCGATCTGTCGATGCGCAAGATCCTGCCGGCACTGTATGAAGCGCACCGTGCGGGCGGCATGCTGGCCGAGAGTGGCAAGATCGTCGCGGTGGCGCGGCATGTGGCCGATCGGGCCGCCTACCTTGATTGGGTCAATGAGCACGTCAAGCCGCACGTGTCGAAGAACGGCCTGGATGAAGCAGCATGGGCGAGCTTCCTCGAGCGTATCGAGTTCGTGAAGATCGACCTCGGCAACCCCGAAGACTTCACGCTGCTGCGCGAGGCCCTGAGCGGCCGGCCCGGGATTCGGGTGTTCTATCTGGCCACGGGTCCATCGCTGTTCGTGCCGATCTGCCGCGCGCTGGCTTCGGTGGGCCTCAACGAAAACTCGCGCATCGTGCTGGAAAAGCCGCTCGGCTACGACCTCAAGTCGTCCAACGCAATTAATGATGCAGTCGGCGAAATCTTCGCTGAAGAACAGATCTACCGGATCGATCACTACCTGGGTAAGGAACCGGTGCAGAACCTGCTCGCGCTGCGTTTCGGCAACGTGCTGTTCGAACCGTTGTGGCGCCGCGAGTGGGTGGAAAGCATTCAGATCACGATTGCGGAAGAACTCGGCGTGGAAGCGCGCGGCGACTTCTATGACAACACCGGCGCGTTGCGCGACATGGTGCAGAACCATCTGCTGCAACTGCTTTCCATCGTCGCGATGGAGCCGCCGCATTCAATGGATTCCGAGTCAGTACGTGACGAAAAACTGCGCGTGCTGCGCGCGCTGAAGCCGATCGATCCGCGCGACATCGGCAAGGTCGCGGTACGCGGCCAGTATCATGCGGGCGTGATTCGCGGCAGCGCGGTGCCGGCGTATGCCACCGAGCCAGGCGTGAAGCCGGACAGCACGACCGAGACCTTCGTCGCCGTGAAGGTGGAAATCGAAAATTGGCGCTGGGCCGGCGTGCCGTTCTTCCTGCGCACCGGCAAACGCCTCGCGGATCGTGTGGCTGAGATCGTGGTGAATTTTCGTGCTGTGCCGCATTCGGCACTCGGCGCATCCGCGCTACGCGGCGGTGCGAATCGTCTCGTGATCCGCTTGCAGCCGAACGAAACCATTCGCCTCTACTGTCTCGCGAAGCAACCGGGCGAAGGGATGAACCTCGCCAGCGTCCACCTCGACCTCGCGTTCGACCGGTTCTTCCGCGAAGGGCAGATGGAGGCGTATCAGCGTCTGCTGCTCGACGTCATCAACGGCCGGCTCGCGCTGTTTGTGCGGCGCGATGAGCAGGAAGCCGCATGGCGTTGGGTCGAACCGATCCTCAACGAATGGGCGGTGTCGAACAAGCCGCCCAAACCGTATGCAGCGGGCACGTGGGGACCGGCCGCGGCGAGCGCGATGCTGGCGCAGCATGACACCTGCTGGCTCGAAGAAGAGAATTGAAGCAACTGAACCGCGGCGTCGTGCCGTGCCCGGTCATGATCCCGATCCCGACCGCAG
>NZ_JAXDPY010000184.1:0-11913 GCF_034668105.1 Paraburkholderia sp. | reverse complement strand
CGTATCGATGTCGTAGTAGTAGATGTTCGCGACGCAGCCGTAGATCGCGGCATCGACCGTGGCCGGCTCGGGCCCGAAGATAAAGCCGCTGGCGCCGAGCAGATCGGCCACGACGCGCAAATCGCCGATGCCGCGCTCATACACCTGATCCGGCTCGTAGCGGCCGATGCCCTGATAGTGATACCGAAGCCGGTTGTACTCGCTCGCGGCTTCGAGCGCACTGGCGGTGACTTCGGGGTGCGCCGCCATGAAGGCGTTGCAAAACGCCGGGCGAAAGCGCTCGTCGCGCCAGCGCGAAAAGCTCATCGGCCAGTACAGGTCGTCGAGCGTGCGCCGGACCAGGAAGTCGAGATTCGCTTGCCCCGTGGAAAGCGCGCTGTCGATGCGTAGGTCGTACTTGCGCTTCAGGTAGCTGATGATCGCATCGCTATCACCGATTGATTTCTCGCCGTCGACCAGATAGGGCAACTGTCCTCGCGGCGCCTCTTTCGTATCGAGACTGTGCTTGTGCTCGAAGTCGAGTCCGCACAAGCGCATGAATGCGTAGACCTTCAGGCCAAACGGATTGTTGTCGGCGACGCCGAACAGGTCCGGGTAGGAATAGAGCGTCGGCATGGGGCTCTCGCGTGTTGGAGGCATGATGCGGCCGGCGTCGAGGGTGTCCGGCGCCGGGCGCAATGCGTGATGGTGACACACGGGTGGCCGATTCGACTGTGACCCAGCGAACGCAGCCAATCTGAATGAATGCGATGAGCGCCGACAGCGGCCGACCTGTTCGCGATGCGATCGACTCAGAACGACGCGTAAGTACGCGTTCGCGAATGTGAGAGTCGACGCTCCGGCTCCGGCTGGGGCGAACGGCCGGTTAGCACCGTGTAGCCGTCCGATGAGTGCCGGTAGCTGAGCGTCGGCAATGGCCGATAACTGGCCATAGGGAAAACCAGACATCTTGGCCTCACCCGGAACTAAGACAACAAACGCGGCACCATCATCTAGGCGGACTATCCTGTCACCTTCTTGTTTACCAACCGCACTTCTGTTCCAATCGAACACGATCCTCACCGACACGCGGCAAAACCACCAAAAAGGACGCGAAAATTTCCTTTTATATTCAGCTATTTAGGCAGGTCTGAAAAATTTCCCAGCTGTTGCTTTAATTTTGCAAATAATACCATCATCCTATTGAATGTCTTGGCTAGGACGTTTCGATGACTTCCGATCCGATTGATCATATTCCGGCTTAGTTATTTTCATGTTTTGCGTTATTTACCAAAGGCGTGACGCATCAAGCAAAGGTTGGTTCGAAAATCCGGGAATTGCGTAGCTAAAAGATTTTCGACATTTCCTTCAGGTTGGCAGGGGCGCTCGATACAGCGCCCCTTTTTGCGACTGGAGCCCGTCGCGCATCAACCAAAATGAGCGGCTCCGCGCGCCCGGTCCCCGATACCGGTCGCGAACATTCAAAGCAAGGCCCCCCGCCTTGACCTCAATGTTTCGAAAACCTTCCTCCAGCGCGTGCCGTTCAGGTCGACGGCATCGAGCCTGCCAGTAGCTGTCTTTGCCCCCAGCAACTTGCGATCGCGATAATCGCGGCCTGATAACGACGTTTACCAGCGCCGCCGCACGTTTATTCCGACCTCGCCCGAGATTATTCAAGGTACTTCGATCGAACCGGATCTGTTTAAGAAGCACGGGAATATCCAGCGACCAAGCAGCGTCTACTCAATGCACATCGCACCACATTCACCCAACACTCAGGAGTCTAAAGTGATTAAGTCCATTGTGATCGCTGTTTCACTGACCACGCTCACCCTGTCGAGCGCATTTGCTCAAAACGACACGCATCGCGTCACGCGTGCCGAGGTCTGGCATGAACTCGAAGAATTGGAAGCGGCGGGTTACGACCCGGCCCAAGGCGACGACAGTTCGTACCCTGCCGATCTTCAGGCCGCGGAAGAAAGAGTTGCCGCCAAACACCGAGCGGAAAGAGACGCGGCAATGAGCGCGAGTCAGAACGGGCAGACGCAACCGACACCTTGAAGCAGTGACCACGCCACATGAACGTTCGCCCAAGCCATCACGCCCGGCAAGATGAATGACGTGATGGCGGCGACCGGGCACGTCACGTGCTTCCCCACACTCCTGGTATAACGCTTATCGTTCGACGGACAACCAGGAGCCGAAATGAAAGCAAAAACACTGATCTGCGCTGCTGCTCTCACCGCTATCTGCGCCTCGCAAGGCGCCATCGCTCAAGTCGCCGGGCTGCAACCGCTAGGCGGCACGGTCGAGCAGACCAACGCGCTATTGAAGGGCTGGAGCGTGCGCCGCGCGCTCGTCGACCAACCGGTTTACAACGATCTCAACGACAAGATCGGCAGCATCTATGACGTGATCATTTCGCCGGACCGTAAGGCAACCTACGCGGTCGTGTCGGTCGGCGGCTTCCTCGGTATGGGCAAGCACTACGTGGCGATTCCGGTCGACCACTTCGAGATCCGCGACGGCAATCTGTTCCTCGCCGGCGCGACGAAGGACGCACTGAAATCCGTGCCGGAATTCGAATACAACAAACTCGAAAAGGCGACCAAGCCTAATAAGGTCAAGGCCGAGTAGTGGTGTTAGCCGCCGCGCTAACGGTGTTATCGCCGTTCCATCATTCGATGGCTCGCGCGTCACCGCGCGAGCCTCATCCGCTCAAACTCATTTCCCATACATATCGAAGTTGAAGTATTTCGCTTCGATCTTCCTGTACGTCCCGTCGCGCAGAATCTCCGCAATCGCGCCATTCAGCGCAGCGCGCAAATCCGCATCGCTCTTGCGCACGCCAATTGCATCGCCGTCGCCCATGATCGTCGGGTCGTACACCGTGTCCCCGGCGAACGCGAAACCCGCGCCGCCCGGTGTGTCGAGAAAGCCCTGCTTGCCCTGCACTGCGTCCATCAGCACGCCGTCCACGCGGCCGGTGCTCAGGTCCGCATAGGCCTGATCGTAGTTCTGATACGCGACCACCTCAGCACCGGCCGGCGCCCACTTTTCGCGTGCGTAGGTCTCCTGCACCGTGCCTTGTTCGACCGCGATCTTCTTGCCCGCCAGCTTCGCCGCAACAGGTTGCAACGCGGCCTTCTGACTGCCGATCAAACGCGTCTGGTTGCGATAGAGACGATCCGTGAAGTCGATCTGCTCGCGACGTTTAGCGGTCGCCGCCATCGACGACAGGATCATGTCGAACTTGCGTGCCTGGAGCCCGGGAATCAGACCGTCGAAACTGGTCTGTACCCACACGCATTTGGCCTTCAGCTTGGCGCACAGTGCGTTGCCGAGGTCGACGTCGAAGCCCACCACGGAACCGTCCTTAGCCAGCGATTCGAACGGCGGATAGGTTGGATCGATACCGACGCGGACGGTCGACCAGTCTTTCGCGGACGCCGCGCACGACATCGCCAGCGACGCCGCCATCAATACACAGGAAACCATTAGTTTGACGCTACGTTTCATCACCGCACTCCAGGCAGGAACACATCAGGAAAGGGAACAGCAAAGGCAAAAAGGCTAAAGGCAAAGGGCGAAGGGCGAAGGGCAAAAAAAGCACACCGTCTCTATCGCGCGCCGCACAACCCGCGCGCCATCAACTCGGAAACTCACCGCGCACGAAATCGTTATCGGATGGCAGCGCCGTGGCGAGTTCATCGATCGTCACCGGTTTGATCGGCGCGCGGATGCGGTAATAGCCAACCTCTTCGGGCCGACGCCGCTGCACTTCGGCAAGCAGTTCGCTGACCGCCGTACCGCACCAGCGCCCTTGGCAAGGCCCCATGCCGCAGCGAGAAAACGCCTTCATTTGATTCGGGCCAGCGCAATCGAGCCGCGCGATGCGGCGAATCTCGCCCGCGCTGACCTCTTCGCAACGGCACACGATGACGTCATCGGCGGGACGACGCAGCGACGACGACGGCGTATAGAGCGCGTCGAGCAACGGACGGATCGCCAGATGACGATCCAGCGCGGCGCGCGCAGTGCGGCTATCGCGCTCCCGCACCGCCAAAGCGATGCGTTCGAGATCCGCGGCGATGTCGAGCGCCGCCAGTTGACCTGCATGTTCGGCGGCTTTCGCGCCGCCAATGCCCGCACCGTCGCCTGCAATCCACACGCGTTTGACACTGCTGCGGCCCCAACTGTCGAGCCGCGGACGCCAGCACGCCTGAGCCTCGTCCCATTGATGCGCGCAACCGATCGAGCGCGCCGCATTGCTGCCCGGCACGACGCCTTGATGCAGCAGAATCAGACCCGCGGCAACCTCATGCTTTTGATCGCCGACACGAAACCGCAGCGCCTTCGCCTGTACATCGCCGAGCACTTCGACATCATGGGCCGCGCGATAAATCTCGATCCCGCTGCGCCGCACGGCGCGCATCATGCGCAGCCCTTTGAGCAAATATTCGCTCGCCCGCAAAGCACGCGGCAGGTGGCACAACGCGCCCAGCGACGCACCACGGGGCGTCGTATCGACGATCGCGCGCAACGTGCGGCCAGCCTGCAAAACCTGTGACGCGTACAGCCACAGCAACGGCCCGCTGCCCGCCAGCACGGTGTCCGGGCCCGGCACGAGGCCACCCGATTTCAACATGGTCTGCGCAGCGCCCACGCCCATCACGCCCGGCAGCGTCCAGCCACGAATCGGCCACGGGCGTTCCTGCGCACCGGTCGCGAGCAGCAGCGCGCGTGTCTGCACGCTCGTCGTGCCGCCCTGCTCGCCACGACGCGTGAGCATCGCGGAAATCGTCGCGCCCGGTTCGATCTGCCAGACCAGCGTTTGCGGAAAATACTGCGCGCCACTCGCCATGAAGCGCGCGATCAGCGCGCGGCCCGCCGTGTAATCGGCGCCGAGCACACGCTCGGTATCAGCGACGCGGGAGTGAGCCGCTTGCCGATAAATTTGCCCGCCCGCATGCGCGCCTTCATCGGCAACGATCACCGACAAGCCACGCCCGCATGCTTCGATCGCCGCGGCCATGCCCGCCGGACCGGCGCCGACGATCAGCAGATCGCATTGCAATTCGCGCGTGCCGCTCATGCGAGCCTCGCTTTGCCGCCCATGCTGCGCACGCGCATACCCGGCCGCACGGCGGTCATACAGGCCTGTTGATTCGGCTCGCCGTCGATTTCGACCAGGCACTCGAAGCACACACCCATCATGCAAAACGGTCCGCGCGGCTCGCCGCTGACCTGCGACGTACGGCACGCGGTGTTGCCGCCCGCGAGCAGCGCTTCAGCCACCGTAAAGTGCGCGGGCACCTGACTATCGTTGCCGTCGATGTCGACGGACACTGTTTCGGCCGTGGAAAGTGGCAATAGCTCAAACATGGCAACTCTCTGTCGACGATTTGAAGCGCGCCGTCACGAACGGTTCGATCACCGCAGGACGCGCGCCGCCTGCAATCCACGGCGCGAGGGTGTCCGCATGCGCGGCAGCCAGCGTGACGCCGCTATGGCAAATGGCGATGAAGGCGCCTGGATGAGTGGCCGATTCTTCGTACACCGGCAAGCCGTCGGGCGTCATGATGCGCAGCGCGCCCCACGCGCGCACGATGCGGGCATGCGCAAGCATCGGAAACGCGGTGCGGGCGCGGCGGGCGATGTCGGCCATCACGTCGCGCGTCGTACCGTCGTCGAAACCGGCGTTTTCCGCCGAATCGCCGAGCATCACCGAGCCTTCTCGCGTTTGCCGGACGACGAGCGTCGGATAGTCGAGGAATGGCGCGAGTCTTTCCGTCACCATGATCTGGCCACGCAACGGAGAAATCGGCGCATGCAGGCCGACCATCGGCCCGAGCCGCGCGTTGCCGAGTCCCGCGGCGAGCACCACGCGGCCGGTCTCGAACGTGCCGCCGGACGTGACGACATCGAAACGCCCCGAACGCGGGCGCACCTCGGTCACGTCATGACGCGGCAGATACACGCCGCCGCCCAGCTGAAACGCCTGATGCAAGGCACGCAACGTGAACAGCGGACTAGCGTGGCCGTCGTTGCGCGAATAGAGCGCGCCGGCCAGCGCCGGCGAGGCCGCCGGAATCCGCCGGCGCAGCGCCGCGTTGTCGAACACCCGATAGCCGAGCCCCGCTTCGCGTTGATGGAGCGATTCGAGCAGTTTCTGGCCTGCTTCCAGTTCAGCCGCCGTCTCGCACAACTCGATCCCGCCCGGTCGATCGAAACCGGGATCGACGCCCGTTTCGCGCTGCAACTGCACGGCAAACGAACCCCAGCGCTCAGAAGAACCGAGCGACCACTGCGCGTAAGGCAGACAGCGAGCGCCCTTCCCCTGCACCCAGACGAGCCCGAAATTCCCGCGAGCCGCGCGAAACGCCGTGTCGTCGCCATCGCAGACCGCGACCCGGGCGCCGCTGCGCACCAGCCCGTACGCGATCGCCATGCCGACGAGCCCGCCGCCGGCAACGACAATGTCGAAGGTTCGCGGCGTACTCAACAGCGCGCCCCGATCGATCGGATATTATGGATACGGCTCACGCGCAAAATCCCTTGCAAATTAAGTCAGTGTGAAGCTTCGCGCGGTCAAAATGATGCGTCCAATGCCGTTTTTTTTGCCCTCCATGCGTCAATGTTATGCCCTCATCGGACCTTAAAATTCGCCAGGTGGAAGCGTTTCGCGCGCTGATGCAACGGCACACCGTGACGCGCGCCGCCCAGGCGCTGCACGTCTCTCAACCCGCCGTGAGCCGGCTGTTAGCCGACTTCGAGACCGGCGTCGGCTTCACGTTGTTCGAGCGTCAACAGGGCCGGCTGGTGCCGACCGCCGAAGCCCGCGTCCTTTACGACGAAGTGGAACGCGCGTTCGTCGGGCTGGACCGGATCGCGCTGGCAGCGCAACAAATCCGTGCGATGCGGCGCGGCTCGCTGACCGTCGCGGGCTCGCCCGCCGTGGCGCTCGAATTGTTGCCGCAAGTCGTCGCGGGCTTTCTCGGCGAGCATCCCGGCGTGGACGTCACGCTGCTCACGCATAGTGCGCAAACGGTGGTCGAACTGGTCGCGTCGCAGCGGTGCGATGTCGGCTTTGTGGCGGAGGCGATTCCGCATCAGGCCGTGCGGCTGGAACGGCTGACCGACGCGCCGTTGCGCTGCATCGTCCCGTTCGGGCATCGGCTGGAAAAGAAGCGCGTGCTGCGGCCGGCCGACCTGCGCGACGAACCGTTCGTGTCCTTTCCCCGCTCGTTCGACGCGCGTAACGCGATCGACCGGGTGTTCGTCGAGCATGCGGTGCCGCGGCAATTGATCGTTGAGGCGCAACTGTCGCGCACGGTCGTGTCGCTGGTCGCGAACGGCGCGGGCGTCGCGCTGATCGATGCGGTGACCGCGGCCTACGCGGGCAAAGATGTAGCCGTGCGGCCATTTGAGCCGGAACTGCGCGATCCGGTCTATCTCGCGAGTGCGGCGGCGCAATCGCTCTCAGCGGTGGCTGCCGCGTTTGTGGTGCGTGCGCGCAAGGCGCTGGGGGATCTGGTCGCTTGAGAAGCGGGATGTTTCAGTCATTCGCGCCCGTTACCAGTTGCAGGGGTGTTTCAATGACCCGCGACAATTCACTCTGCTTTTTCTGTTCAGTCACGGCCTTCAATGCGACATCGACACCGAACACAGCTTGCCGTTCGGCAAACTGGTTCATCGTCGCGAGCACCCGGCCGTCCGCGAGCAGCGGCTTGATCGCGTCGCTGTCGTTATAGCCGGTGACATACACGCCGCCGTTTCTGCCGGCATCGCGCACGGCATCCGCCGCCCCCATTGCCATATTGTCGTTGCCGCACATCAACGCACGAAGCTGCGGATAATTCCCGAGCATCTTCGCTGCAACGTCCCGTCCTTTGCCGTAGTCCCAGTCGCCGGCTTGTATCGCAACGAGTTTCACGCCGGCCGCGCTCATTGCGTCCTGGGCGCCCGCCGTGCGTTGCCGCGCATTGCGGTCGGCGGAACTCCCTTCGATGATGCCGACCTGATCGCCTGGCTTGAGCCGTCTCGCCAGATAATCGCCCACCTGTTTCGCGCCCTTGCGATTATTCGGGCCGACGAAGGGCACGGAAATGTGAGCGGCATCCTGCGACGCGTCATCGAGCGGGTTATCGATCGTGACCATGATGATGCCGGCCTTGATCCCTCGCGCCACGATTGCGGTCAGCGCCTTCGAGTCGGTCGGCGCGATGACGATCGCGTTCATTCGCGCCTTGATCAACTCGCCCACCATGCGAATCTGTGCGGCCGTGTCGGTCTGCGTTGCCGTCCCGCGCACAATCAAGTCGAACTGCGACGGAAAGTGGTTCTGATAATTGCGCGCGGCGTTTGCCATTTCTACCGTGAACGAGTCGGTCATCGACTTCAACACGAGCGCGATCTTCAGCCTGCCGCTCTGTATGGCATCAACATGAGCCGCACCTGTCAGGCCTGCCGCAGCAAGCGTGCCGGCAACCAGCACGCGGCGGCGCATCTTCTGCGTCATTGAGTGTGTCTCCTTAGGCACGGCGGACGAATGGTTGCATTGCGCTCACACAATCATCGGATCAAACGGCCGCCAGCGTTGCGGCGTCCCGATCACCGGCGCCCGCTAGCTGCCGCAACACGGCGACGATGTCGTCGAATAGCGGCCGGCTGCTCACATCGTCGCTCAGGCAATTCTCTTTCAATGCCATGAGCTTCGCCGCGATGGATGCCTCCGCATCCAGCCAGTCGCATCGCTCGATCAACTCCTCGAGCAGGCAACCATACGCCCTGACTTCCACGCGCTGCAACGCGGCGTTGAGCTCGCGCTGATCAGCGGCGTAGAAAGACGCCGCGCCAAAATCGCCCAGCAGCGCGCGACCGTCGCCGCCGTGCAGAATATTGTGCGCGTACAGATCGCCATGCATCACGCCTTGCCGATGCAGATGACACGCTGCCGACGCGATACCGTCCGCAATACGTAACGCCGAAGCCATCCGGAAGCGCGTGTCAGCGCTATAAATGTCGCGCGTGCATGATTCGAGGCTCGGTGGTCCGGCAAGGTTTGTCAATTGCGGATCGATCAATTCCATCACCAGACCATGCGCGCCTGCCGGATGGTCCTTCACTTTACCCACCACCGGAATCAGGTTCGGATGATCGCCGGCGCGAATACAGGCCGCCATCTCGCAGTCCGGCAAGCCGTCGCTGGTGACGGCGCCCTTGAACAACTTGACGGCCACGGGCCGCTTCGCCTCGTCATCACGCGCCAGAAGCGCCGCACGATAAATCACACCGGACGCACCCTCGCCGAGCTGCTGTTCGAGTTTCAATTCGTCCCATTCAAGGTGGGCGATCGGCGTATCGATCAGTGCCGCCGTTTCCAGTGCCTCGCTGAATGGATTGCCGGCGAATGCCAGCCAGGAAAGCCGCGGCAGACGCAACAGCCATGCGGGCAGTTCGCCGAGTTGATTGGCCGCGAGACGCAGCAGTTCGAGCCGCGAGCAGGCGGCCAATTCCTCGGGCAGCGTGCGCAACCGGTTACCGGCGAGCATCAACTTCTGCAACTGGGTGCAGGCGCCGATTTCCGGCGGCAGTGCTTCGATTTCGTTATCAGTGAGGATCAGCCAACGCAGCAGCGGCGGCAGCGATGTGCCCGATACCTTGCGGATGCGGTTGGCCTTGAAACCGACCATGCTCAGTTGCGAACACTGCCCGAGCACTTCCGGCAATTCGATGAATGGGTTGTCGGACGCAAAGAGGACGCGCAACTTGCTGAGCCGCGGCAAATCGTCGGGTAACGACGTGAACGCGTTGCCCGACAAATCGAGAATTTCCAGCGTGTCGGCAAGATCGAAAATCTCGCGGGGAAATTCGCTGAGCCCGCACGCCAGTTTGAGCCGGCGAGTACCCGCCAGTTGTCCGGCTCGCAGTTGTTCGAGGGGAGTTGTCACAGTGGAGAAGATATCCGGTTGCCGGTGAGCGATGTACCAAGGGTTCAATTCTACTGAGTCGCGGGCCACGCGCGGAATTGGATAGCAAGATCCGGCGTGACCTGGGCGGGCACGAAGGTTAAGCTGTCAGGTATCGGAGCCATTGCAGAGCGCGTTTCGCAGACTCGCATCGAGCGGTGTCAGCCTCCAGCCAGCCAGGAATCCAGCAAAATGACCTACGCCTACATGTTGATGAATTCGCCCGTCGGCGAACTGAAGCTCGTTGCGAACGGCAACCGGCTTGCCGCCATTCTGTGGGAAAACGACAAGCCGAACCGGGTGCGTCTGCCGGAGACAGTCGAGGCGGACGACCGCCCCATCCTGATCGAAACCAGGCGGCAGTTGAACGAATATTTCGCGGGGACGAGAGACCGGTTCGATCTTGAACTCGACTTCCAGAGAACGGACTTCCAGAAGAAGGTCTGGGCGGCGCTCCTCACAATCCCGTTCGGCGAGACGCGCAGCTACTCGGACATCGCCACCCAAATCGGCAACCTCAATGCCGTGCGGGCCGTGGGCGCGGCGAACGGCAGAAATCCGATTTCGATCGTGGCGCCGTGTCACCGCGTGATCGGCGCGTCCGGCGATCTGACCGGCTTTGCAGGCGGATTGGCGAACAAGATGTTTCTTCTTTCGCTCGAAGCCGGGCAGACCTCTCTGGAAGCGGCTTCGGCTTCGGCTTCGGCTGTATCTGTACCTGCTGCTGCGGCCGCCGCGCCGGCAAGGGTCGACCGGGAAACGCCGGTGAAACCGGCACGCCCGGCGCCAGCTCGCGGGACGCAGGCCTCGTTGTTCGGCAACTAACCGAACTGAGCCGAAGCGAAGCGCGGCGGTGGCCTCAGGCGGCCTCGCCAGACACTTCGAGTCAACAGTTCGCCTTGCCCGCCCGCCTGTATCACGACCGCTTCGCCCATTGCTCCTGAAGAATCGCGGCCGCCGCCGTGGCCGCAACCTGGCAACCGAGGACGATATGCTCTTCGGCCGTATCTTCGATGAAGTCGTGGCTCACGCCACCAATGCTCGGCACGAACATCATGCAAGCCGGCATGCAACGGGCGATAACCTGGGCGTCGTGCGCGGCCCCGCTCGGCATGCGCAGCCATTGGCCCGGTGCCACGGTCTCGGCCGCGCGGGCGAGATGCGCCGCGAGCGCCGGATCCATCGTCACCGGCTCCATGGCTTCGTCGGCGGTTGTCAGCTCCACGCCGACAGGGCCTTGCGCGTTGAAGTCCCGCACGAGTTCCGCGAGTCTTTCCTCCATCGCCTGCAGGCGCGCGGGGTTCGCGTCGCGGAATTGCAGATACATATCGGCTTGCCCCGGCACGACGCTCAGCGAGCCCGGATCGAGGTCGATGCGTCCCACCGTCCACACGGTGTCGGGGTCCGCGAGTTGCGCGAACGCTTCGTTCATCGGCGCGATAAATGCAACCAGCGCTGCGCCGGCGTCACGCCGGATCGACATAGGCGTGGTGCCGGCATGATTGCGTTGCCCCGCGAAACGCAAGCGCAACTCGCGCAGCCCGACGATCGTGGTGACTACACCTATCGACTTGCCGATGGCTTCCAGACGGCCGCCCTGTTCGATATGCGGCTCGAGATACGCGACATGGCGGCCTTGCTCGAAGCGGGCACGTGGCAAGCCGCCCAGGCCGGCGGCTGCGAGCACGTCGCGCAGGCGCTGCCCTTCCCGGTTCGTGGCGCTTTGGATCGTCGCCTCGACGGGATCGCCCACGAAGCTGCGACTGCCGAGCAAACCTGAAAAGGTGCCCTCTTCATCGATCCAGGACGCCACATCCACGGCAAGGTGGCGCGTCGCTTCGTTCTCGCCCAGCGCGCGAGCGATCTCCAACCCGTAGATCACGCCCATCGCGCCGTCGAGCCAACCGCCCGTGGGCTGCGTATCGGTATGAGAGCCGACGACTAGCGCGGGACCGCTTTTGCG
>NZ_JAXDPY010000183.1:0-26684 GCF_034668105.1 Paraburkholderia sp. | reverse complement strand
ACCGACACGCCCATCCGCCGCGCCAAGGAACTTCACGGCGAACGCGTCATGACGTTGATGACCACCCGCTCGCATGATCAGTACAACACCACGATCTACGCTCTCGACGACCGTTATCGCGGCGTTTTCGGACAGCGCCGGGTGGTGTTCGTCAATCCCTTGGATCTGGAAATGCTTGGCCTCAAGGCTGGCGATTGGGTCGACATGACGACAGTCTGGAACGACGGCATTGATCGACGTGCCGACTCGTTCCTGCTCGTCGAGTACGACATTCCGCGTGGCTGCATTGGAGCCTATTACCCGGAGACTAACCCGCTGGTTCCATTGTCCAGTGTCGGAGACGTGTGCAATACGCCGACCTCCAAGTCGATCCCGGTTTTGCTTCATCGTTCCGGGCCGCCCGCCGCGGCCGCATAACGCCACGCCCTTTAGATCAGCCGCGCGCCGCCTGGCGCGCTTGCCTTTCAATTCGCTTTTTTGGTGACCGAAATGCCTGTAGAAGCTTTACATCTGGCGCGAGGCCAGTTTGCAATGACGGCCATATTCCACATTCTGTGGCCGATTCTCACCATCAGTCTGTCGGCATTTTTGCTGGTGGTCGAATCCCTCTGGGTTCGAACCAACGAAGTGGTCTGGTATCGCCACGCACGTTTCTGGAGCAAGCTTCTCGTTCTCAATTTCGCCGTGGGCGTGGTGAGCGGCATCCCGATGGAATTCCAGTTCGGTACTAACTGGGGACCGTTTTCCGAGTACACCGGACAATTCTTCGGCAACATTCTCGGCTTCGAAGGCGCCATGGCGTTCATGCTCGAAGCAGGCTTCGTCGGCATCATGATGCTCGGCTGGGAACGTGTGCCCAAGGGTGTGCATCTGTTTGCTACCAGCATGGTCGCTCTGGGTTCGACCCTTTCGGCGTTCTGGATCATGGTCGCGAACTCCTGGATGCAGACCCCCGCCGGTGTGGAAGTGCTCAACGGCAAACTGGTGGTCACCGACTACGCCAAGGCGATCTTCAATCCCGACATGGTGTGGGGCGCTTCGCATATGTGGTTCGCGGCGCTCGAAACCGGACTGGTCGTGATCGCCGGCATTTCTGCCTACTGTCTCCTGAAGCGCCGCAACCCTGAATTCTTCGTCCGTTCTTTCAAAGTCGCGCTGGTGTGCCTTGCGTTCATCGCCCCGGTCCAGATCTGGCTAGGCGATTCAAGCGGGGTCGATGTCTTTGCAACGCAACCGGCCAAGGGCGCAGCGATCGAAGGCCACTGGCAGACCAATGCGCCGGGTACGGGTGCACCGTGGTCCTTGCTCGCATGGCCCGACAAAGCGAAGCAAACCAATGACTGGTCGCTCGAAGTTCCTGGACTCCTCAGTGTTCTCGGCACGCACACGCTGCACGGTCAGGTGAAGGGCCTTGCCGACATCCCGGTTGCTGATCAACCTCCGATGATTCCCTTGCTGTATTACGCGTTCCGCGTCATGGCGGGAATCGGTTTCCTCTTCATGGTGCTGGCTTTCTGGACCGTCTTCGCAATGCGCAAGGCACGTGGACGCCTCGACGCGCTGCTGGCCCAACGCAAATTGCTGCTCGCATGGGTGCTCGCCATTCCGATGCCGTATATCGCGGTTGAATGCGGCTGGATTGTCCGCGAGGTGGGTCGTCAACCGTGGGTCGTCTACGGCCTGCTTCGCACAGAACAGGCTGCTTCCAACATATCGGCAACCGCGATCAGCGGCAGCATGATCATGTTTGCCACCTTCTACGCCATTCTGATCACGTCGTTCTTTATCTTTGCCCGCCGCTGGTTAAAGAAAGGCCCGGACCTCACGTTGATGCCACCGGTTGAGACGACTCCGCGGGCCGCATCTCACGCCTCGGTCGAATACCAGGACTCGCGCCGCACTCGTTTAAATTCACCCAGATAGGTACTGCAATGAATCCAGCTTCTACCGAGAGCTTATTAAGTCACGCCTGGTTCGGCATAATCGGCTTGATGCTCGTGCTTTACGTCATCACCGACGGCTTTGACCTCGGCGTCGGCATCCTTACGTTGTTTCGCCCCAGGGAGTCCGAGCGCAATCTCATGATTCAATCGATCGGCCATGTCTGGGATGCCAACGAAACATGGCTTGTCGCACTCGGCGGCGCGTTATTCGGCGCGTTTCCGTCCGCGTACGCAATGATATTGTCCGATCTGTACGTTCCTGTCATGGTGCTGATCGCGAGCATGATCATGCGTGGTGCGGCCATCGAATTCCGGCACGCCGCGACAAGCAGCAAGCCCGTCTGGGACCGTATCTTTGGTGTGGGCAGCCTGCTCGCGGCAATCTGCCAGGGTGTGATCCTCGGCAGGATTCTCACGGGTCTGCTTCCCGGCCATCTCCACATGCTCTTCGTCGTGGTTACTGCAATTGGCGTGGTGTCTGGATACGCGTTGCTCGGTGCAACATGGCTCGTGAAGAAGACCACCGGCAATCTGGAACAGACAGCACGGCGCTATTCCATCACGGCCGTCTTCACAACCGTGACCGCCGCGATCGTCGTCTCTGCCGGAACACTGGTCATCAGCCCGGTCGGCATCAGCCGCTGGGACCAGAATGGGGTGTTAAACATACTGATTGGACTCGCCGTACTCGCGGCCCTGGCCGTCTGCTACATCCTGTACTCGGTTCACATGGGCAGCGAACACGGTCCTTTTGCCGGCTCCGCGATCCTGTTTATTGCGTCCTTTTCGGGTCTGGCGATCAGTCTCTTCCCGTATATTGTTCCAGGCCAACTGAGTGTGGCGTCGGCAGCCTCCGATAGTTCGACACTCACCTTCATGCTGTTCGGAATTGGCACCGTCTTTCCAATCATGATTGGCTACAACCTGTACCAATACCACCTGTTCCGCGGCAAGGTCGTCCCCGTTCATCACTAGACGTCCCGTGGCTCGGCGCACAAGCGTCCGAGCCGCAACGAACATCGCACCTAAACACTGGAGAAAGTCCGTGCTGTGCAAACTCTTCAGTCGCCGGACAAACAGACTTCAATGAAACAAACCGGTGGTGTTCACGCCAGCGACTAAGGGGTACCCGGCCGGAGGAAAGTGGAATATCAACGACACGGAACCGAAGGAAGGAGAAATGTTGAATCAGTTAATGAACCTGGGAATCGAAACCTGGGTAACCGGTATTCGCCGTGGCCACAATCTTCCAATCCAGTTGAACCTTTGGAACGGAAAAAGTTTTGACCTTGGCGTGTTTGAAAGCCCGGTCGTGCGCGTTCATGTTCGCGACCCGTCAGCCCTTCCGCTGCTTTTCAATTCGGACGTGGACTCGCTCACTGAGGCGTACGTCACAGAGCGCATCGATGTGGACGGCAAGCTCGAAGAAGTCGTCGACGCGGTGTATCGCATGCCGGCGCGTTCCAGACCGGCCAGCCGGACAAACCACAGCCGGCAAGGAGATAAAACATCCAGCCGCTATTATCATGACGTCTCCAACGACTTCTACAAGCTCTGGCTGGATGAAAGGATGGTTTTCTCGTGCGGCTACTTCGAGAACGGCAATGAAACGCTCGATCAAGCTCAACTCAAGAAGATCGATCGCGTTCTCAGTGAAATAGACGTTCAACCCGGCCAGAGACTCCTGGACATTGGATGTGGCTGGGGAGCGTTAGTCATGCGCGCTGCCGCGACTTATGGGGCAAGATGCGTTGGCGTCACGCTGTCGGAAAATCAATACCAGCTCGCAACCGAAAGGGTTAGAGCGGCGGGCCTGAGCGATAAGGTCGAAATCAGGCTCGCGGACTATCGCGATGTCCGTGGAAGGTTTGAGCGGATAACGCGTGTCGGAATGTTTGAGCACATTGGACGAGACGCCCTCCCATCATACTTCTCCAAGGTCCGCGGCCTCCTTGCGGACAACGGCATACTGATAGACCATCGCATCACGCCCCCTGACTCCGATAAGGGCGACACACAGGCGTCAGGAAGCGAATTCCTCGGCGGATTCATGTTTCCGTCCGGTGAGCCTTCTCACATCTCCGGAGTGACTCGCGCATTGCACGAAAGCGGCCTGGAGGCCGTCGACGTGCAAAATCTCGGACGATACTGTGCAACGACATTGAGATGCTGGGCCGAGCGTTATGAGCAGCACACTGAGCGCATTCGTCAGACTGTCGGCGAGACCAAATACAGAACCTGGCGCGTCTTTCTTGCAGGTTGCGCACACGCGTTCTCTACTCGCAACGCATCGGCGCATCAAATCGTATGTCGCAAGGCAGGCGGCATTGCGTCAATGCGCAGCGTGGCCCCGGCCTAGTCGTCCCGATTCAAAGTGAGCACCGCGTCCAGACCTCTGTCCTCGCGATTCCTCAACGTGAGGGTTCCGCCATGCGCGGCAGCAATGCTCCGCGCAATGGTGAGCCCCAAACCTGTACCCTGGTTTTTCCCGTCTTTCGACGCATCGAGCCTGAAGTAGGCTTCGAACACCCGTTCAAGCATGGTCTCGTCGGGAATACCAGGGCCGCTATCGCTCACGACGATTTGCACGGCGTGCCCCAGATCCGTCACCCGGATCTTGACCCGATCGCCGTAGTGAATTCCGTTATCCACCAGGTTCTGCAAACAGCGCTTGAGATTGCGCGGATACCCATTCAATGGATGCAACGCGCGCCCCTCGACATCCACCACATGCCCCGCCTCGCGCGCATCCTCAGCCAGCCCTTCGAGCATCGAATCGATATCGATCTCATGACGCTGCTCGGTGATCTCGACGCCTTGAACCGCGTCCAGCGTCGCGCGCACCATCGCTTCCATGTCTTCGAGATCGCCACGCATGGATTCCCGCCACGCCGGATCGGGCAGCATTTCGGCACGCAACCGCAAACGCGTCAGCGGCGAGCGCAGATCATGTGAAACGGCGGTTAGAAAGCGCGTGCGGGCGCTGATGCCATCGATCAACTGGGTCTGCATTGCATTGAACGACTGCGCCGCGGTGCGCACTTCCAGTGGGCCGCTGATCGACAGCGGCGGCCGATAGATATTGCGGCCGAGCGCGTCCGCGGCCTTCGCGAGCTGCCGCAGCGGACGCACCGCAAAGCGCACCGCCACCAGCGCCAGCAGCAGCACGGCCGCCAGACGAAGCAGATAGATCCGCGTGAGATAGTCGAGCACGAGCGCGCGCGGCTCGGTCTGCATACCCGCCTGGCCCTCGTTGGCCTGCACGTCGAGCCACTGACCCTGCGGCAGTTTCATCTGCACATGAAAGTCGCCCGTCGGCATACGCGAATCGAACAGGCTGAGAATGCCGGTGTGGTGGCCCGCGTCGCCGCGCAACTCAGCGTCGATTAGCCGCACTTCGATCGGCTCGCCAAGACGGCGGCGCATCACACCGGAGATCAGATCGCCGACTGCCTGTCTCGCGACCGATCCAGCGGGCGCCGGGGCCGGCGCATCGATCCACTGCAACCGGTAGCGCGCATCGCCTAGCTGCGTGGCAATAGCGCGGCGCGTGGCGTCATCGGGTGCATGCTGCAGCAGCCGCACGGTATCGGCAAGACGGCTCCCAAAGAGACGCGCGGGAATTTCAAGGGTGCGGCTGTCGTGGGTCTCGAACCAGATGGTGCTCGTCAAAAGTTGTCCGGCAAACATGCCGACCACCAGAATCAGCACAAGCCGCCCGTACAGTGTGTCGGGCCATAGGCGCAGTTTCATCGCGTGTCGCGCCTCACGCTTCGTAGGCGACGTCGGCAACCAGCATGTAGCCCTCGTTGCGCACCGTGCGAATCAGCTTCGCGCCTCGCGCCTCGTCTTTCAGATAGTGCCGCAGACGGCTCACGCAGACGTCGATCGAGCGGTCGAGCGGCGTGCGCTCCTTGCCGAATACCTGGTCGAGCAGGAACTCGCGCGACAGCGGCCGGTTCGGGTGATCCAGCAGCGCGCGCAGCGTGCGATAGTCGGAGCCGCCGAGCGAGACGATCACGCCGTCGGGCGACAGCATCTGCTTCATGCGCGTATCGAGCCGCCAACCGGCAAAGCTCACGAACTCGAGCGAATCGGCCGGACGCGCGCCGGGCACGCTGCGGGTGCGTCTCAGCACGACCTTGATCTTCGCGATGAGTTCGCGTGGGTCGAAAGGCTTCGGCAGATAGTCGTCCGCGCCCATCTCGAGACCGAGGATCCGGTCGAGCAGACCGCCGCGCGCGCTCAGAATGATGATCGGCAAGCTGTGCTCGCGACGCAGTTCGCGCGTGATGTCGAGACCATCCTCTCCGTTCAGCATCAGGTCGAGCACCAGCAGATCCACGCGCGACTTGTTGATGATCTGCTTCATCTGTGCGCCGTTTTCAGCGGCGCTCGCCGCATAGCCCATGTCATGCAGATAGTCGCGCAGCAACTGGCGGATGTCGGGATCGTCGTCGACGACGAGTATGTGGTCCATCGTGAAGGCCTTTTCTCGCGGCATGGTCTGCGTTGAGTGGTGTTTACGTGGCCTATGCAGAGCGTCACCACGCTCAACACATTCCATTACAAAACAGCAGTGTTTCAACACATTGCCATTACATCGCGCCGCTAAAGTAGGACCCGCAAATGGCAATCATTCTCATTCAGAACTATATCATGTCGATTCTCCGCTTTTCTCGGGTTCGCCGGCCCTTGACGCTTGCGGCTGGCGCATTGACGGCCTGCGTCGCGCTCACCTTTGGCGCCTTCGTCACGAGCACCGGCGCGTGCGCTGCCACGCAGGCGCCGGCTACTCAGGCACCGCGGACGGTCACCGACCTCGCAGGCCGCACCGTCGCGATTCCCGCCGAGCCGCACCGCATCCTGCTGGGCGAAAGCCGGCTGCTCACTGCCGTGGCCCTGCTCGAAGGTCAGCATCCGCTGGCACGCATCGTTGGCTGGCAAGGCGACCTGCCGACCATGGACCCGCAAACCTTTGACGCCTACGCGAAGAAGTTTCCGGAGATCAGACAGATCCCGCTAATCGGCAAGGCCACTGAAGACAGCATCAGCGCCGAAAAGGCACTGAGCTTGAAGCCCGATCTGGCGATTTTCAGCCTGGGCGGCCATGGTCCAGGACAATACAACGCGCTCGTGAAGCAACTGGAATCGACCGGCACAACAGTCGTTTTCGTCGACTTCCGTCTGCATCCAATGCAAAACACGTTGCCCAGTATCAAGCTGTTGGGCACGGTGCTGCATCGTGAGAAGCAAGCGGACGACTACATCCGCTTCTACCAGCAGCATCTGGCGCGCGTGCAGAGCGTCGTGAACCAGATTCCGCAGGACCAGCGGCCGAAGGTCTTCATCGACCTGCTGGCGGGCGCATGGGACGCAGGCTGCTGTCACACGGCGGGCAACGGCAACTTCGGCGAGTTCATCTCGGCAGCGGGTGGGCACAATATCGCAGCGGGTCTGGTTCCCGGTGTGCTCGGCGACGTCAGCATGGAGCAGATCATCGCGTCGCGCCCGGACGTGTATATCGCGACCGGCAGCCGGACCAAACCGGGACTCGCTGCGCTGCGTGTCGGTGCGCTGACGAGCGAGCAGGTTGCACAGGCGAGTCTGGCCGCCCTGATCGCGCGGCCTGGTTTTGACACGATCAAGGCGATCCACGACGGCCGCGTGCACGGCATCTCGCACAACTACTACGATTCGCCGTACAACATCGTGGCCATCGAAGCCTTCGCGAAGTGGTTCTATCCGCAGCAGTTCAAGGACCTCAACGTGCACGCGACCCAGGACGAACTGTATCGCCGCTTCCTCGCCGTGCCACCGGATGGCGCCTATTGGGTCGACGCACCGCTCGCCGCGCACTGAACTTCCTCACGATGTCCACACTTCAGACTCACGCAATTCCGCACGACGCCAGCGTGCTCCGCTACCGGCAGCTCACGCAGCGGCGCGTCGTCGCGCTGATCGTCGTGGCGGCACTGATCGCGGCCTCGCTCCTGTTCGATCTCCGGTCGGGGCCGTCGGGGCTGCCGTTCGACACGCTGCTGCACACGGTACTCCATCGCGCCTCAGCCGACCCGGCGACAAGTGTCATCGTCTGGCAGATCCGCCTGCCGTACGCAGTCATGGCGGTGCTGGTGGGCGCATCGCTTGGCCTGTCCGGGGCCGAGATGCAGACCGTGCTCAACAATCCGCTCGCCAGCCCTTATACGCTCGGGGTATCGGCGGCGGCGGCGTTCGGGGCGTCGCTGGCAATCGTGCTGGATGTCGCGATTCCCGGCGTTTCGCAAACCTGGATCGTGTCAGCCAATGCCTTTGTATTCGCGCTGCTGTCGGCGCTGCTACTCGATGCGGTCGCGCGCTGGCGCGGCATGAGCACGGCTGGCGTCGTGCTCATGGGCATCGCGCTGGTGTTCGCCTTCCACGCACTGGTCGCGCTGATGCAGTTCATCGCTTCCGCCGATGCGCTGCAAGGCCTCGTGTTCTGGACCCTCGGCTCGCTCGTGCGCGCCGACTGGCCGAAGATCGGCGTCCTCGGACTCGCACTCGCGCTTGCGCTGCCCATGTCGATGCGCAACGCCTGGCGGCTTACCGCGCTGCGACTAGGCGAAGATCGCGCCGCCAGTTTCGGCATCGACGTACGGCGGCTGCGGCTGGGTACGCTGCTGCGCGTGTCGGTGCTGTCGGCGCTGGCGGTTTCGTTTGTCGGGACGATCGGGTTTATTGGGCTGATCGCGCCGCATATCGCGCGCGCGGTCTTCGGCGAAGATCACCGCTTCTATCTGCCCGGCAGCATGTTGTTTGGCGCGCTGATGCTGTCGCTCGCATCCATAGCGTCGAAGCTGATCATTCCCGGTGTGCTGATCCCGGTCGGCATCGTCACGGCGCTGGTCGGCATTCCGCTCTTTCTCGGCATTGTCGTGCGCTCGCAGGGGGAACTGGGATGAGCGGCCTCGGTATTCACGCATTGAGCGTGGGGTATGGCCGCAGACAGGTGCTCGCCGCGCTCGAGGCCGGCCCGTTGCCGCGCGGCAAGATTACGGCACTGCTGGGGCCGAACGGCAGCGGCAAGTCCACCTTGCTGCGCGCGCTCGCCGGGCTCACGCGCGCGAGCGCCGGGACCCTTTCACTCGACGGCGAGCCGCTTGCGTTGTCGGCGGCCAATGCCCGCTCGCATAGCGTCGTGTATTTGCCTCAGGCACTTCCGGCAGGCGTGCGGCTGCAGGTGCTCGAGTCGGTGCTGGTCGCATGCCGCGCCACGCGGCGGCAGTCGTTTCAGCTCCCGCGGACCGCAGGGCACGACGACGTCACGTATGCGCATGCCGTGCTGAAAAAGCTCGGCATCGACGATCTGGCCACGCGTTCACTCGACGAGTTGTCGGGAGGCCAGCGCCAGCTCGTCGGTATCGCCCAGGCACTGGTGCGCGACCCGCAGGTGCTGCTGCTCGACGAACCCCTTTCCGCGCTCGATCTCAACCATCAGTTTCACGTCATGCGCGTGCTGCAAGACGTCACGCGCGAACGCGACATCGTGACCATCGTGGTGCTGCATGACATCAACGCCGCGATGCGCGCATGCGAGCGCGCGATGTTGCTGCACGAAGGACGCATCGTGCGCTTCGGACCACCCGCCGAAGTCGTCACGCCGGCGAATCTCGCGAAAGTCTTTGGCGTGGAAGCGCGGATCGAGCAGTGTTCGCGCGGACACCATCAAGTGCTGATCGACGGCCTCGCCGGTCAGACGCGCATCGCCAGCAACACCGCCAGCCCCGCCGCCAGCAGTTAGCACGCGGCCCAGCCAGCCCAGCCTCAGACCAGCACATCGACAGCGATGGCTCGGGACTCACTGCCGACATCAGCGGCCAAAGCCCTTGATCCACTGATCAGCAGGTCGTCGTTGCAGCGGGGTTAGGACACAGGTTTTGACGCCGATCACAGAGAGGCGCCGTTATGCTGACCGGCGCGAGACATCAGTCTGAAGACCTGCGCCGTCGGGCCGCCGTGGGTGGTGGGCGCCCGAAGTGTCAGACGGTTAGTTGCGATTTATAGGGCGACGTACGTTGATCTGTCCAGGACCTACGCCGTTGCGTCCAGGTTGCGTCAGGGTTTATTGCTTATCCTTGAGGCCTGCCGCAATGCACCTATCAATCTAATTCCCGGAGATAGAGATCATGACTGACTCAAGCACCAAAAGGATTGCGCTCGTTACCGGCGCGGGCAGCGGTATCGGCCGAGCCACGGCAACGGCGCTTCTCGCGGACGGCTTCTGCGTAGTGCTTGCTGGCCGCCGTGCCGAGCCGCTCGCTGAGCTCGTCGAGACAGCAAAAGCCGCGGGCCAGGAAGCCCTCGCCGTGGTGACCGACGTTCGTGACGCAGCCAGTGTGGATGCCCTTTTCGGCACCATCGAGCGCACCTACGGCAGGCTCGACGTGCTGTTCAACAATGCTGGCGTCAATGCGCCCGCTGTGCCGATGGATGAACTACCCGTTGAGACCTGGATAAATCTCATCAATACCAACGTGACCGGTGTGTTCCTCTGCGCTCGCGCCGCTTTTGGATTGATGAGAAAGCAATCGCCGCAAGGGGGCCGCATTATCAACAACGGGTCGATCTCGGCACACGCGCCACGCCCGTTCACTTCGCCCTACACGGCTAGCAAGCACGCCGTGCTTGGCCTCACGAAAAGCATCGCGCTCGACGGCCGCGAGTTCAACATCGTCTGCAGTCAGATCGACATTGGCAATGCGCTGACGGAACTGTCCGAGCGCATGACGCGCGGCGTACGCCAGGCCAATGGAACGATGGCAGCGGAACCGATGTTCGATGTCAAACACGTTGCGGAAGCGGTCCGTTACATCGCCAATCTGCCCTTGAGCACCAACGTTCTGAACATGACGGTGATGGCTAGCAATATGCCGTTTGTGGGGCGCGGCTAGGCTCTGCTGCGGCGAAGTGATCCACGACGCCTCCCCCTCAGGAGCCGTCCAGCGCCGGAAGCAGCGCTGGCACGCTTGTGAGGAAGGCGCGCACGTGCATCGCAATCACCGCGTCGCTGGGCGTGGTGTTGTCGTTCGAATAAATTCGGCGGCGAATCGCGAGGTGGGATACCGCGCCGTGCAGCAGCCAGCCCACCTCGGTCAGATGAGCCGGGTCGGCCGGTACGCCACGTCCCAACTCGTGCGCCGTCTCAGTGACGATGATCTCGAGCGCATGGGTCACGACGGCGTTCGTGTACGTAGGCGCCATCTGCAAATCTTCAAGCGAAGAGTAGAGGAACAGGCGAAGCCACTGCCGCGTCAGCAGCGTGTCGTAGTAGTCGCGATAGAAAGTATTGAGCCTGCTTTCAATCGGCACACTGCGGTCTTTCAGTTGAACAAACCACATCGCCTTGAAGGTCCCCACAATTTCGCGCTTGTAAACTTCGTCGATCAACGCGGCTTTGCTAGGGAACAGGCTATACAGCAAACGCTGCGACACGCCGCAGGCGTCAGCAATTGCGCGAGTCTGCGCGTTCAGACCATGTTCGGCGAAATATTCGGCGGCCTTCTCCAGCACGCGCGCCTGACGCTCGGCGCGCGGCAGACGCTGCGGTGCTTTCTTCATTGGCCGCTTGACCGGCGCGCGACCCGCTGCGGTCTTGCCGCCCGGCTCTGCAACATCCCTGAGTTTGGCCTTCATGACGCTCCTGTCTCCATCGCTTTCGCAAAATAAGTCTTCACATGACGACTTATGGTTTGGTAGAGTATATCGACCGGGTACGAGCAAGAGTCTCGCCAGCCACCCGGGCGCAGTCATGCATTATCTCAGGCTGCCGCGAAGCGAGTCCCATCTTTGACCGCCACCTGCTGCAAACGGCTCGACCCGAGGCGTTTGAGGGCGCGTCGCACAACCCGAATTCCGTTCTTCGCCCATGTCTTTGTCAAGCCGCCAGCCCGTCATCATCGCGCTGATCGTCGCCAGTGCCTATTTCATGGAGAACCTGGATGCGACGGTGATCGCAACCGCTCTGCCCCACATGGCTGCCACGTTCGGCGTCACGTCGGTGAGCCTGAGTATCGGCATGACTGCCTATCTGCTGGCGCTCGCGGTCTTCATTCCAATCAGCGGATGGGTAGCCGACCGCTTTGGGCAATGTTCGGTGTTCGGTGGCGCGATCATCGTGTTCACCGGCGCCTCCATATTGTGCGGATTGAGTAACGGCCTCGTCGAATTCACGATTGCGCGGATCCTGCAGGGAATCGGCGGCGCAATGATGGTGCCGGTAGGCCGTCTCGCCGTGCTGCGCAGCACCGAGAAACGTCACCTGATGCGCTCGATCGCCTATATCACCTGGCCCGGCCTCGCCGCACCGGTGTTGGGTCCGGCATTGGGCGGGTTTATCACGACCTATTTCAGCTGGCGCTGGATCTTTCTGCTAAACATACCGATCGGCTTACTCGGCCTCGCGCTAACCGTCATCTTCATTCCGAACTACCGCGAACCCACCCGCCGTCCCTTCGATGTGCCGGGGTTCGTGCTGAGCGGTATCGCGCTGACGTGCCTGATGTACGGCATGGTGTTGATCGGGCAACTGCATAGCGACTGGCGCATCACGACCGCCGCCCTGATCTGTGGCTTCGTCGCGGCCATCCTCGCCATACGGCATTTCGGCCGCGCCGAACATCCGCTGATCGATCTTTCGCCGTGGCGAATTCCGACGTTCCGCGTGACCCTCGACGGCGGTTCGTTATATGTCGTATCGGTTAGCGTCTCACCCTTCCTGTTACCGCTGCTGTTCCAACTCGGCTTCGGGTTGAATGCATTCGCCGCGGGTTTGCTGGTGCTCGCGTACGCGGCCGGCAATCTGGGCATGAAGACTTTCACCACGCCGATCCTCAAACGCTTTGGCTTTCGCAAGGTCATGATCGTCAACGGGGTGCTGACCGCTGCCACCATCGCTTTGTGCAGCCTGCTGTCGCCGGACACGCCGCGTGCGCTGATCATGCTGGTGCTGGTGGCAGGCGGCCTGTGCCGGTCGATGCAATTCACCAGCATCAACACGCTCGCGTTTGCGGACGTTCCGCCGGCGCGAATGAGTTCGGCGAGCACCTTCTTTAGCATGGTCCAGCAGATGAGCATTGGCCTCGGCATCGCATTTGGTGCGATCGCACTGCACGCAGCGGTCCTGATTCATGGCAATCATGCACAACTCTCACTGGCTGATTTCCGGCTCGCCTTCCTGCTGGTGGCAGTACTGGTGCTGATCTCGGTCCTCTACTTTATCGGCGTAGAACCGGATGCTGGCCGGGAGGTGAGTGGCCATACGCGAACCGCATCGCAGTAGCGCGGAATCGAGTCGCGAATTTGCATGCCCTGATGGGCAAAACCGTCGAAGTTGAACAGAGAGATAGTCCGTGCAGGAAAAAAGCAGTACCCCGTCCGCAGTACGGCCGGCCGCCTCGGCCGGTGTCACGCCAACAGTAGCCGCAGCCGCCCCCCGTAGCGCCTCGCAACAGATGCTGATCCTCGTGGGCATTTGCATCGCCGTGCTCGTGCTGCCGCTGAATTTCGGCGGCGCGGCCGTATCCGCGCCAGCCATCGGCACCGCGCTGGGCGGCAGCCCCGTGGCGGTGAACTGGATTCTCAACGCCTTTATGCTGAGCTTCGGCAGCAGTCTGATGGCCTCGGGAGCGCTTGCCGATCTGTTCGGACGAAAGCGTGTCTTCGCCCTGGGCGTGGTGCTCTTCGCTTTGACCTCACTTGGGATTGCCGCGGCGCCGACTTTGTTGTGGGTGGATGTTCTGCGCGCGCTCCAGGGCATTGCCGCCGCATTGGTCCTGGCCGGCTCCTCGGCGGCACTCGCGCAGGAGTTCGACGGACATGAGCGCGCCCGCGCGTTCAGCATGCTCGGCACCACCTTCGGCCTCGGCCTGGCGCTCGGGCCACTCCTCGCCGGTTTCTTCACGGAGACGTTCGGTTGGCGTTCGTTCTTCCTGGTGGATGCCGCAATCGGCTTGACCGGGTTCGCACTCGGCGTTCCGAAGCTGAGAGAATCGTACGACCCCCATGCCACGGGTCTCGATTGGCCCGGCGCCGCCAGCTTTACCGCCGCACTGACACTCTTCACCTTCGGGTTGCTGCAAGGGCCGGAAAGCGGCTGGAGCAGCCCTCTCATCATTGGACTGTTCTCAGGCGCCGTGGCGATGTTCATCGCGTTCGTCTGGATCGAGAAACGTGCTGCGCGGCCCATGCTCGACCTGGCGCTGTTTCGCTATCCGCGCTTCGTGGGTGTGCAGGTCCTCCCTCTCGCGACGGCATTTTGTTACGTCACCCTGCTGCTGGTCTTACCCACGCGATTTATCGGCATTGAAGGGCATTCCGCGATCGAAGCCGGCTTGATGATGCTCTCGCTATCGGCGCCGATGCTCTTTGTGCCCATCACGGCCGCATTTCTCACGCGATGGATGTCGGCCGGTGTCATTTCAGCGGTCGGCCTCGTCATCGCGGCGCTCGGTATGCTCTGGTTCAGCGGCATCGCGCCGGGTGCGCCATCCGGTGCCATGACGGTTCCGCTATTCATCATCGGAATCGGCGCCGGCCTGCCGTGGGGCCTGATGGATGGCTTGTCGATCAGCGTCGTGCCAAAGGAACGCGCGGGCATGGCAACCGGCATCTTCAGCACGACACGTGTCGCCGGAGAGGGTATGACGCTCGCCATCGCCGGCGCGATCCTCGCGGTCCTCACACGTTTAAGGCTATCCGATGCGCTCGCTGCGTTCCCGTCCGTTTCGCGCGATGCCGCCGCGCAAGCCGCCCAACGCGTGGCAACCGGCGACCTGCCGCATGCCGCCGCGCTGCTGCCCGCGCTGGGGCAGCCCGTTCTCGCACAGGCATACGATGGCGCATTCCGCGTCCTGCTTCATATTCTTGTTGCCATCACCCTGGCCTCCGCGCTTGTCGTGCTGGGGTTTCTCGGTCGCACGCCATCCACTGCCAGCCCAAACGAATCCGGCCGCACGCTACCAGGCGAAGGAGTGGCCGACTGAGAACACGCATGGGGCGAATTGATGATCGGTCAGGCTGCCGCGCCGATCTGTGACGTTTGCTCACAAAGTCAATATTTTTCGTGCATTGTCGTACCCTCGGTCAGGGCGCTTAATCATCCTCGAGAGCATTCCGCAACGCGTAATTCTGGAGGAAGCCATGGATTTTGGGCTGCGCAAACCTGCGATTTCTGATCGGTTGATGAAACGCATCGCCTGGCGGCTCGCGCCGCTGATGATCGTGATGTACATCGCGAACCAGCTTGACCGCGCGAACATCGGCTATGCGGCGCTGACCATGAACGCCGAGCTCCACATGACGACGGCGCAGTTCGGCTTCGCTGCAAGCCTTTTTTTTCTCGGCTATATTTTGTTCGAAGTGCCGAGCAACCTGTGCATGCATCGGTTTGGCGCGAGGCTGTGGATGACGCGCATTCTGCTGAGCTGGGGTCTGCTCTCCTCGCTGACGAGCTTGGTCCCCGACTCTCGCTGGCTCTATATCGCCCGCTTCTTTCTTGGCGCGTTTGAAGCCGGCCTGTTCCCGGGCATGGTGTATTACCTCACGCTGTGGATGCCGGCACGCAATCGCGTATGGATGATGTCGCTGTTCGTGACAGCCATTCCGCTGACCGGCGTGCTCGGGGCACCGGTGTCAACCTGGCTGATGGCACATGCGAACGTGTTCGGTGTCACGGGCTGGCGCGCCATGCTTCTGCTGGAGGGGCTCCCCGCCATCATCCTCGCCGGGATCGCCTATTTCTGGCTGACGGACAATCCGTCGCGCTGCCGCTGGCTTTCCGCTGAGGAAAAGAGTGAGATCGAAGCGGCGCTAGCCGCCGAACGGGCCGAGGCCGCGGTCGCCACCTCGCCGTCCAGCGCATGGAAGGCGCTCGGCAATCCGAAAGTCTGGGCGCTCGGTGTCGTCTACTTCGGCACTAATGCCGGCATCATCGGTTTGCTCTATTTTCTGCCGCAGGTCATCAAAACGTTTGAGAGCACTTTCGGGGTGAAGTACAGCCTCATGGATATCGGGCTGATCACGGCGATTCCATTCGGCGTGGCCGTTATCGCGACGCTGACCTGGGGCCGTGTGGTGAGCCGCCACCAGGTCGGCGCCTGGCATGTGGCCGGTCCCCTGCTGGTGTGCGCGGCCGCGCTCTCGGTGGCCCTGCTGCTGAAGTCGCCCTACCAGTCGATCGTCGCCCTCTCGATCGGCGCCGCGGCCTGCTTCTGCAGCATCACGACCTTCTGGCAACTGCCTAGCCGCATCCTCACCGATCGCGCCGCGGCGGCCGGCATCGCGCTGATCACGAGCATCGGGGTATCGTCGGGATTTTTGCTGCCGTATTTTATCGGTTGGGTAAAGGATACGACCGGCACGTTTGTCCTCGCATTTGTCGGCATTGCCGCGACCATGGTGATCGCCTCGATCACGGTCACGCTGCTCGAGAGCCGTTGGCGCAAAGTTGGCCAGCCACAGCTTGCCAGCGAATAGACGTGGCCAGCGCCTCGCCGGCCTTAGGACTATCATCGAACGATCCATTGCCCATTTCTTTTCGCCAGCAAGGATTTTCGATGCGCCGCGGTGTCCCTAGTCTCAGTGCGTTGCAGGCTTTTGAAGCCGCGGCGCGACATGAAAGTTTTTCGAAAGCAGCGCTCGAGCTGTCGCAAACGCACGGTGCTGTTTGCAAAAAGGTCAACGAACTCGAAGCGCATCTGGGCATCCCGCTGTTCGAGCGGGTGCGTCAGCGTCTGGTGCTGTCCGCGGCGGGCGCAGAGTACGCACGGCGAATTCGCGTCCATCTCGACCAGATTCGCCGCGATACGCTCGAGCTGATGCGCCAGCAGAGTGAAGTGAAGATCCAGTTGGCTGTCGGCGTCACGTTCGCGTCCCAATGGCTGATTCCGCGTCTGCATGATTTCTACGAGCTTAACCCGGACCTGCAACTTCACATCATGGGACGCGACCAGCCGACGTTCTTCGACAATTCAAGCTTCGACGCCGCGATCTATTTCGGACAGAGCCTGTGGCCTGCCATGCCGGGGCAACCGCTCGTAAGCGACGATAAGATTCTGGCTGTGTGCGCGCCCGGGTTGATCGGTAGGCGCGATAGCTTGAGCAGCGAAATGATCAGCACGCTACCTTGGATTCACACCCGCGATCTTCCGCGCGCATGGCTTGCATGGTCCGAAAGCGCGTCCGTGCAGATCGTTGAGCATAGCGCGGCGAACCAGCACTACGACATGTTCATCATGGCCATCAACGCCGCGATGTCCGGACTCGGCGTGGCCTTGCTTCCGCGCATCCTGATCGAACGGGAATTGCGCAGCGGCGCACTCGTCCAGGTGCATCCTCATTCGATCCCGAATCCGGAAACCGTCTACTATTCGTTTCCCGAGCAGAAACGTGACTGGGAGCCGCTTAGACGCTTCGATCAATGGCTGGTCGCGGCCGTTTGCGAGTATCGCGAAGGCTGCCAGCGCGACAGCACGGCAGCCTTCGAAACATCGCTTGCGTCAAACTGAAGACGTCCGTATGAGGACGTCCGTGTTCACGCGAGTTCGCGCAGATCAGGACTGTCGCGCAGGAGTTGCTGGTAGAGCCCCTGGAAGTTGAGCCATGCGACGTAATCGGAGCCCAGTTGCGCGCGCGTTGCCCGCGCGTCCTCGTCCGATAACGGCTCAATCGGACCGGCCGCTTCGGCCAGCAACTGCACCTGGCAGCAACGTTCCATTGCAATGAAGCGGTACGCCGCGGCGTCGACCGATGAACCGACGGTCAGCAAGCCATGATTGAGCAGAATGGCGGCGCGCCTTGTACCCATTGTTTCCGCGATACGGCGACCCTCTTCGGTTGCGAGCACAACGACGTCGCCGCGAAACAGTACGTGGTCGTCATAGAAGAGACAGGCTTCCTGATTGAGCGGAGCAAGGAGCCGGGCGCGCGCTGAAAACGCGCGGCCGGCGGTGGTATGGGTATGGGCTGCTGCAACGACGTCGGGATTCGCGCCGTGAATGCCGCAGTGAATCGCCGCCGCAGCGGCGTTGACGGGGCCGGTCCCATGATAGACGTTGGCCTCGTCGTCAATGCACACGAGATCATCGGGATGGATTGACGAAAAATGCTGCGCGTACGGGTTGACCCAAAACCGGTCGTGAAACTCCGGATCGCGCACCGTGATATGCCCCGCGATGCCTTCGGACAGCCCGAATCGCGCAAAGATGCGAAACGCTGCAGCGAGTTTGAGCTTGCGATGTTGCCGTTCATCGTCGAGGCTGGCGAATACCGGCGGCTCCGGCAAGCGTCCGCCGATTGGTTGGGGAATCTGCAACTCGCGGACTTCCGCGTGGCCCATGACATACTCCTTCGTGCTGATCGGAGTCTTGATTCTGGTCCGCACAAAAGACTCAGTCCATCGACGATTTGTCACAAGATCGCTTCTTGCGCTCACAACGCGCGAAAGGAAAATCAGGCCCGATGTCGCTATTCAGGCCGCGCGTTTGCGTCGGGCCGGCGGGCGCGTCCATTCACCGCCCTCCTCAACGTGTTCCGTCAGCTTGTTGATGCAATCGAAAAGCACTCGCTTTTCCTCCGCTGACAGCACGGACATGAGCTGCTCGTCGAAGTTCTGGCCGATCCGATCGCACTTGCGGACAATTGCCTTGCCTTTCCTGGTCAGGTTCAGGTTGATGACACGTGCATCCGTCGTGCCGGTAGAGCGCGTTAACAAGCCGCGATTGGCGAGCGTGGTGACCAGCTTCGAAACCAGCGTTTTTTCAAGGTAGGTCAACTCGATCAACGGGCCGAGCGAGATGCCCGGCTGCATATCGACGAAACGCAGCACGCGCAGATCGCGAAGGGTTACGTCACATTCGGCTTCGTAAAGGTCAGACGCCACGCCCTTGGCCAACTCGCTCAGTACATCAAGGCGGAAGTTCAAATGCTCCAGTCTTGGATACGGCGCCTTCGACATGCTGGTCTCCCATTCAGCTATTCTGATTCAGTTGCACACTGCAACTTCTAAAGCTTACACGCGCCGGGAGACGCGGGCAAACCACGCGCGGCGCATCGGCCTGAGGGCGGCGATCGCGAGCACAGCGGTACAACTATCCAACGCGATAGCCGTGCCGAACACTCCGTCCCAACCGCCCGTGTGCTCGTGGAGTAGCGCGGCCAGCGGTCCGCCCAGGATCGAACCGACGCCTTGCGCATAAGAAAGGCACGCGTAGTTGACGATCGCATGCTTGCCGCCAAAGGTGTCCGTGAGCGTCGAAGGGAAAAGCGAAAAGATCTCGCCCCAGCCGAGAAAAACGACGCCTGACAGCAGCACGAACAGCAACGGGTCGTGCCGCGAGGTGAGCCACAAGGTCATCGCGATCGCTTCCATTCCGAACGCGATCAGCATCGTATGCTCGCGCCCGATCAGGTCGGAGATCCATCCGAACATAGGCCGCGTCACACCGTTCGCCACGCGATCGATGGTCAACGCAAGCGGCAACGCCGCGAGCCCGAACACGGTGACGCCCGACATGCCGAAATCTCGCGTGAAGACTGCCATTTGCGAGGTCACCATCAGGCCGGAGGTTGCCATCATCGACATCATCACAAACATCAGCCAGAACAATGGCGTGCGCAGCATGTTGCCGGGCCGTGTGTCGGGTACGGCGGCGGCGCCTTTCTGCGGCCGCCAGTCCGCCATATAGCCGGGGGGCGGCAGCCGCATACCGAGCGCGGCAAGTATGCCGACCACGCCGAGGATCACGCCGAAGACGACCAGCGTATGTTGATAGCCGTATCTGGCGATGCTATGGGTGATCGGAAACGTCGTGAGCATTGCGCCCATGCCGAAGCCCGCCATCACGACGCCTATCGCAAAGCCGCGACGGTCCGGGAACCAGCGCGCCATCAGTCCGATCGTGCCGACCACGACAATCCCTACGCCGATTCCCCCGAGAACGCCATAGCAGAGATAGACGGACAGTAGAGACTCGGCGCGGCTCGTCAGCACCCAGCTCAGCCCCGTGATCGCGCCACCCGCGGCCAGCAGCCAGCGCGGCCCAAAGCGCTCGATCAAATAGCCCTCTAGCGGCGACAGAAAAGTCTGGCAGACAATCAGAATGGAGAAGGTGACCTGCAAACCCGGCAGCGACACACCGAGTTGCGCTGTCAGCGGGCGCGTCAGCAAGGTCCAGATGTATTGAGGATTGGACGCGACCATCGCACATACGAGGCCGCACAGTAACTGCCACCAGCGGCTGTGCAGTGAGAGTGCAAGCGGCAAGCGGGTGGCGACGCCTAAATTCTGGGTACTCATGCTTCAACTCCGTACGAATAAGTGACACGAAATGAGTCGGGCTGCGCGTTTGCCTGGAGGCCTGACGCCACGCTCCAGGACAACGCATTCAGTGCATCGAAACGTAAGTTCAGATGACCCAGCCGCTGAAAACGGCACCTTCGACAATGTGCGAATGCTTTTGCATTTCGTCGATATAGTTGCAATTTCCAACAATTTACAATTTCATGTGACTTCGATTTGCACGAAGTGTGCCACGATGCATGAACCCCCCAGTTCATGGGCAGATCGGGCGTTTTTCATATCGCGATGCGTACACGGCGATGCGCAAAAACCATGCGCCGTGCGCGCGAGAAAGGTGCACTGTGCGACCTGATATCGCCGTCGCACCGATTCCGGGCGCAACCTTGAAATTCGCCGAACCTGTACGGTTGCGACGATCCAGGCGAGCGGTTTAAATGTGACGACACAGCCGCCACCCATCCAGCACGTCAGTCTTCAAGATGCCGGGTTATCGCAGTGGAAATAAACGCGGCATCGTCCACATTGGCTGTGGGCAAGCCGGCGCGATGGCCCCATATCGACACAATGGGAAGGAGTCTGGCGTTCCGCATCTGCTCGACCTCGAGACGGTTGTCTTCCACCTGGAAATACAGATCGGTTTCGCTCGGCATGATCAACGCCTTTGCCGTAATCGCCTTCAGCGCCGCGTGAAAATCGCCGTTATATCTGGAATTGGCGGCAATGTTCGCATGCTGCCATGTCCATAGGTGAGCCAGCAGGTTGTTGCCGTCGCGCTTCAGGAAATTCGCTTCCCACGACATCACGAGATAATCTTCGAGCGAGGAAAAGCCGGCCTCCCGCCACACCTCGTTGCGATAAAAGGTCTGCGACATCGCCATGGCGGCGTAGTTGCGACCCATGGCCCGCAGACCGCGTTCGGGACGCTCAACGAACGTGCCGTTCTGAAAAGCCGGATCCGTCGTCAGGGTCGCACGCACACCCTCGATGAATACCTGGTTGTGCGGTGAGGCCTTTGCCGCGCCGCAAAGCACGACCAGCCGCTTGACCATGTCCGGATACATGGACGCCCATTGATACGCCTGCAAGCCGCCCATCGACCAGCCGCATGCCATTTGCAAAACTTCAATGCCGAGTTCTTGCGTCAGGAGCTGGTGTTGAATCGCGACGTTATCGGCAATCGTAAAGTTCGGCCAGCGGCTGCCGTTAAAGGGCTCGGTTGCGTTGCTGGGCGAGGACGAGAGTCCATTGCCGAACAGATTCGGAATCACGACAAAGTACTTGTTGGTGTCCAGCGCCTTGCCCGGGCCGACCATCCACTCGATGTCATAGTGGTGCGCGGAAAACGAGGTCATATACAAAATGACATTCGATTTCTCCGCGTTCAGCTTTCCGTAGGTTTGGTAAGCGAGCTTGGCATCTCTGAAGGTGATACCTGATTGCAACACCACGTTTCCGGCGTTGAATACAAAATAGTCTTCCATGGGTAGGGATCCCTCCTGGTGAAATCCGGCGAGTGGTAACAGAAAAGTCAGAGAGAAAGTCGCAACGCGCCGCGCGGCATGAAGCTCGGCGACCCATGCCTCGCGCACGCGAAAGCGATCTGCATCTGCGACAGGCTGATCTTCGATTCCAGCGTGCTATATTAGTTGCAACTTGCAACAATTGAGCTTGACACGTTCGCAGGCACGAAGCGTGCCATCATCCGGTCAATCCAGTATGAAGGAAGTCAGGGCGCTTGCCTCAAGCGCACGAGCACGCTGCAATGGGCGGGAGTTGTGCAGGTGCGCACGAGTACGGTGCATCACCCGGTGCAAGATCGCTGTGGCGCGGATTACGGGCTGCGTGCAAATCGCATGCAGGCGAGAAAGCGCCGGCTTTTGCGGCCGTCTCTCAGCCCGCTCCCGGCCCTTTCCCGAGAAAGCCTTCGAGAAACTCGATGAACGCCGTCACTTTCGCTGTCAGGTTGAGCCGCTCTGGATACACCGCGTAGATATCCGCCGGCGGCAACGACCAATCCGGCAGCAACTGTTTGAGACGGCCGGACTGCAGATAGGTGGTCGCATCCCACTCCGAACGCATCAGGATGCCTTGACCGTCGAGTGCCCAGACGAGCGTCGCTTCGCCATCATTGCTGCTCAGCACTCCGTGCACCTTGACCGTCTCGTGGCGCTTCCCCTTACTGAAATGCCACGTGCCGTAGGCCGTGTCGTTTTCCCTAAGTACGATGCATTGATGCCGCTGCAGATCGCGCGGCGTATCGGGTTCGCCTTTCGCGCGCAGGTAGATCGGCGACGCGCAGATCATCCGACGGTTCGTCGCGACCTTGCGTGCGATCAACCTCGAATCGGGAATCTCGCCGAACCGGACGCCGACGTCAAACGCGGCTTCGGCAAGATTCAACGGCCGGTCCGTCAACTCAAGCTGCACCTCGACGTCGGGATACTGGCGATGAAACGCTGCGATGGCCGGCGCGATGTGACGGCGGCCAAAGCCAAACGTCGCATTGACGCGCAGCAGCCCTTTTGGCGTCGCCCTGCTGCTTGAAATGGTCCGGTCGAGTTCCTGTAGCGCGGAGAGCAGTTTCGACCCTGTCGTCAGGTATTGCTCGCCCTCATGCGTCATGCTGAGCCGCCGCGTCGTCCGGTTCAGCAGCCGCACACCGAGCCGCCGCTCAATTTGCGCAAGGCGCGCGCTCACCGCGGGAGGCGTGACCCCAACGTCCCGCGCGAGCGCCGACAGACTGCCATGCTTGACAAGTGCAACGAAAAACTCGAGGTCCGAAACCGCATCCATTGATAAATCTAATTTAAAAGTAGTTTAAATTCTTCTGAATTCTATATCAGAATCGGCGAATTAGACTCCTGCTCATCGGTCGATCATGACCGCGCCCCACGCCTCAGATTCAACCGGCCAGAGGAGTCCATGCCGCACACCTTTTATCAAAAGCTCGTCGCATCACATACGGTCGACCGCCTCGACGAGCAGCACGTGCTGCTGTATGCGGACCTGCACATCATGAACGAGTACACCAGTCCGCAGGCGTTCGCCGGGCTCGCTGAGAAAGACGTCCTCGTGCGCCGGCCACGGCAGCAGATGGGCATTGTCGACCACGTGATTCCCACGCGCGCGGTGCCGGTTGCCGCCCGCACGATCGACATCGTCGACGCCTCGAAGCAAGCCTCGAATTTCACACGCAACTGCGTGACGCAAGGCATCCATCTGTTCGACGTGAATGATCCGGCGCAGGGAATCGAACACGTCGTCGCACCGGAAATCGGACTGATCCGTCCCGGCATGGTCGTATTGTGTGGCGACAGCCACACGACGACTTACGGTGCGCTCGGCGCACTTGGCTTCGGGATCGGCACCTCCGAAGTCGAACACGTACTCGCGACGCAAACGCTCGTCTATCGCGTGGCGGACGACATGCGGATCACCGTGGACGGAGAACTGCCGCCTGGCACCACGTCGAAAGACCTGGTACTTCACATCATTGCCCGTATCGGTGCTCAGGGTGCCCGCGGTTTCGCGCTCGAATACGCGGGATCGACAATCGCTTCGCTCTCCGCCGAGGCGCGAATGACCCTGTGCAACATGACGGTCGAAGCCGGCGCGCGCGCCGCGCTGATTGCACCGGACGACACGACGATCGACTACGTGCGGGCCCGCGTGCGCGATCTGGATGCAGCGACACTCGATCATGCAACGGCCGCATGGCGCTCGCTGCGCTCGGACCCCAACGCTGTTTTCGATGTCGAACATCATGTCGATGCATCGCAAATCGCGCCGTATGTCACGTGGGGCACGAGTCCAGACCAGGCGATTCCCGTCGACGGACACATTCCCGAAGTCGATACGGCAACCGGCATCGACGCAGCAACCGCGCGTAAGGCACTCGACTACATCGCACTTCCGGCCGGCGCCAGCATCGAAGGCACGCCGATCGATCGCGTGTTCATCGGCTCGTGCACCAACGCGCGCATTGAAGACCTGCGAGCGGCAGCGGCCATGGTGCGCGGACGCAAGGTCGCGGCATCGGTTCGCGCGATGGTCGTTCCGGGTTCCGGCATGGTCCGCGACCAGGCCGAACGCGAAGGCGTTGCGCATATCCTGATCGACGCGGGCTTCGAGTGGCGCCAGCCCGGCTGCTCAATGTGCCTTGCGATGAACGACGACGTCCTGGCACCGGGCGAGCGCTGCGCATCGACGACCAATCGCAACTTCGAAGGCCGCCAGGGCCGCGGCAGCAAGACCCACCTGATGAGTCCCGCAATGGCCGCCGCCGCCGCGATCGCGGGTCATATCGTCGACATTCGCAAGGAGCTTGCACATGGCTGATCGCCGTCTCATTCAGGGCACCGCCGCGCCGTTGCCGATCAACAATCTTGATACCGACCAGATCATGCCGAAGCAATTCCTGCTCGGCATCGACAAGTCGGGGCTTGCGCGCGGGCTGCTTTACGACCTGCGCTACGATGACCACGGTCAGCCGCGCGAGACGTTCGTGCTGAATCGCCCCGAATATCGCGACTCACGCATTCTGATCGGCGGCTCGAATTTCGGCTGTGGGTCGAGCCGCGAACACGCGGTGTGGGGACTGCAACAAGCCGGCATCGAAGCGGTCATCGCGCCGAGCTACGGCGAGATCTTCTACTTCAACGCCGGCAACAATCGCCTGCTGCTCGTGACGCTCGCGCCGGAAATAGTCGATGCACTCGTTGCCGAACTTGCTGATGCGGATACCAAACAATTGTCGATCGACGTCGAAAACGAAGTTGTCGTGACCGCCTCGGGCGAGCGCCATTCGTTTTCGATCCCGTCCAGGCAAAAACGCATGTTCATGGACGGTCTCGACATGGTTCAGATGACACTGCAGCAATCCGATCAGATCGACGCGTTTGAAAAGCGGCATTGGGCAGCCAATCCGTGGGCGCGCATCGATCTTCCCGCCCAGCAACGCAGCACTTCGTAAATAGACGCGCACGCGCCCTCCGCGCGTGTGCGCCAGCATCGAGCGACGCAAATTTCAACCTGATAACGAGACCGGCGCGTGCAACGCGCCGGCGGGAGACAACCATGCCCCAGCCTTCCCAACGCCCTACCGTGCCGGACGCGCACGCGCTGGAGACGCGCACCGTCAAGAAAATTACGTGGCGCATCGTGCCATTCATCATCGCGCTGTATTTCGTGAGCTTCCTGAACCGCGTCAACGTCGGCTTCGCCGGCCTGACGATGAATCACGACATCGGACTCACGCCGGCGATGTTCGGCTTCGGCGCGGGAATCTTCTTTGTCGGCTACATCGTGTTCGGCATGCCGTCGAATCTCGCGCTGCAGCGCGTCGGCGCGCGGCGGTGGATTGCGTTGCTGATGGTCGTGTGGGGGACGCTCTCGGCGGCAACCGCGAGCGTCAGCGGTCCCTATAGCTTCTATGTGCTGCGCTTCCTGCTAGGGCTGGCGGAGGCCGGGTTTTTCCCGGGCATCATCCTGTATCTGAGCTATTGGTTCCCGGCCCGGCATCGGGCGCTCGTGACGGCGATCTTCATGACTGCCGCGCCGCTGTCGAACATGGTCGGCTCGCCGATCTCCGGCGCCATCATGGGCATGGACGGTGTCGCGCAAATTCATGGCTGGCAGTGGCTCTTCATTCTCGAAGCGCTGCCGACCGTCGCGCTCGGCGTGATCGCGTACTTCTTCCTGACCGACAAGCCTGAAGATGCGCGCTGGCTCGCTACCGACGAACGTGAGTGGCTCACGCTCGAGATGGAAAGGGAGCGCGCCCTCAAGAAGACGAGCGCGGCATCCAGCGTATGGGCGGCCACGAAGGATCCGCGCGTGCTCGCCCTCGCCCTCGTTTATGCGGGCACGTCGACAGGTCTGTACGCGATCGGCATCTGGGCGCCGATGATCATTAGCCACTTCGGCTTCAGCTATTTCGAACTGGGACTCGTCAATGCAATTCCCAATGTGGTCGCCGTTATCGGCATGGTGCTCTGGGCGAAAAACTCCGACCGCACCGGCGAACGCCGATTGCACGTGTCGATCGCATGTCTGGCTGCGGGCGCGGGGATGCTGCTGGCCGGATATGCACCGTCCGCACTGCTGCTGATCGTCGGACTGTCGGTCGCGAATTTTGGCATCAACGCCGCGAAGCCGCCGCTGTGGAGCATGCCCACGCAGTTCCTCTCCGGCTCCGCTGCGGCAGCAGGGATCGCTTTGATCAACGCGATGGGCAGTCTGATCGGCGGTACGATCGGCCCGATGGTCATCGGCAAGTTGCGCGAAGTCAGCGGCGACTACTCGCTCGGACTCTATTTCGTTAGCGGCACGCTGATCGTGTCCGCGGTCATTTCCTGGATGTTCGGCCGTGGACAAACGAAGTCGTCCGTTACACCCACCGTCTC
>NZ_JAXDPY010000182.1:0-13693 GCF_034668105.1 Paraburkholderia sp. | reverse complement strand
GATGCGCGAACAGGTTTCGTCGTCGAGTCCGAGATCGGTGAGTGCCTGACGCACATCGAGATACGCCTTGCCGCCGGTCATGATGCCAAAGCGCGCATGCGGCGAATCAATTTCGACGCGGTCCAGTTTGTTTGCGCGCACGTAGGCGAGCGCCGCATACCACTTGTAGTCGAGCAGACGCGCTTCCTGCACCAGCGGCGAATCCGGCCAGCGGATATTCAGGCCGCCTTCGGGCATGGCGAAGTCGTCGGGCAGAATGATTTTCGTGCGATGCGGATCGATATCGACCGAAGCCGACGATTCGACCACATCGGTCACACACTTCATGGCGACCCACAGGCCGGAATAGCGGCTCATCGCCCAGCCGTGCAGGCCGAAGTCCAGATATTCCTGCACATTCGACGGAAAGAGCACCGGCAGGCCGCACGCCTTGAAGATGTGTTCCGACTGGTGCGCGAGCGTCGAGGATTTGGCGGCGTGGTCGTCGCCGGCGAGCACGAGAACGCCGCCGTGTTGCGCCGAGCCGGCCGAGTTGCCGTGCTTGAAGACGTCACTGGAACGGTCGACGCCTGGGCCCTTGCCGTACCACATTGAGAACACGCCATCGTATTTGGCGCTCGGGTACAGGTTGACCTGCTGCGAACCCCACACGGCGGTCGCCGCGAGGTCTTCGTTGACGCCGGGTTGGAACACGACGCGATGGGCGGCGAGATGCTGTTTCGCCTTCCACAAGGATTGATCGAGACCGCCGAGCGGCGAGCCACGGTAACCGGAAATAAAGCCGGCGGTGTTGAGCCCGGCGGCCTCGTCGCGTTGCTGCTGCAGCATCGGCAGACGCACCAGCGCCTGAATGCCGCTCATGTACGCGCGGCCGCGTTCCAGGGTGTATTTGTCGTCGAGCGTGACGGAAGATAGCGCGGCTTCGAGCGAGGCTCGCTGACCTGCGTCTAGCGGGGCATTCATTATGTGTACTCCTCCACCGAGTTTGGGATCACCAAAGCTTTTTTGGGCCGCGGCATCTTGTGAATGCTTGGGGCCGGGGTCGCCATATTGACGTGTTTTAAGTGATGGTAGCACTGGTAAAAACCCGCCGCAGCCCGCACGGGAAGATCCTGGCATCCAACTTGACGTGAATTATGGCCAGCGCCGCAATGCCACTGTAACAAGCTGTAAAAACTACAAATATGCGGAACCGCAGTGGAAATGCCTGTCTAATAGCCCACCTGCGAGCAATGTCTGCGCAACGCTCCGCATTCGGCGGGGCTTCAGGACAGCAGGGCAGTTAGAAAAGGAGTACGCATGAACACCAGAAACATCCAGACCTTCCTGATGGTTTCGGCCGCATTTTTCGCCATGAGCGCGCCAATGCGCTCGAATTCGGGCAGTGCAGGGACGCTGTCGAACGCGATTACCAGTACGGCGCAAGTCGCGCCCGCAGGTATAGCGGTGGAGCGCCTTGTACGATCTACCAAGGCCGACGAGGAAGACCAGAATTCGTAATGCGTCGCTGATGCGGCGCGCCGGTTGAAAATCGGCCGTTGTCCGGGCTTCGGAGAACGGCACCAACGACGAAGGGCGAGGATCGCAAGATCCTCGCCCTTTTTTATCTCCCAGATTCCGCGCGGGCCTTCGGCCTTTAGGCCTTGTCCTGAACCACCCCACGGCGAATCTGGTCCAGCTCGATCGATTCGAACAGCGCCTTGAAATTGCCCTCGCCGAAGCCCTGATTGCCCTTGCGCTGGATGATCTCGAAGAAGATCGGCCCGATCTGGTTTTCGGTGAAGATCTGCAGCAGCAAGTCCTCCGGTGCGCCGTCGATCAGGATCTTGCGCTTGCGCAATTCGTCGAGCGGCTCGCCGTGGTTCGGCACGCGGCGATCGACCAGTTCATAGTACGTGTCGATCGTATCGAGCAGCGAGATGTTCGACGCGCGCAAACCGTCCACGGTGCGGTAGATGTCGTTGCTTCCCAGCGCGATGTGCTGGATGCCTTCGCCGTGGTACTCGTCCAGATATTCCTGAATCTGACCTGCCACGTCGGAACCTTCTTCATTGATCGGAATGCGGATCTTGCCGCACGGCGAGGTCATCGCCTTCGATTTGACGCCGGTCACCTTGCCTTCGATGTCGAAGTAACGCACTTCCCGGAAGTTGAACAGACGCTCGTAGAACTCCGCCCATTCCTGCATGCGTCCGCGATGGACGTTGTGCGTGAGGTGATCGATGTAGGTCAGGCCGTGGCCGACGGGATTCGGATTCGCGCCGGGAATCGGCTCGAAGTCGACGTCGTAAATATCGATGTTGCCAATGCTGTTCGGCTCAGCGCCGTTCTTGCCGCGCCAGCGGTCGACGAAATAGATCAGCGAGTCGCCGATGCCTTTGATTGCGGGGATGTTCAGTTCCATCGGGCCGGTCTTGTTGTCGAAGCCCCACGCGCCTTTTTCCAAGGCCTGCTGATACGCCTTGGCTGCGTCTTGCACACGGAAAGCGATCGCACAGATCGACGGACCGTGCAGGCGCGTAAAACGTTGCGCGAACGAACCCTGTTCACCGTTGACGATGAAATTGATTTCGCCCTGGCGATACAGCGTCACGTCTTTATGACGATGCCGGGCGACGGCGGTGAAGCCCATCTGTTCGAACAGCTTGCCGAGCGCTTTCGGGTCCGGCGCGGTGTATTCGATGAACTCGAAGCCGTCGGTGCCGACCGGGTTATTCCAAGTTGAAACCTGCATTGTCTGTCTCCTTCCATCCAAGCTAAGCGCTGGCGCGGGGTGCGCAATTGAGCGCGACTGAACTGAATGACGCAAGTGTAAAGGCCGATCAGCGAAGAAACCTTGCGAACTTAATCGCCCAACGCTACGCTGGCGCTATTTTCTAGCGAGATCTATTACTTGGAAGGCAGAAAAATGGCCAATATAGAGATAGATGCCATCGACCGACGCATACTGGCGATTCTTCAGGAAAATGGCCGGCTGTCGAATCAGGAGATCGCCGAGCGCATCAATCTGTCGCCGAGTCCGTGTCTGAGGCGTATCCGCCGACTGGAGGAGAGCGGCGTGATTCGCGGCTATGTCGCGCTGCTCGATGCGCAAAAGCTTGGACTCGATCTGCTGGCCTACGTCAACGTGCGGCTGGAAAAGCGCAGCGATCCGGCGCTCGGTCCGCGCGGCGACGCCACACATGCCGATCTGTTCCGCGCAGCGGTGCAGACATGGCCGGAAGTGGTCGCATGTCACGCCATGACCGGTGACATGGATTACCTGTTGAGGGTGCAGGTCGAGGACATGGCGCACTTTTCACGTTTCGTGCAGGACCAGCTGCTGCACCATCCATCTGTCATCGACGTGAAGACGAGCTTTTCGCTCGAGAAATTCAAGGAGACGACGGCGCTGCCGATTTTGTGAGCGTTGGGCGGCAGCGGGCGGTACGAGTCACAAACAAAAAGGGCGGCCACAAGGCCGCCCTTTTCTCGCCGAAGCGCAGATCGGTTACGCGGCCTCGGCTGCAGGCAAGAACGATTGGAACAGTTTCGACGCGTGACGCGCCTGGCGCTTGAGTGCGTAGTCGAACACCGCGGCTTGTTCCTGCAGCATCTCAGCGATGATGCTCGATTGATCCGCCGGCGGCAGCGTCAGATAGGCGTCTGCTTCGCCATACGCATATTCGATCTTCATGCCGGCCTTCTTCGCGATATGCATCATGGTCGAATTACGTGACAGGCAGTGCATGTAAAGCGTAGTGACATGGGTGTTGCGGCTGCGGATGGCGGCGCGTTCGAACAGCTTCGAGCCAATGCCTTGTCCGCGGACGCTTTCCAGCACCGACACGCCGAACTCTGCGGTGCGCTTGTCGCCTTCCGCAGGCAGATACGCGAGATGGCCGACGCCGGTGAGTTGCAACTCACTATTGAACACGCCGAAGACCGTGTCGCGCGTGAAATCGATCGCACGGACGTAGTTTTCAATGACGTGGTTCGGCACGATCTGGCCGAAGCGCAAAAGGCGGTCGTCCTCGTCGAGCGAAAGGAAGTGGGTCAGCAGTCGATCGCGGTCGACGGCGGTGAGTTCGCGGACCAGAGCAGGTGCACGACCGCCTGGCTGCGACAGGCGACCGTGCGCGACGATCGGCTCAGCGGCGCGGGGTGTAATCATGTTCATGGTCAGGTTCTCCTTTTGATCGAGCGGCGTGCTGCACCGCAAAAACGATTTTAGCGGAAACCCTGACTCATCACTAGGGAAAACCCGTATAAAAACTGAGGCGAATGCCTAAAACGCTAACGGTATTTTTTTAGATATTTGATTATTAAGGAAAAATAAATTGAACGAGCGTTCGTGACTAGTTGTCGCGGCGGGACAACGCGCGGCAAGTATCCCTTTTGAACATGCTGCTATGCGCAATCAGACTTCGGCAGCGCTGAGTCCGTGGTCGACCATATTGACGACCTGCTCGGCAAATTCCCGGTAGCCCATGCGGCCGTCCGGTTTGAGCCAGGTGAACGTCCAATTGATCATGCCGAACACCATCATCGTGAGGGCGGTCTGGTTTTCGCGCGTGGCGCGTTCCGGATAGGCGCGCGCCAACTGTCGCGCAAACGCCGCGACCACGTCGCGCTGGCGGTTCAGGATCACTTCTCGCTGGGTGTCGACCAGATACTTCACGTCGTTCAGAAGCGCGACGTGGCGGCTGTGCGAGGTCTCGTACTCGGACAGAAACGCGCGGATCAGCTCCGCGAAGGTTTCCCGCTCGGACAGTCCGCGACGTTGGCTCGCGCCCTCCACCTCGGCGATGATCAGCATCAGCCGCTTGGTGTAGCGGTCCAGCAGATCGAACAGGATTGCTTCCTTGCTGGCGTAGTAGTGATACAGGCGCGCTTTCGAGGTGCCGCTCGCGGCGGCGAGGTCGGCCATCGAGGTGCTCGGGTAGCTGGTCTGCGCGAATTTCGCCGCGGCTAGTTCGAGAATCTGATCGCGCTGGGTTTCGTGGTCGGGGGCTCGGGTGCGGGCCATAGTTGTCTATTTTATTAGTGTGGACAGGGGGCAAGCGCCGCGCACAGTTCCAGCGTGCGCCACGCGCTCGCCTCGCCACGCAGCTTGATACGGCGCGTCGCGGCAAGTTCGCGGAAGCGCCACAGCACGATGCTGTCGCTTACCAGATACCAGAGTTCGGCGGTCATCAGTTCGGCGGCAACACGCGCGGCGGGTTGCCAGTCGCCGGTGACGTGTTCGAGAATCAGCGCGTCCAGATCGGCGAAGCTGCCGCTCGTGAATGTATTGTCGCGCCAGCGCCGCGTTTCGCCGTTTGCGTGTTTGGCTTCCTGCCATTCGAGCGCAAGCCGGCTGATGCGCAGAACTGAAATCGGCGCCGCATCCGACAGACGCCCCTGCAATACAGCCGGCGCGAACATGCCGACGGAGGTCGCGCGATCTTTGCGGCTATGCGCCCATGCGCCCGGATCGGTGAGGTCGCGAATCGACAGACGCACTTCATTCAGCCGTTGCGGGCTGTTGCGCAGGTGGTAGCAGACGCGGCGCAGCATGAGTTGATCGGCTGCGCTTTCGCCGTGCCAGACCACCAGATTCGCGTCACCGCGCGCGATGTTCTCCAGCGCTGCCGCCTGTTCGCGGAATTCCCGAAGAAAATCGCGCCTGGTGTCGGCGCTGACACGGTCCCAGAATTCCGCCCGCACGTGGGGTCCGTCATCGATACCGCGCAGTGGACCGACCGCCAGGTCGTCGCGCAGTGCATGCACGCGTTCGTCGCGGGCCGCCTCGGCTAGCGCAGCGCGGAGTGACTCGGCGGCGACGTCGCCGTTGGTGAGATGGATCGTGCTCATCGGCAGTGGCTTGGGCAGGCAAAAAACGCAAGTAAGAACGCAAATGACAAATGGGGCCGCTCGTCGATCGGAACAGATGTCCGATCACGAGCGGCCCCTAGTGTAAGCGGATCGCGGACCTGCTGAAAGCGTCGCGGGCGTCGCAGGGTCACCCGCCGCGCTCGACTCAACGTTCGTCGTAACTCACCACCACGCGGTCGCTGATCGGATGGCATTGGCAGGTCAGCACGAAACCGTCGCGGATTTCGTGTTCTTCCAGCGTGTAGTTCTTTTCCATCTTGACCTCACCTTCGAGCACCTTTGCGCGGCAAGTGCAGCAGACGCCGCCCTTGCACGCATAAGGCAGCGCGAGGCCGGCGCGCAAGCCGACGTCGAGCACGCTCACGCCCTGATACGGCAGACGCAGCTTGCGCCGTTTGCCGTCGAGGACGATTTCGAGGTCGGCGGCTGGCGTGTCGTCGGTGATCTCGACCGGCGGCACGCCCGCTTGCGGCAGCGGCGAACCGAAGCGCTCCACATGCACTTTTTCCGAAGGCACGCCCGCGGCTTTCAACGCAGCTTCGGCGGCATCCATCATCGGGCCGGGGCCGCAGATGAAGGCTTCGTCGATCGCATCGGCCGGCAGCAGGTTTTCAATGAAGTCCGCACACTTCTGCTGGTCGAGCACGCCGTTGAACAGCTCGACGTCCTGCAGATCGTCGGACAGCACGTGATACAGCACGAAGCGATTCATGAAGCGGTTCTTCAGATCCTCGAGCTCTTCCGCGAACATGATCTGATCGACGCTGCGGTTGCCGTACACCAGTGTGAAGGTGCTGCGCGGCTCGACTTCGAGCGTGGTCTTGATGATCGCAAGCACGGGCGTGATGCCCGAGCCACCGGAGAACGCGATGTACTGCTGGCCCTGGTCCGCGTTCAGATGGGTGAAGAAGCGGCCGTCCGGCGTCATCACGTCGATGGTGTGGCCGGGTTGCAGCGTGTCGAACGCGAAGTTCGAGAAACGCCCGCCGCGCACGCGCTTGATGCCGATGCGCAGTTCGCCGTCGCGGTCGTAATCGGTGACGCCGACGCAGATCGAGTACGAACGGCGCGTTTCCTCACCGTCGATGTGCGTCTTCAGCGTGACGAACTGGCCCTGCATGAAGCGATAGTGATCGCGCAGTTCGACAGGGACTTCGAAGGCGACCGAGACCGCGTCTGCGGTTTCGGGCCGCACTTCGCGAATACGCAGCGGATGAAATTGCGGGGTAGCCATATCAGTATGGTTTGAAGTAGTCGAAGGGTTCGCGGCAGTCGAGACAGCGGTACAAGGCCTTGCAGGCCGTCGAGCCGAATTGGGCGAGACGCTCGGTATGCGCTGAGCCGCAACGGGGACACGACGGCGCAGGCAGCGCGCGCGGCACGAAGCGCATCACTTTTTCCTGCGACGCAGCCGCCGCGCTGCCGCAATTGCCCGTGGGCGGCGCAATGCCGTAGACGCGCAGTTTCTCGCGCGCTTCGGCAGTCATCCAGTCGGTGGTCCAGGCCGGCGCGAGCACCGTGGCGATCCGATAGGGCTTTAGCTCGGCCACATCGAGTGCATGGGCAACGTCCTCGGCGATCTGCGACATCGCCGGGCAACCGGAATAGGTCGGCGTGATCACGACTTCGAGCGCGCCATCGGCGGCGCGGCGCACGTCGCGCAGAATGCCGAGTTCACGAATCGACACCACCGGGATTTCCGGATCCGGTACCGCTTCGAGCACCGCCCAGGCGCGTTCGAGCGTGGCATCAGCAGTGGGCGTGACAGTCGCAGTCGCAGTCGAGGTCGTCATCGTCGAGTTCCGTTGGGTTGCGCAGAAGCGCTTACCAGGTGGCGCCGGGATGCTGGCGTGCGAGGCTTTGCATTTCAGCCAGCACGAAGCCCATGTGTTCCGAGTGCTCGCCATGCTTGCCGGTCGTGATGTGCTTGACCGGTTCCGGCAGGCTGAGGGTGGCTTCGTCGAGCGTGGCCCGGACGTCTTCGAGCCATGCAGCTTCGAGCTCCGGCGTGAGCGGTCCGATGCCGGCGGCAGCGATGGTCTCCTCGACGGCATCCGCGCTGAAAAACTCACGCGTGTACGGCAGCAGATAGTCGAGCGCGGCTTGGGCGCGGCGATGCGACTCGTCCGTACCGTCGCCGAAACGGATGAGCCATTCCCTCGCGTGGTGCACGTGATAGCTGGTTTCCTTGATCGATTTCGAGGCGATCGCGGCGAGCTGCTCGTCTTTGGACGCAGTGAGCGCGGTCCACACATGCGCCATCAGCGTCGAGTAGAGGAAATTGCGCACGATCGTGACCGCGTAGTCCTTCTCGGCTTGCGCGGTGCCGGCGAGCGGGCCGTAATGCGGCAACTCGGCCAGCGTGTAGTTGGCGAACTCGCGTTCGGCGCGAAAATACGCGTAGTCGTCTTCCGTGCGGCTTTTGCCGGTGAGCTGCTGTTCCAGCGAGGCTGCGTGCGTGTACAGCAGGCGCGCCTGGCCGATCAGGTCGAGACTCATATTCGACAGCGCGATGTCCTCTTCGAGGATCGGGCCGTGGCCGCACCACTCGGCATTGCGCTGTCCGAGGATCAGCGCGGTGTCCGCGAGGCGCAGCACGTACTGCAGATGTTGGGGCGTGATGGTCATGGCTGCGCTTACATGTGGTTGACTTCGTCGGGGAGCGTGTAGAACGTCGGGTGGCGGTAAATCTTGTCGCCAGCCGGTTCGAACAGTTCCGCCTTGTCTTCCGGCGCCGACGCCGTAATCGCCGACGACGGCACCACCCAGATGCTCACGCCTTCCTGGCGGCGCGTGTAGACGTCGCGCGCCATGCGCAGCGCCATCGGCGCGTCGGCGGCGTGCAGGCTGCCGCAGTGTTTATGGTCGAGTCCCTGCTTGCTGCGCACGAAGACTTCCCAAATCGGCCATTCCTTGTTCATTGCTGATCTCCTGTTACTTTGTCTGGCTTGCCGCTGCGGTCAGGCAGCTTGCTGTTGTGCGCGCTGGCGCTGCTTTTCGGCGTGGGCGAGGGCGGCTTCGCGCACCCAGGCGCCGTCGTCGTGTGCCTTCACGCGAGTCGCGAGGCGCTCGCGATTGCACGGCCCGTCGCCATTCACGACGCGCCAGAATTCTTCCCAGTCGATGTCGCCGTAGTCGTGGTGGCCGCGGGCTTCGTTCCACTTCAGGTCCGGGTCCGGCAGCGTGACGCCGAGCACCTTGGCCTGATCGACGGTGGCGTCGACGAATTTCTGCCGCAGATCGTCATTGGAGATGCGCTTGATGCCCCATTTCGATGACTGGTTGCTGTGGATCGAGTCTTTGTCGCTCGGGCCGAACATCATCAGCACCGGCCACCACCAGCGGTTCACGGCTTGCTGGACCAACTCTCGTTGCGCATCCGTGCCGCTCATCATCGACATCAGCGCGTCGAAGCCTTGACGCTGGTGGAACGACTCTTCCTTGCAGATACGGATCATTGCGCGCGCGTACGGACCGTACGTGCAGCGGCACAGCGGGATCTGATTCATGATCGCCGCGCCGTCCACCAGCCAGCCGATCACGCCCACGTCCGCCCAGGTCGGCGTTGGGTAATTGAAAATGCTCGAATACTTGGCTTTGCCCGAGTGCAGCGCCGCGATCAACTGATCGCGCGACACGCCGAGCGTTTCCGCCGAACTATATAGATAGAGGCCGTGGCCGGCTTCGTCCTGCACTTTGGCCAGCAGGATCGCCTTGCGCTTCAGGCTGGGTGCGCGTGTGATCCAGTTGCCTTCCGGCAGCATGCCGACGATCTCCGAGTGCGCGTGCTGCGAGATTTGCCGCACCAGCGTCTTGCGGTAGGCGTCAGGCATCCAGTCTTGCGGCTCGATCTTGCCGTCGGCGGCCATGACGGCGTCGAATTGCGACTGCTCGGGCGAACTCGCTGCCGTATCGAGCGGGGCAACGTTGCCGGGGATATCCAGGGATTGCGTGTACATGGGGACGCTCTCAGCGGAAGTTGTCTGTGTCTGCGCAGTATAAACCAACCGACCGGTCGGTTTATAAATTTTTTAAGATGGACCGTGATTGTCGATAGGGGCTTGGGGTGGCAGTGGCGGAGGCGTTTCGCTTGCGCCGTCGCCCCCGGCCGACGCTTAACCTATAAAATTGCGAATTGGCCGCGATTTGCGGCCTTCCTGCAGCCCCGGTACACATGTTACGTCTAAGCGAAATCAAACTCCCGCTCGATCATCCCGAAAGCGTTCTCGAAGCCGCCGTCCGCGCGCGTCTCGCTGAACTCGGCGTGGGCGACGACGGGCTCATCCGATACACCGTGTTCCGCCGCGCGCACGACGCGCGCAAGCGCGCCGACATCAAGCTCACTTACATCGTCGACGTCGAAGTAAAGGATGAAGCAGCCGCGCTTAGACGGCTCGCCGATGTGCCGCATTGCGGCGTGACGCCGGACATGACGTACCGTTTTGTCGCCAAGGCACCGGCGCGACTCACCTCGCCGCGTCCAGTCGTGATCGGCATGGGCCCTTGCGGCCTGTTTGCCGGGCTGATCCTCGCCCAAATGGGTTTCCGTCCGATCATTCTTGAGCGCGGCAAAGCCGTGCGCGAGCGTACCAAGGATACTTTCGGGCTGTGGCGCAAGTCGGTGCTCAACCCTGAATCGAACGTGCAATTCGGCGAAGGCGGCGCGGGTACCTTCTCGGACGGCAAGCTTTACAGCCAGATCAAGGATCCGAAGCACTATGGCCGCAAGGTGCTCGACGAATTTGTCCGCGCGGGCGCGCCTGAGGACATTCTTTATCTGAGCCGGCCCCATATCGGCACGTTCCGGCTCGTCAGCATGGTCGAAAAGATGCGCGCGACCATTCACGAGCTGGGCGGCGAGGTGCGCTTCGAGGCGCGAGTCGACGATATCGACATCGATCAGGGCAAGGTGCGCGGTCTCAAACTGTCGACAGGCGAGGATTTGCGCTGTGAGCATGTGGTGCTGGCGGTTGGCCATAGCGCGCGCGATACCTTTCAGATGCTGAGCGACCGCGGCGTCTATATTGAAGCGAAGCCGTTCTCGCTCGGTTTTCGGATCGAACATCCGCAAGGCTTGATCGATCGCAGCCGTTTCGGCAAGTTCGCCGGCCACAAGCAGCTGGGCGCCGCGGACTATAAGGTCGTGCATCATTGCAGCAACGGGCGCGCCGTTTATAGCTTCTGTATGTGTCCTGGCGGCACGGTGGTCGCCGCGACGTCCGAGCCGGGCCGCGTGGTGACCAACGGCATGAGCCAGTACTCGCGGGCAGAGCGCAATGCGAATGCCGGGATCGTCGTCGGCATCACGCCGGACGATTATCCGGGCGGCCCGCTTGCGGGCATCGCCTTCCAGCGCAAGTGGGAAGAGCGGGCGTTCGAACTGGGCGGCGGCAACTATATGGCGCCGGGGCAACTGGTGGGCGATTTCATCGCCGGTCGGCCGTCTACATCGCTGGGTTCGGTCGTGCCGTCCTATAAGCCGGGCGTGCATCCGACCGATCTCAGCACGGCGCTGCCCGACTACGTGATCGAAGCCATCCGCGAAGCGTTGCCGGAAATGGACAAGAAGATCGCCGGGTTCGCCATGCATGACGCCGTGCTGACAGGCGTCGAGACGAGAACGTCGTCGCCGATTCGGGTGCGGCGTCGGGATGACTATCAAAGTATGAATGTCGAGGGCTTGTATCCAGCCGGTGAGGGCGCCGGGTATGCCGGCGGAATCTACTCGGCAGCCATCGACGGGATCGAAGTGGCCGAAGCGCTTGCGCTGAAAATGATTGGAGTTTCGGCGGCAGGTTGATCTGGACGAAGCTTGCGCTCGCATCGAAAGCTGCAGCGCGGATGGCTTGGTACCGGTGGCTATTGGGGGTCGGCGCCGGTCGGCTGCTGTGCAGGTGTTAGGCCGGTGGTCCCATTGAGCTCTAGTGCCGGGCGAACCGAATGCGTCTGGTTTGTGGCGGCCTGCTGAAAACCCTTATCGCTCTCGCGGTACGTTCGACGTGCAATTCTGCCGCCAAGGGCGTTGATTGGACGATCGGGTTGGCGCGGTCCGCCGCGATGGCTATGGCGATCGGGCACAATGCTCGTTTCGCCTCGAACCGACCATCTGAATGACCATTCGCACCCTGGCCGCCGCATGTGGCGCGGCGTTGCTTTGCCAATTTGCCGTTTCCTCAACTGTTTTTGCCGCCGATGGTCCGACACACTGGGTGTCCGCATGGGCGACCGCATTGCAGCCGATTCCGCAACGGTCGGATTTGCCGTCGTTGTATCGCGCCCCGGAAGTGGCAGGGCGCACGGTTCGTCAGATCATTTATCCGACGCTGTCGGGCAAATCCGCACGAGTTCATCTCAGCAATGAGTACGGCAAGACAGCGCTCGTGATCGAGGAGTTGCGCATCGCGCGCTCCACGGGCGGCGCGGCCGCGTTGAGCAATAGTGAGGCGCGCGTGACTTTCGGCGGCAGGAATTCAGTGAGCATCCCGCCGGGCGCGGAGTTGGACAGCGACCCGGTTCCTATCGACATTGCCGAAGGTACGCCTTATGCGATTAGTGCGTTCATGGGGCCGGAACAACGGATTGTGGCCTGGCATCGCGTCTCGAGCCAGTTGAACTTCGTTTCCGCACCGGGAAATCACACCGCCGACCCTTCTGCCAAAGCGTTTCGCGGCCGGTTCACGCAATATGTGTGGGTGACGGGGTTGTCGGTGGACGCGCCGTCGTCGGCTGCGGTCGCCGCGATCGGCGACTCGATCACGGACGGCATGCGCTCCAGCCTGAATCAGAATCGGCGGTGGCCGGACGCGCTGGCGCGTCGGTTCGCCAGCAGCGGCGACCACTCGACGGCCATCGTGAATCTGGGCATCAGTGGCAATCGCTTACTGAGCGACTCACTCTGCTACGGCGACGCGCTCGTGCGGCGTTTCGACCGGGACGTGCTGGAACGCCCGGGTGTCAAGACCGCAATTTTGCTGATTGGCATCAACGACATCAATTTTGCGGAGATGCCGGCTCGTAGTGGCCTTGACTGCGACTCCCCTCATACCTCGGTGACGGCCGCCGACCTGATTGGCGGCTATCAGCGGGTGATTGCGGATGCACGGCACCGCGGCGTGAAGGTGTTCGGCGCAACCTTGACGCCCGCATCGCTGCCAGCGCCGCGGGAGACGATCCGGCTTGCGGTCAACCAGTGGATCCGAACCAGCCACGCTTTCGACGGCGTTGTAGATTTCGATGCTGCACTGCGTGACCCGGCGCAACCGAATCGTCTGCAGCGCGCTTTTGACAGTGGTGATCATATCCATCCCAGCGACGCTGGATATACCGCTATGGCCGAAGCGATTCCGGTGACTGCCTTGGTGAAGTCAACCCGGAAGTGAGTTGCCAAAAAGATTTTGGTTAAACCCTTGTCACGTGGCTGATGTTCACCTATAGTTCGCCTCCTCGTTTGCGAACGAGCGCCGCGGTAGAAACCAGCGGCCGTAGCTTCGACAAGGTTTTAAGCGAAAGCAAAAAATGTTGTTGACGAAACGAAAAAGAGGCCTCATAATCTCGTTTCTCTGCTGCTGATGCAGCGACGCAGAACGAAGCGGTACCGGGTGGTTGTGAAGGTGTGCAGCACGGTGCGGTTTTGGTGGTGAATGCGGACCCGATCTTTAAAAATTAACAGCCGATAAGTGTGGGCGCTTGATGCGCGACGCGCGGCGGGTCCTTCGGGGTCTGCCGGGAAGCGAAAGTATCAAGTCTCACACGAGTATTAAAGGAAGGTTTTCCTGTCTCTGGACAGGTTAATCATTCGTCAGTACGTTGAGTGAGCGACCGGTTCTTAACTGAACCG